>NZ_JBEZXU010000010.1:0-217330 GCF_040638175.1 Actinoplanes sp. NPDC026670
GGCGGGGGGCGGGGGGGGGGGGGCGGGGGGCGGGGGGGGCGGGGCGCGGGGCGCGGGGCGCGGGGCGCGGGGCGCGGCGCGCGGGGCCGAACGCGGCGCGCGGCGCGCGGGGCGGAAACGTGGGGCGCGTGCCGGCCTGTGGTTCGTTTCGCGCCGTTGTTCACCCAGGTTGGGTTGCGGGGCGGAAGACGCGTGGGGGTGAAATCGGTAGAAAGTGGGTGGAAACGTGGGTGAACGGCGGGTCTCCGGGTTTGGGCCGGGGACCCGCCGTTCGGGTGGGTCAGAGGTTCAAGGTCCAGCTGTTGATGTAACCGGTGTCGAGGCTGGCGGCGTCCTGGACTCGGAGCTTCCAGGGGCCGTCGGCCACCTCGGTGGAGAGGTTGACCGTGTAGGTGGCGTCGATGTTGTCGGCGCTGCCGCCGCTTCGGGCGCGCAGCGAGTAGACCGTGCCGTCCGGGGCGACCAGCGACAATGCCAGGTCACCGACGTACGTGTGGATGATGTGCACCTCGACCGTGCTGCTCGCCGACGCGTTGCCGGCGCAGCCGTTGATCACGATGGTGGACTCGACCGTGGTGTTGTCCGGGATCGCGACGTCGGAGGCGTTGCTGCCGGAGCAGCCGGGCAGGCCGTTGACGGTGAGTCCGACGTTGGCCCGGCGGATCGTCGCCGGGGACGTGCCGGTCACCACCACGGTGTACTGGCCGCTGTCGGCGTCCTCGGAGGCGGCGAGGGTCAGCGTCGACGTGCCGCCGGCGGTCACCGACGGCTCGCTGAACGTGGCGGTCACGCCGGCCGGCACGCCGGACGCGGTCAGGTCGATGGTCTGCGCCTCGCCGTTGACGCTGGCCGTGGTCACCGTGACGGTGGCCGACGTGCCCGGGTCGAGCGTCAGGGTCGCCGGGTCGACGGCTACCGAGAAGTCGTTGGTGACCGGGCATTCCAGGTCGTTGCCGGCGACGTTGACCGCGGTCCAGGCGGCCTGGACGGCCTTGTACTCGGTCGAGCACAGCCCGTACAGGTCGGTGGCGGCGGACAGGGTGTAGGCGCGGGAGGTGTTCGCCGGGGTGGTCGTGTTGACGTAGCGGGTGTTGGACGTGAAGTACACGTCCAGCGCCCGGTACCAGATCTTCTCGGCCTTCTCCCGGCCGATGCCGGTGACCGGGGCGGCGCTGCCACAGACCGGCGAGGTGCCGTACGCGGTGGCGCCGGTGCCCTCGGCCAGGTTGAAGAAGAAGTGGTTGCCCGGGCCGGACGAGTAGTGCACGTCGACGCTGTTCGTGCTGGTCGACCAGCAGCCGTGGGACGAGCCGTCGAGCGTCGGGTTGTACATGTAGCGCAGCGGCGCGCCGGTACCCCGGATGTCGATCTTCTCGCCGATGTCGTAGTCGCCCGGGTCGGACGTCGTGTTCGCGTAGAACTCGACGGCCGTACCGAAGATGTCGCTCGTCGCCTCGTTGAGGCCGCCCGATTCGCCGGAGTAGGTGAGGCCGCCGGACACCACGTTCTCGGTGACGCCGTGCGACATCTCGTGGCCCGCCACATCGAGGGACACCAGCGGCTTGGCGTTTCCGGCTCCGTCACCGTAGGTCATCTGGGCGCCGTCCCAGAAGGCGTTGACGTACGCGTTGCCGTAGTGCACCCGGGAGGGCACGCCGCGGCCGTCACCGAAGATGCCGTTGCGGCCGTGCACGTTCTTGAAGTAGTCGAACGTGACCGCGGCCCCGAAGTGGGCGTCGACGGCGGCCGACTGGCGGCTGGCGGTGGTGCCGGTGCCCCAGGCGTTGTCGTCGTCGGTGAGCGTGGTGCAGGTGCTGGTGCCGTTGTTCATGTCGCAGGTGCGGCCGTTGCCGCGGGTCGGGTCGATCAGGCTGTACGTGGAGCCGGACAGCGTGGTCTCGACGGCGACCGGACCGGAGTAGATGCTGGCGCCGGTGCCCGCGATCGACTCGATCTCGTCGTACTCGCCGATGTGCGCGCCGGTCAGCGCGTCGGTGATGACATGCAGGTGGGAGGGGGTCTGCTTGTCGGGCGCCCAGCCGTGGATCACGGTTTCCCAGGCGAGCCGGCCGCGGCCGCTGCTCGCGTCGACGAACAGCTCGGGCTGGTCGTTCGCGGTCAGCGTGCCTTCGAACCGGGACTTGGCCGCCGTCAACGCCTTGGCGCTGGAGACCTTCGGGGTGGTCGCCAGTGCCAGGGGTGCGGCGAGCCCCACCGAGGTGCCGGTGAGGGTTCCGTTGGCGTCGGTGTGCACGACGAAGTCGCCGCCGTAGACGCGCAGGCCCTGGTAGGTGCGGGTGTAGCGGACGTGGGCGTCGCCGTCGGCGTCGACCTTGGTGCGGTAGGCGGTGTACGACTCGCCGTTCGCGGCGGCGATCGCTGCCGGCCGGGCGTTGATCAGACCGTCGGAACGAGTGACGGCCTGAGCTTCGGTGGGGGGCTTGGGCTGCGGCGGGGCTGCCGAGGTGCTCGCGGCGGTGGCCACGAGGGCGCTGCCGACCAGCGCGGTTACGCCGGCCAGCGCGAGGGTTTTCTTCACGCGGTTCCTCCCGAACCAGATATCCACACATGGCAATGTGTAGATAAATTATGACCCGGGCATAGTGATGAGCTTATATATCTTCCTGGTCATACCGTAAGGGTCAAAAACGGCCAACGGCCCGTCGCCTGCGAAAAGCGGGCGACGGGCCGTAATCGGGTCAGGTCAGACGGACACCGAGTGCCAGAGGTGCGCCGAGTTGGTCGGCCCGCAGTCGGCGAGACCGATGATCCGGCCGTTCAGCCAGGAGAACGGGATCAGCGCCAGGCAGGAGTCACCCCACGGGGTGGGGTTGACCAGCCACTGGTCGCCCAGGTTGTTCGCGGGCGCCCAGCGCCACCACTGACTCTGGTCGGAGGCGTTGCAGTCGGTCTGGGTGACGCTGATCGTGCCCCAGATGGCCTGAAGGCAGCGGCCGCTGTTGACGTTGGCGTACTGGACGTACCCGTTGCCGAGGTCGTTCGCGATCCACCGGCGGTGGCTGTCCGACCCGCACGTCCACTGCTGGATGCGCGCGCCGTTGCTCTTCGAGGCGTCCTTCACCTCGACGCACTTGCCGGAGACGTTGTTGACCAGGTTGACGACGCCCGCAGCCAGTGGCGCCGGGGCCTTGTCGGCGGCCTGTGCCGGGCCGGCCAGGCCGATGCCGAGCGAGACGACAAGCGCGCCGACCAGTCCGGCGACCTTACGGAGATTCATGGTGTGCCTTTCGTTGACACGTCGGGTTCCTGTCAGGTCGGCCCGGTTCGGGTGGTCGCCCTGACAGCATCGGACTTCGATGCCTTCCGATGGCAGCTGTCCGGTCGACCGTCCGGCAACGGTCCCGGACGGATCCCGGACAGGCGTCGCTATCAATGGGGGTGACGTGTCCGAGGACGATCCCGTCCAGGTTTTCGCCGCGCGGCTCCGGCGGCTCCAGATCGACTCCGGCGGCCCGTCGGTCCGTGATCTGGAGCGGCTGACCGGCAAGGTGGGCAGCCCGTACACCCGCGGCACCATCCAGGACAAGCTGACCGGCCGCTCGGCGCCCTCCGCGGAGTTCGTCGAGGCGTTCGTGCTGGCGTGCGCGCTGCATCAAGGCGCGCCCGATCCGGATCTCGGCCGGTGGACGCGGTGGCATGCAGTGATGACCCGGGACGTCGCCGAGGCCCGGGTCCGGCGCCGGGCTGTTCCCACCGAGTCCTGCCCGTTCCGGGGACTGGAGACGTTCACCGCCGAGCACGCCACGTTCTTCCACGGCCGGGACGTCGCGATCCAGCGGGTGCTGGCCGGCCTGGCCGCCCACCCGCGCGGGGTGCTGCTGCTCGGGCCGTCCGGCGCCGGGAAGTCGTCGCTGGTCCAGGCGGGTGTGCTGCCCGCGCTGGCGGACGGCCAGCTTCCCGGCAGTGATCGCTGGACCACCGTGGTGACACGGCCCGGCCAGGATCTGCTGGCCGCCCTCGACTCCGGCGGGCGGCGGTTGGTGGTCGTCGACCAGTTCGAGGAACTGCTGGCGCCGGGCGGCGGGCGCGAGGTCCTCGACCGGCTCACCGCCGTGCTCGGCGACGAGGACCCCGACACGACGGTCATCCTGGTCATGCGGGACGACTTCTATCCCCGGCTGGCGTCCGAGGCGCCCGCTCTGCTGGACCTGATGGCGCCGGGTGTGGTCAACGTGCCGACCATGCTGGGCATGCAGGACCTGCGCGACATCGTCACCCGGCCCGCCGTGGCCGCCGCCCTGACCTACCAGGAGGGCCTGGCCGAGCGGATCATCACCGACACCCTGGCCGTCGACCGGCAGGCCCCGGCCACCGTTCTCCCGCTGCTGGAGCTCACCCTCGAACAGCTCTGGCAGCGCCGCGAACGGGGCTGTCTCACCCATGAGGCGTACCAGCGGATCGGCGGGGTCAGTGGCGCCCTCGCGATGTGGTGCGACACCGCGCTGCAGCAGCTGCCGCCGGACCGGCGGCCGACCGCACAGCGCATCCTGACCGCCCTGGTCCGGCCGGCCGACGAGGCCGGGCGGGTTCCGGCGGCCCGCCAGCGAGTCCCGATCGCGGTGCTGCGTGATCTTGCCAGGCCCCCCGGTGACGCCGTCGCGGGTGTGCGAATGGATCCAGCGGACGATGACGTACCCGCCGGGCGGACCGTTGACGAGGTGCTGGCCGCGCTGACCGCGTACCGGCTGGTCACCACCGGTGTCACCGATCCGGCCGGGGTGCCCACCGCGGAACTCGTGCACGACGCCCTGATCCGTGACTGGGCGGTGCTGCGCGGCTGGGTCAACCAGGACCACCGGTTCCAGGACTGGCTGCGCCGGGCCGGGGAGCGGCACACCCGCTGGGTGGCCAGTCACCATCCCGGTGATCTGTTGCAGGGCACCGACCTGGCCGAGGGCACCGACTGGTCGGCCCGGCGTACCCTGCCCGAGCCGATCGCCGGGTTCCTGGCCATGAGCCGCCAGAACCAGCTGTACCGGACCCGCCGGGCACACCGGATCACCGCGGCTCTGGCCGTGCTCCTGGTGGTGAGCCTGACCGCGACCGGGATCGCGCTGTGGCACCGGCGGGCCGCGATCACCGCGCAGGGCACCGCGCTGTCCCGGCAGCTCGCTGCCCAGTCCACGGCGCTGGCCGCCTCCGACCCGGACCTGGCCGCCCTGCTGGCCATCCGCGCCTACCAGGTGGAACCCACCGCCGAGGCGCTGAGCAGCCTGTACACGGCGGCGGCCCGGCCGCTGCGGCACAGCCTGGCCGGACATCCGGGCAGTGTGCGGTCGATCGTCTTCAGCCCGGACGGCGGAGCCGTCGCGACCAGCGGCGACGACGGGACGGCCCGGATCTGGGGCGCCGGCGACGGGCAGCTGCGGGGCGTCCTGACCGGGCACACCGGCGCCGTGCTGTCGGTGGTGTTCAGCCCCGACGGCCGCACTCTGATCACCGGCGGCCAGGACGGCACGGTCCGGCTGTGGGACACCGCCGGGGCCGCCCGCGGCATCCTGACCCACCACACCGGGGCCGTGCTGTCGGTGGCTTTCAGCCCGGACGGGCGCACCGTCGCGGTGGCCGGGGGACAGGGCATGGCCCGGCTCTGGGACGTGGACGCCGGCGAGGTCCGTGCCGACCTGGTCGGGCACACCGGCGACGTGCGCTCGATAGCCTTCGGCCCGGACGGCCGTACCCTGGCTACCGGCGGCCAGGACGGCACGGTCCGGCAGTGGGACGCCGAGACCGGGGCGCTGCGGGCCACCGTCAGCCACCACCGCGGCGCCGTGCTGTCGGTGGTGTTCAGCCCGGACGGCCGCACGCTGGCCTCCAGCGGTCAGGACCGGGTCATCCGCCTCTGGGATGTCGCCGGCCTGCGGCTGCACGCCCCTCTGCCCGGCCACGCCGGCGAGGTCCACTCCCTGGCGTTCAGCCCCGACGGCCGTAGCCTGGCTTCCTCGGGCGACGACGACACCACCCGGCTCTGGGACGTCGCCGGGCAGACCGCTCGCAGCCTGCTGACCGGCGGCGTCACCGCCGTCGCGTTCAGCCCGGACGGCACCACGCTGGCGACCGGCGGGGCCAGCGGCACCGCACGGCTCTGGGACGTCACCGGAGGGCAGACCCGGATCGCGCTGACCGGCCACACCGGCGCGGTCACGGCCGTCGCGTTCAGCCCGGACGGCGGCACCCTGGCCTCCGCGGGAAACGACGGCCGGATCAGATTCTGGGGTACGGCCGACGGCCGCTCCGGGTTGACGCTGGCCGGACACGTGGGCCCGGTGGAGGCGGTCGCGTTCAGCCCTGACGGGCGCACCCTGGCCAGCGGAGGATTGGACGGCCGGATCAGATTCTGGGGTACGGCCGACGGCAGTTCCCGGTTGACGCTGAGCCGGCACCTGGGCCCGGTGGCGGCGGTGGTGTTCAGCCCGGACGGAGCGACTCTGGCCACCGGCGGCGCGGACACCACGACCCGGCTGTGGGACGTCGCCGCCGGCCAGACCCGGGCCACGATGACACCGCCCAAGCCTCGCCCGGTCTCGTCGCTGGCGTTCAGCCCCGACGGAGGGATCCTGGCGGCCAGTGGCACGGACCACCGGGTCCGCCTGTGGGACACCCGCAGCGGTCAGGTGGTGGTCCGGCTCGACGGGCACACCGGCGCCGTCACGGCGGTGGCGTTCAGCCCGGACGGCCGCACGCTGGCCACCGTGGGCGTCGACGCCACGATCCGGTTGTGGGACACCGCGACCGGCCGGTTCCGGAGCCGTCTGGACGGGCACACCGGCGCCGTGCTGTCGGTGGTGTTCAGCCCCGACGGCCGCACGCTGGCCACCGGCGGTGTCGACACCACCGTCCGGTTGTGGGACACCGCGACCGGCCAGTTCCATACCCGTCTGGACGGGCACCGGGGCGCGGTGTCGTCGGTGGCGTTCAGCCCCGACGGGCATACCCTGGCCAGCGCCGGTGAGGACGCGACCGTGCGGTTGTGGCAGGTCACGGCGGCCACCCCGGCCGCTGCCGTGGAGAAGATCTGCCGGGCGATCGCCCGCGACATCACCCCGGAGGAACGGGCCGTCTACCTTCCCCCGGGGGACCCGTCGACACCGATCTGCCACGACGTGCACTGCTCGATGCGCCCCGGCATCGACACCGCGATCCGCTGCGACAGGCACCGCAACAACAACGGCAACCGGCCGTCCACGGTCAGGTCGTGAAGATGGTGAACTCCACCTGGCGGACCTGGCCGCCCGCCTGGAACTGGAGGAACATCCGCTTGTCGCCGCGCTCGGCGAACGCGGCGTGGAAGGCCAGCACACCGTCGGCCGGGGCGGACCCGTCGGCGCTGGTCGCGATCGGGTGCAGGTGTTTGAGGCCCTGGGTGCGCACCTCGAAGTTGGACAGGTGGGCGTAGGCGCCGAGGTACGGCTCCAGGGTCGCCGGGCGGCCGTCGCGCAGCACCTGGAACTGCAGCGCCGTCTGGGTGCCGGAGGTCAGGTCGGCGGTGCCGTCGAGGCGGCGCACCGTGTACGGCCCGGAGCGGTCCTCCGGCTGTGGGGCCGGCACCGGGACCATCGTGGTGTCGCCGGCGATCACGAACGGCACACCCAGCACGGTCGGTTCGGCGCCGGCTGGGCGGCCGTACGGCACGAACTCCAGGTACACCCGGTAGGCGCCGCCGTCGGTGATCGTCACCGGGGCCGTCCACGCTCCGTCGACCACCTCCGGGTGCAGATGCTGATAGCCGGACAGGTCGTCGCGTAGCACGTACATGTGCACGGGTTTGGTGTGGATCTTCTGGAAGTCGGTGACCGGACCGCCGGGGCCGGTGACCCGCAGTGACACCGTCGCCGGGCCGCGCCCGGCGGGCAGCGAGAGGGCCTCGGCGCGGAAACCGTCGTAGGCGTCGGAGAGGCCGTCGCTGTGGTAGGCGACGGGTGACGGCGCCGGCGCGGGCGGGGCGGCGGGCGCGCGGCTGTCCAGGAACAGGTAGGCGGCCCCGATGAAGCCGGCCAGCGTCACCGCCGCGGTGAGGCGGCGGTGACGCGCGTTCTGGCCGGTCAGCTCACTGCCGCCGCGCCGGTGGGCCGGACCAGGAAGAGTCCGACGCCGATGCTCTGGACGGCGACGACCCCGTTCTTGAGGTACGGCAGAGCCATCCAGCTGCCGCTGTAGCCACTGGCGTTCGACGACGGGTCGACGTCGAAGTAGCCGACCTCGGGCAGCGAGGCCGAGGCGACGTTGGTGGTGTCGAGGATCCGTAGGCCGCCGCGGTAGGACGCCTGGAAGTGCCGGTTGCCGACGGTGTAGCCGTTGTGGTTGACGAACGTGCCGCGGGTGCCGTTGTCCCGGCCCACGTACCGGGCGGCGTCCAGCTTCTCGATGTTGTAGACGAAGTCCGGGCTGCCGGAGGCGGTGCTGATCGTCTCGTCGTTGACGATCATGTGCTTGTAGTCGCTGGTGGCGAAGCCCTGGTGGATGAAGCTGGCGCCGGGGTGCGTCACGCTGGACAGCAGGACGATGCTCGACTTGTTGGTCACGTCCAGGATCTGGAACCGCCGCCCCTGGCCGGTGAAGTTGAACGCGATCTCCCGGCCGGTGTATCGGGTGTCCGGGCCGGTGTAGTTCACCACGATCGACTCGTGCGAGTAGACCTCACGGCTGTAGCAGCCGGCCAGCGTCAGGGTGAGCGGCGTCTTGATGTCGTAGATCGTCAGGCCCTTGCTGCACGTGTTCGCGCCGGATACGTACAGGAAGCCGGTGGCCTGGTTGATCTGCAGGGTGTGGCTGTTGGTCAGCCCGGTGAAGCGCGCGTCCGCGGTGAACGTCTGGGTGGTGGTCACGCCCTGGAGCTTGTTCAGGTTGAAGATCTGGATGCCGTGCGACACCGAGTCCTTGCCGATGTAGGCGTAGTTCTTGTACGTCCGCACGTCGCACCAGGACGAGCTGACCCCGTTCGAGGACGGCAGGTTGCCCAGGTAGCGCGGGTTCGACGGGTCGGTCACGTTGACGAACGACATGCCGTTGGACCGGCAGTACAGGATGTACTCGTTGCTGTCGCGGGTGTCGGTCCAGTGCCACATGCTCGACGATCCGCCGCCGCCCAGCGACGACTGCGGCAGGAAGCTGAGCAGGTCGACGTTCTTGCACGGGTACGTCCCGGCCATGCCGTTCACGCAGGTCACCGGAGCGGCGGCGACGAGCGGGGCGCCGCTGCGCCAGGCGGGTTCGTAGATCCTCAGCAGCTCGGTCTGTTCGGCGCGGCCCTCCGGGGTGTCCGGATCGTGCGCCGTGGCCGGCGGTCCGGCCAGGGCCAGCAGGAGGACCGCGGTGGCGGCGAGGGTGAGTCGGCGTACTCCTCGGAGCATGGGTGAGCCCTTTCGCGCGGAGTAGTCAGCGCGCGCGGGGTCGGCACGCGCCTGGAGGTGCGTGCCTGAACGCTAAGCGTCACTTAGATGCCCGTCAATGTCTTGGGCTGAACTATCATGCAGCGCGCACCCAACCGTCGAGGCTCGGCGCGGGTAGTAGAGGTGTGAGTGTGACGTTCGAGGACTGGGTACGGCCGCATCTCGGCGCCATGGCCCGGCTGTCGGCCCGGCTGGCGCCGCATGCCGACCGGGACGACGTGGTGCAGGAGGCGCTGGCCCGGGCCTGGCTGAAACGGCACCAGTACGACGCGGCCCGGGGCACCCCGGCGGCCTGGCTGCTGGCGATCACCGCGGATCAGGCGCGCAAGGCCGCCCGCCGGTTCCGGGGGACCACCGCCGAGGTGCCGGACGACGGGGTGGCGGCGGAATGGGACGCGCGGGTGGACGTCCGCCGGGCGATGCGGCAGCTCACCGACCGGCAGCGGCTGGCCATCGACTGCTACTACTTCGCCGGCCTGTCCACGGCCGAGACCGCGGCGGTCATGGACTGCTCGGTCGGCACGGTGAAATCCACGCTGGCGGACGCCCGGCTGCGGCTCCGAACCCTTTTGGCGGTGACCGGATGACGGGTTCTCCCGCCGACCTCGAAAGGCGCGTTGCCCGATGACCAACGACCCGATCGATGACCTGCTCACCGTGGCCGGCGAGCGGTGGCGGGCGGCCCAGCCGCCGCCGCCCGAGCCGGATGCCAGTCGCTGGGTGACCCCGGCGCGGCGAGGCTGGCTGGTGCCGGCCGGAGCGGCGGCGGCCACCGTCCTGGCCGCCGGAGCGATGGTGTTCGCCACCCAGCGGACGCCGGCCGATCCGGTGCTGGAGGTCTCCCCGGATCCGGCTGTCTCCACCATGCCGGTCGTCCCGACCAGTTCGGCCGTGCCCAGCCGTCCGGCCGAAACGGATGAACCGGCCTCGCTGATCGTGCGGGACGGCGATCTCGTCGAGGTGAGCGGCCGGGTCAAGGACGGGGAACTGTGCGCGCCGGCCCCGATCGGCGGCGACTCCTGCCCGTACGACATCGACGTGCCGGGGGTTCCCCCGTCGGACGGCGTCACGTTACGTGCCCGGTGGCATCGCGATGGTCTGTCCGACATCGAGGTGCTGCCGTACGCGCCGACTTCGGCCGGTGCGGGCTGGCTGGCCTCCCCGTTGCCGCAGACCCCGCCGTGCTCGGCACCGCCCGGTGGCTGGTCGGAGAAGAAGGACTGGGGCACCCCGGAGGTCGAGGACCCGCTGCGCAACTACCTGCACGAGCACGCCGACCAGTTCGCCGAGCAGTACGTGACGCACCTGAACGGCGCCCGGATCATGGTGGTCACGGTGGTGAAGGGCGACGTGGAAAAGGCCCGCAAGGCCCTGGAGGCGATCTACACCGCCAACCTCTGCGTGGTCGGGGCGCCCGGCGAACGCAGCCTCGCCGCAGACGAGGAACTCCAGGCCACCGTCGGCGCGGCGACTCGGGATCTGATGGGCGACAACATCTCCGGCGTCTACATGGCCCGCCAGGAGGAAGACCGGATCCGGGTCAACATGGTCCAGTTGACCGAGCCGCTGTACGAGCGGTTGGTCGCGATCGGCCTCGACCGCCAGATCATCGACCCGTGGATCCGCCCGGTCACCCGCTAGCCCCGGTCAGGGTTCGGTGTTCATCGGCATCATCGATGCCCGGGCGCCGGGTCCGGAAACCAGCGGCTCAGCTCAGGGCCGGTTGCTGCCGAACAGTCAGACGGGAGTCGGGAAGGACCGGGGTTGGACGGGGAACGGCGTATCGCGCGGGCGGACCGGCTGGCTGCCGTCGCGTCCACCGGCCTGTTGGAGGCGCCGTCCGCACCCGGGCTGGACCGGTTGACCCGGCTGACGGCGCGGCTGCTCGGCACGCCGATGTCGGCGGTGTCGCTGGTCACCGACGAGCAGCAGGTGCTCGCCGGCCGGTTCGGGTTTCCACCGTCGAACGGCGGGGTGGCCCGGATGTCGTTGACGCATTCGTTCTGCCGGCATGTCGTCGACGACGACGCGCCCCTGGTCGTCACCGACGCCCGCGCCGACGAGCGGGTCCGTGACAACCCGGCCGTCGACGAGAGCGGGGTGATCGCCTACGTGGGGGTGCCGATCCGGATGGACGGGCACACCCTCGGCGCGTTCTGTGTGATCGACAGCCGGCCGCGGACCTGGAGTCCAGCCGACCTGGCGACGCTGGAGGACCTGGGCGCCGCGGTCGGTTCGGAGATCGCCCTGATCATGGCGGCCGGTCACGCCGAGCGGGCGGCGACGCTGATGCGGGCGGTCCTGGAGGCGTCACCCGACGCGTACGTGTCCACCGACGCCGACGGTCTCGTGCTGGACTGGAACCCGGCCGCGGAGACGCTGTTTGGCTGGTCACGAGCCGAGGCGGTGGGCGCCGACGCGGTCGAGCTGATCATCCCGGAGGAGCATCGGGTCCGGTTCGCCGCCGACGTGGCCCGGGTCCGTGCCGGTGGCGAATCGGTGCTGGCCGGGCGCCGGATGGAGATGCCGGTGATCGACCGGCACGGCAACTGCATCCCGGTCGAGTACACCGTGCAGATCACCGACGTCGGGAGTCCGGTCTTCCACTCCTTCCTGCACGACATCAGCGCCCGCCGGGCCGCCCAGCGCGAGCTGCAACAGCGCAACCAGCAGCTGGAGCAGGCCAACCTGCTGAAACTCGACCTGATGGGCATGCTCTCGCACGACATCGGCACCCCGCTGGCCGCGATCACCGGCTACAGCGAGCTGCTGCTGGAGGATCCGCTGCCGGAGCCGGTGCTGTACCTCGTCGGACGGATCCGCAAGTCCGCCCATCGGATCGACGAGCTGCGCCACAACGTGCTGGCCATGTGCAGCCTCGACTCGGGCACACTCACCGCCAGCCGGCAGCCGGTGCTGCTCGGCCCGGCGCTGCGGGAGGCGGTCGACGCCGTGGAGGCCGACATCCGTGTCGAGTGCCCGGGCGAAACCTGGGTCCTGGTGAACCCGGCCCACCTGACGCAGATCGTCGTCAACTTCATCACCAACGCCGCCAAGTACGGCGGTGGCGCCACCGCGATCACCGTGCGGGAGACCGGGGAGACGGTGTCCGTGGCCGTACACGATGAAGGTCCTGGTGTGCCTTCGGCGTTGCGTCCCACCCTGTTCGATCGCTACACCCGGGCCGCCGACACCGGCGCCGCCAAGGGCCACGGACTGGGCCTGCACATCGTCGCCAGTCTCGCCGGCGCCAACCACGGAACCGTCGCCCACCGGGACAACCACCCCCGTGGCAGCATCTTCGAACTGACCCTGGATGCGGGCGGGGCGCATTGACGGTGGGCTAACAACCTCGGAACACTCCGTGAAACCGTCCCCGTGGTCACCCGATCTTCGCTGGTCCTGGCGTTAGCGTCGAAGTATGCGGCTCGGCGTGCTGGATGTCGGATCGAACACTGTGCACCTTCTGGTCGTGGACGCCCATCGGGGCGGCCATCCCGACCCGATGCGCTCGGAGAAGGCGCAGCTGCGGCTGGCCGAGCAGGTCGAGGACGGGCGGCTGACCGACGCCGGCACCGCCCGACTGATCCGGGCCGTGGCGCGGGCGAAGACGATCGCGGCCACCGCCGGATGTGTGGAACTGCTCGGCTTCGCCACGTCCGCGCTGCGTGAGGCGGACAACTCGGCCGAGGTCCTGGCGCGGGTCCGGGCCGAGACCGATGTCGACCTGCGGGTGCTGTCCGGCGCGGACGAGGCCCGGTACACGTTCCTCGCGGTCCGCCGATGGTACGGCTGGTCCGCGGGCCGCCTGCTGGTGCTCGACATCGGCGGTGGCTCCCTGGAGCTGGCCGTGGGCCGGGACGAGGATCCCGAGGTGGCTCTGTCGGCGCCACTGGCAGCCGGCCGTCTCACTCGCGGCCGGCTGCCCGGTGACCCGCCCGCGCGCCACCACATCGAGGCGCTCACCGACCACGTCGACCGGATCATCGCCCCGATCGCCCGGCAGATCCGCGCGGCCGGACCCTACGATCTCGCGGTCGGCACCTCGAAGACGTTCCGTTCACTGGCCCGGCTCGCCGGAGCTGCTCCGTCCGCCGCCGGGCCCCGGGTCCGGCGGACCCTCACCGACGCCGGGCTGCGGCAGGTGTTCGGGTTCATCAGCCGGATGGCCGCACCCGACCTCGCCGGCCTGGACGGGGTGAGCCCCGGGCGCGCCCACCAGCTGGTGGCGGGCGCGCTGGTGGCCGGGGCGGCGATGCGGGCGCTGGAGATCAGTGAGCTGAACATCTGTCCCTGGGCGTTGCGCGAAGGGGTGATCCTGCACCGGCTGGACACGCTCGGCGTACCCACTGATTCTCGTCGGCCCTGGCCGCTCACCGACCGGCAGCCGCGGCAGGTCCTTGATCTCGCGCAGTGATCGCGCCGCTCTGCTGGTCCAGCCACTTCAGCATCGCCTGGTTGGTCTCCTCCGGCAGTTCCTGCTGGATCCAGTGGCCGCAGTCCAGCTCGACCACCTCGACACCGGGAACGAACTCCGCCAGCGTCGCCGACTTCGGGATCGTGTCCCGGTCGCCGTAGATCATCAGGGCGGGCCGGCGGATGATCGGGTCCACGTCCGCCAGCAGGCGCCAGTTGCGGTCGAGGTTGCGGTACCAGTTGATGCCGCCGGTGAACCCGCTCGACTCGAAGGCGGACACCAGCACGGCCAGTTCGCCGTCGCTCATCACCGGCTCGCCGAGCGGGGTCGGCGCCTGTGCGAGGTTGATGAACGCCATCCCCGGCCGGGGTTCCTGGGGCGGCTCGTTCCTCCGGTAAAGGTTGCGCAGGAACTGGGCGGTGTTCTCGTCGAAGACGGCGTCCGCGACACCCGGCCGCCGGTTGAAGTGGACGAAGTAGTAGTCGCCGCCGAGGAACTGCTCCATCACCTCGATCCAGGGCCGTTCCCCGCGCTCGATGTACGGCAGGCTCATGTTGATCACGCCGTTGACCCGGCCGGGATGTAGCAGGGTCAGGCCCCAGACGACCATCGCGCCCCAGTCGTGCCCGACGAAGGTGGCGTCCTCGTACCCGAAGTGATCGAGGAGCGCGACCAGGTCACCTGACAGGTGGGCGATGTCGTAGTCGGTCACCTCTGCCGGGCGTGACGAGTTTCCGTACCCTCGCTGGTTCGGGACGATGACGTGGTAGCCGGCCGCGGCGAGGGCGGGCATCTGGTGGCGCCAGGTGAAGGCGTGCTCCGGCCAGCCGTGACAGAGCACGATGGGCTTGCCCCGGTTCTGCTGCCCGGCTTCGAAGACCTCCAGTTCCACGCCGTTGACGGCGATGAGGGTGGGCTCGGGAAAATCGGCTGGATCGAACGTCGTTGCGGTCATGCCGACATCCTGCTGACTGAAACCGGTCATCTCCTGACCTGTTTCCTGGGAAGAATCGGCGGGGTGCGAGCCGACCGCCTGATGGCCATCCTCCTGTTGCTGCAACAGCGCGAGCAGGTGACCGCAACCGAGGTCGCCCGGGAACTGGAGATCTCCGAGCGCACCGCCCGCCGCGACCTCGACGCCCTGGCCATGGCCGGCGTGCCGGTGTACTCCATGCAGGGCCGGGGTGGCGGCTGGCGGCTGGTCGGCGGCGCCCGTACCGACCTGTCCGGGCTGACCGCACCCGAGGCACGTGCCCTGTTCCTGGTCGCCGGCCCGGCCTCGGCGGCGACCCCGACCGTGAAAGCGGCCCTGCGCAAGCTCGTCCAGGCCCTGCCCGAACCGTTCCGGGCGCAGGCCGAGGCGGCAGCGTCGTCGCTGGTCAGGGATTCCCGGCAATGGGGGTCGAGCCGGGTCGAACACCGTCCGCCGCCCTTCCTCGACGAACTTCAGGACGCGGTGATCCGGGGCGTCCAGGTGCGTCTCGGTTACGTCGACAGCCGGGGCGCCGAAACCGGGCGGACCGTCCACCCGCTGGGCATCGTCGCCAAAGGCCCGTCCTGGTATCTCGTCTGCGGCACCGAGGCCGGCCGGCGGACCTTCCGCGTGGACCGGGTGTCGTCCGTCGAACCGACAGGCGATCCCGTGCACCGGCCCGACGGCTTCGACCTCGCCGACACCTGGCGCGAGATCGCCGACGAGGTCGACCGCCGGCGCACGCCCGTCGAGGCTCAGGCGCTGTGCGTGCCCGGCTGGATCGGCAACCTGCGGATGGCGTTCGGTGTCCGGCTGGAGGTGGGCGGCGCCGCCACCGACGGCCGGATCGAGGTCGTGATCCGCGGCCACGACGAGCACACGCTCGCCGGCGAACTCGCCGGGCTCGCCGAATGGGTCGACGTGACCGATCCACCGGGAGTGCGGCACCACCTGGCCGTGATCGGGACCATGCTCGTCGAGCGGTACCGGCCACCGGTGTTCGAGTGCGATCGGTATTGAACATTGCCGATCGACCTGTGGACGTCGCAGGCCCGGCTGCCGATATTGCGGTGATGGACCTCCGGAGAACCAGAAGCATTCTGGCGGCGCTGGCCGGCGTCGTCGCCTTCGTCCTCGGTGGCCTGGCCGTTCCCCGGCCGGCCGCGGCCGCCACCACGCTGATCTACGCCACCTTCAAGGGTGACGGGGCGGCCGACCAGGAGTTGTGGATCTATCAGTCCACCAACGGCGGAACGACCTACAACGTCCTGTACGACACCAACTTCCGCGGCCCGACCGGTGTCCTGCGGGACCCGAGCATCATCAAGCGGGGCAGCACCTACTTCATCGCCTACACCTGGCAGTCCTGGACCACGAACTCGACCTACTTCGCCGTCGCCCGCAGCACCGACCTGCTGAACTGGACCAACATCGCCACGGTGCCGTCCGGGATCAGCAGCACGAAGTTCACCTGGGCGCCGGAGTTCTACATCGAGGGCTCCACCGTCAACATCATCGCCAACGTCGCCCAGACCACCTGTTCCAACTGCTTCCGGCCGTACGTCTACACGGCCCAGAACAGCGACCTCACCTCGTGGAGCGGGCCGCAGCAGATGTGGGGCCTCGGGTTCAACCACATCGACGCCTATGTGGTGAAGTCGGGCAGCACCTGGCACTCCTTCGTCAAGAACGAGACCACCAAGTACATCGAGCACTGGACCAGCACCGACCGGCTCACCGGCGGCTGGATCAACCAGGGCAACCTGTGGAGTTCCGGTTACGAGGGCCCGTCGCTGGTGCGCCTGGACAACGGCCAGTACCGCATCTACGTCGACAAATACACCAACGGCGGCCTGTGGACCGCGACCAGCTCCGATCTCAACACCTGGACCGGCCTGAGCGCGGTCGGCTGCTCCGGTTGCCGCCACGGCACGGCCATCCCCCGATAAGACCTTTCCTTCTGCGGTACGAGAGAACGTGCGCTCCCATCAGCCGGACGCCGGTGGCTCACAGGCCGCCGGCGCCCGCAACGGTGCCCGGCTATCCGAAGGCCTGGTCGAGCGGTGGCCGAGACGGTCGCCCAGTTCCGGAGCTCGGGCGGTTTGCCTGGTCGAGACCGTCAGCCGTCGCTCACCACTGGAATGCCGGCGGGTTTACCGCGCTCGGCGACGGCCGGTGGGAGTCCGCGGTCCGTTCCGCGGAGATTGCTGCGGGTGGCGTGTCTCGGCAACGTCGACCAGCGAGCACACCGGCCGACTGTGTGCTTCGGTCCTTGCGCGAGCAATGACGGGATCACGCGCACGCTCGATCGTGCCGGCCGGGCCCGGAAGCAGCCATACCGTACCGCCGGCCGTTCGATGAGAGCCGAAAACAGCCACACCGTGCCGCTGGGCCTCGGCAGCGGAAACCGGACCTCGATCAAAACTTGGAGGCCGGAGGGTGACTGTCGGCCGGCGGTCACCACCACGTTCCACAGGTATACAGGTTCCTCATTTGGCCGTCAGGGTCGTCATTGTCACGGCTTCTGCCGGTGGAGAGAGCGCCGGCGGATGGGCCAGACCCTGATTGCGGAATGTCTCTAGAGTCGTGGTTTCACATCGGGGGGCTGGATGAGCGGGTACGTCGACGGGCCTGAGGAGCGCAAGCGGCGCGTGGCGAGCCGGACCGCTGCTGTCTGGTATGCGGTGCCGGTGGCCGCGCTCCTGGTCAACGCGTATGTTGTGCCGTGGAACAGCACGTCGTGTGACGACGAGCCGGGGTTCTGCGTCACCCGCCATGACCTGATGGGGATCCTGGTGATGGTGACGGTGCCGTTTCTGATCGTGTCGCTCGCGGTCGCGCTCGGGCTTGCGGGCCGGCTGGCTCGCCGGTTCGTGTCGCCGGTCGCGGCCGGGACGGTGGCGGCACTGTGCGGGTTCACGGTCACGGCCGGTGCGGCGTTGCTGCTGTATGCCGGTCACCGCGTCGAACTGTACTGATTGACATCGAAGTTTCTCAATACATAGGCTCGTGGTGTCCTTTTGCCGTGAAACGATTCATCCCCCTCGTTTCACGGCCTGCCGGCTCGACCGCATCCCCTGACCATCGCGGCCGGACGGCAGACGTGCATCCCCACACGGAGGAACCATGCGCATGCTCCGGAACATCATCGCCACCGCTCTGGCCGTACCGCTGCTTCTTGCCGTGCCCGAAGCCGCATCCGAGATCGCACCCGGACTCGACGGATGTGGCGCGCGGCCCGCGGCCGCCGCGGAGGCCGCCGCCGCGACCACCACCGTCTGGCTCGCCGGCGACTCCACCATGGCCAACCCGTCAGCGACCTGCCCGGTCGGCTGGGGGTCGCAGTTCGACGCGCTGTTCAACAGCGACGTCGTGGTCAACAACCTGGCCCTCGGCGGCCGCAGCATCCAGACCTGGCTGTACGAGGGCAACGTCACCTCGACCATCGGCTCCGGCGGCGAATGCGTGCTCACCTCGACCACCGCCTCGGCGCGCTGGCAGCGGGTGCTCGACGGGATGAAAGCCGGTGACTACCTGTTCATCCAGTTCGGCATCAACGACGGCTCGACCACCTGCCCCCGGCACGTCGGCACCGCCCGGTACCAGCAGCTGATGACCATGATGGCGCAGACCGCTAAAGCCCGCGGCGCGTACCCGGTGCTGCTCACCGCGGTCGCCGCGATCACCTGCTCGGGCAGCACCGCGGTCAAGAACCGCGGCTACGTCACCCAGACCACCGCGGCCGGTGCCGCCACCGGATCGCCCGTCATCGACCTCCAGACGCTCAGCGTCAACCACTACAACTCGGTCAAGCTGTGTCCCAACAACGGCGACTACACGACCGGGCTCGTCGGGCAGTACTTCTGCAACGACCACACCCACTTCGAGACGTACGGCGCCCAGCGCATCGCCGGACTCGTGGCCGGCGCCCTGCGCACCCAGAACATCCCGCTCGCCGGATACCTGCTGTGAGAGCCGTCGTCGCCCTGCTCACGGCCGTCGCCCTCGTACCGGGGGCGCCGGCCCGGGCGGCCACGGCCGAACCACAGCTGATCACCAGCATCGACACCAGCGCGGGCGGCACCGGCGCGCGGCTGCTGCTCGGCGACGTCAGCGGCGACGGACGGCTCGACCTGATCACCATGCAGCCCACCTACCTGGCCAGCGACACCTACATCGGGCGTCAGGTGCAGGCGCTCACCGCGTACGACTTCGGGACCGGATCGCCGATGTGGCAGGTCGGCACGCCCGATCCGCGCGTCACCAACAACGGCACGGACATCCCGGCCGAGATCTACGACCTGGACGGTGACGGCGACAACGAGGTGCTGGCCTTGATGGCGGGCGTGTTCCGGGTCTTCGAAGGGCGGACCGGCATGCTCGTCCGGGAGTTCCCGGTGCCCGGCCCGAACGCGTGGGACACCATCGTCATCGCGAACTTCCGCGGGCTCGATCATCCTTCCGACCTGGTCTTCAAGGATCGGTACGAGCAGGTCTGGGCCACCGACGAGTACGGGAACCTGCTCTGGACCCATCGCGGGGTGACCGGGCACCGGCCGTACCCGCACGACTTCGACGACGACGGACGGCAGGAGCTGATCGCCGGGTACGACATCCTCACCCCGGACGGCGAGCTGCTCTGGACCGCGGACATGGCCGATCATCCCGACTCGATCGGGGTCGGTGACATCGACGGTGACGGCGCTGATGACATCGTGTTCGGTGGCGCCGGCAAAGGTGGGGACAGCACCAACGCGTACCGGCAGGACGGCAGTGTGCTGTGGTCGAACACCGACGCGGTCGAGGCTCAGCAGGTCGGGCTCGGGGACTTCCGGCCCTCGTCACCCGGGCTCGAAGTGGCCGGACTCGACCGGGTGGACCGTACCGCCACCACCGGCAAGGACGCGCTCTACCTGGTGTCGGCCACCGGCCAGACCCTGTGGAAGGAGAACCGGAACACCCTCGGCTGCTGGGGAACCGTCCTCGAACCCCTGCACAACTGGGACGGCACGTACTCCGACCTGCTGCTCTCCTGGAACCGTGGCTGCGGCGAGGTGGCCGGCATGTGGGACGCCGACGGGCAGCGGATCGCGACGTTCCCGGTCGACGGCCGGATGATGCGTGGCGACATCTGCGGCGACGACCGCGGCGAGGTCGTCGACTACGTGATGGGCGACCGCGCCTACCTGTACGCCGGCGGGCCCTGCGATCTGGCCGCCAAAGTCACCGGGCGGCCGTTGCCGCAGACGAAACGCCTCTACAACTACAGCCGGTACACCGCCGAGGAGATCCCGGCCGACCACGCGCTGGGCCGTCGCTGGACGCCGGCCGGGCATGCCTCGTGGCGGGTCGACCTGGGCCGGCAACGCGAGATCACCGGTGTGCAGACCACGTTCGCCGGGGCGGGCCGGGTCAGGTACCGGGTGGAGACTTCGGCTGACGGCCGCCGCTGGACCACCGTGGCCCGCGACGTCACCGGTGGGCGCACCGAGTTCACCGGGCTCGGCCGGCACGTGCGGCTCACCGTCACCGACTGCGCCGGGCCGGTCCGGCTGGGGTCGGCGTCGGTGCTCGGCACCAGATAGACACGACTGCGCGGCGCCGGGCCGGCCTTCGGCGTCGCGCGGTCAGCCGCTCGGCGCGTGGCCGGCCCTCGGCGCTGCGTGTTCAGCCGCTCGATGGCGACCGCCTTCGGCTCCGCGCGGTCAGCCGCTCGTCCCGGCGGTCAGCCTTTGGACTCGGCCAGGGTGTGCGCGACCAGCGCGTTGGCGTGCCCGTGGCCGAGCCCGTGCTCGGTCTTGAGCCAGGTGACCAGCTCGCCGTGGCGGGTCAGCGGGGAGGAGCGGATCAGCGCCTTCCAGTGCTCGATCGGCTGGCCGTACTTCTTCTCGATCGACGGAAAGTAGCTGGCGGGGCCCTTCACAGGTTCGGTCATACGCTATTTGACCGCACCCACCCCCGGAACTCATCGGTGGCCGGGAGAGTTGTTCAGAGGACCCGGTCGAAGACCATCATGTGCCGGCCCGGCCCGTCGTAGTCCTCGACCGGTCCGGTGACCGTGAAACCCATGCTCCGGTGGAACGCGATCGACGCGGCGTTGACGGGCGCGGTGATCGCTCCTGCCCCGACACATCCGGCTTCCCGCGCAAGCGCGAAGAACTCCTGATAGAGACGGCGGCCGAGACCGGTGCCGCGGGCGCCGGGCGAGACACCGACGAAGTGGATGTACGCCCTACCGGCTCGCGAAGGCGACAGCACACCGACGAGGAATCCGGCGAGTCCGCCGCCGGAGTCCCGCGCGACCAGGCTGGTGCGGTGGAAGTGGTCGAGGAACAGGCGGGGCAGCGACCCGGCGACCGGCCGCCCCCACCAGTCGTCAACGACCGCGATGATCTCGTCGTAGTCGCCCGGTCGCGCCTCGGCCAGCACCCACTCCATCCCCCGATCATGGCCGCAGTCCGGCCGCCCGGGTAGCCCGCGTGGACACCTGCGGCTCGATTCGGGCCACAAGTCACCCCGCTGTCGGGCCGGGCAGCCCGCGTGGACACCTGCGGTCCGATTCGGGCCACAAATCACCGCGCTGTCGGGCCGGGCAGCCCGCGCGGACACTTGCGGCTCGATTCGAACCGCGGGTCACCACGCTGATGTGTGCTCCTGTCGCCCGCTGCGCCCCCTCAAACCTCGGCTGGTCTCAGCGGATGACTACACGCGCGGGGGAGGACGACGCGGTGTACATCTGGGTGCTGCCGTCGGCTCGGGTCACCACCCAGACGTGACCGCTGTAGGTGTCCTGGTCGTAGCCCTGCCGGTCGGGCAGGTCCGAGTATCGGACCGGCGTGTTGCCGTAGTCGAGCCACGAGACGGTGACTGTCTCGCCGGACAGATTCTCGAAATGAACGACCGTCGGGCCGCCGGTCTGTGAGCTGCGGAGTTCCGGCTCGGCGCTCTCCGGCTCGGCGCGGATCTCCGGCCAGGTCAGGTCGAGTGTGGCCGTGACCGGAGGCGCCGGTGCCGCGGCTGCCGCTGCTGGGCCGGATGCCGGCGGCGGGTCGCCGTCCGCTGCGGTTACGAGGATCACCCCTACGGCACCGGCGACGAACACAAGAGCGAAGAGGGCCAGGAGAGCGGTGCGGCCCCGGTGGGCCTTCCGGGTCGGCGGCAGTTGGTACGCGATCGGCCGGTAAGCCTCGATCGGCGGGTCGACGGGCGGCTCGTGCGGGCCGGCCGGACCCGGGGGCGGCTGGTAGCCCATCGGAAGAGCCGTTGGGGGCGGGGGTGGCTGGTAGCCCATCGGAAGCGTCGTCGGGGGCGGGCCGGAGGTGGGCGCGGGAGGCGGCTGCTCGCTCACCCGGCCCACGTTACCCTCGCGGGTCCACGGTGATCTGCGGGCGCGGTGCCGGGTGTCCGGCGCGGGCCGGGATCGATGGCGAACGGTGGTCGGATGGTCCGGTCCGGCACCTCCTGCGCGGCCGATGGCGGGGCCGAATGGTGAGGCCGGTGGCGGACTGGTGGCGGGGCCGGATGGCGGAGTCGATGGCGGGGCCGATGACGGACGGCGGTGCGGCGTAGGGCTTACCGCAGAAGGGTGCGGCGTAGGGCGTACCGCATAAGGGTGTCAGGAAGGGGGCGCTGTGCTGTCGCGGACCACCAAGCCGGTGGGGAGCAGCACGTGCCGGGGTGTCAAGTCGGTGGATGTGCGGGTCGCCGCGATGGCCGCGGTGAGTGCGTCGGCGGCCGCGTGGCCCTTCGCCTCCACGTCCTGGTGGACCGTGGTCAGGGTGGGCTGGACCTGGACGGCGAGCGGGTTGTCGTCGAAACCGACCACCGACAGGTCGCGGGGGACCTGGAGGCCGAGTTCGGCGGCGACCTGGAGCGCGCCGTGCGCCACCACGTCGGAGAAGCAGAGGATCGCGGTCGGGCGGTCCGGGCGGTCCAGCAGCAGGCGGGCGCCGTCGCGGGCCGCTTCCAGGCCGGTGCCGTTCTGGCGGACCGCCTGCGGGGTGATGCCGGCCGGGCGCAGCGCGTCCTGCCAGCCCTGAAGGCGCTGCCGGGAGGCGTGGCCGTCGAGTGGGCGCACGTCGGGGTCGACCACGCCGTGCGGGCCGTGCAGGCCGGACAGCAGCAGGCCGATACGGCGGTGGCCGAGGTCGATCAGGTGCTGGGCGGCGGCGCGGGCGCCGGTGCGGTCGTCGACGTTGACGCTGGAGATGTCCGGCGCCGGGTCCTGGTCGACGTAGACCAGGGGCAGTTTGCGTCGGGCCAGCACGTCGACGACCGAGGACGTCGGGTCGCAGGAGTAGATCAGCGCGCCGTCCATGGCCAGGTCGCGGGCCGGGACGATGGCGCCGCTGTCGGCCGAGGTGAGCAGGGTGATGGCCAGGCCGGTGGGTGCCAGCCGGCCCGCGATGGCGCCCAGGAAGGTGGTGGCGATGTGGTCGGTGAAGGCGTATTGCAGCGACGACGTCAGGACGATGCCGATGGTGCCGGTGGTTCCCTTGGCCAGGGCACGGGCCGTCGGGTCGGGGCCGGCGTAGCCGAGTTCGTCGGCGGCGGCCAGGATCCGTGAGCGCAGCGCGGCCGACAGCTGGTCGGGCTTGGAGAACGCGTTGGAGACGGTCATGCGGCTGACGCCGACCCGGTCGGCGATCGTCTGCAATGTCACCCGTGCCGCCACGTCACCGCCGGTCCTGTCCGCTGCCGATTCACCGTCAGCGGCCACGATAGCTCTGTCGTCGCCGCCGGCCGCGGACCGGGCGGTCATGTCGGCCGGTAAGGGTTACGTCGGGGCGATGACGTGGGCGGCGCGGATCAGGCTGCGGGCCACTCCGGCGCGGAAGGTCCGGGTGCGGCGGGGCCGCTCGACGGGGGCGACGACCGGCGCGTCCGGCCGGGCGCTGCCGATCTGCTCGCGGGTGGCGTCGACGGCGATGATGAGGGCGACGGGCAGGTTCATGGTGAGCTCCTTCATCTCTATACCGGTACAGTAACCCTGCCGTCTTTACCGGTCAAGAGATCGCCGAAGTACCGTGCCCGCGCCGCATATCGCGGCATCCGTGCACGGACCGCGAGCGCCTCCAGCTCGGCCACGCCCGCCGCCGCCCGGGGCAGCCCGTACGCCGTCGCCACCTCGCAGATCGTGTCGATGGTGGCCGCGTCGATCCACCGGCACACCTGCGGCAGCCCGGCGCCGGTCTGGTGGTACGCGCTGTCCAGCCACTGCATCGCCGCCGTCACGTCACCCTGCCGGGCCGCCAGCAGCCCCAGCCCGCGCCCGGTGATGGCCAGCCAGCACGGGTCGGCCAGCTCCACCGCCGCCGTCCACGCGCAGGCCAGCAACTCCCCGGCGCTGTCGGCCCGGCCCTCCAGCAGGTCCAGCTCGGCCGACACCGCCTGCGGAAACGGCAGGAACGCCGTCCACCGCTGCTCGGCGACGAGCGTCAGCGCCCGGTCCACGCAGACCCGCGCGGCGCCCGGATCGCCGGCGGTGAGATGCGCGCGCGCCAGATTGGTCAGCGACAGCGCCGCCTTGCGCGGCTCACCGGCCTGTTCGGCCAGATCGATCGCCCGCCGGAACCGGCGGACCCCGGCTTCGTGGCGGCCGCTGTCGACGAGCGCGATCGCCTCCACCCCCAGCGTCGCGGCCAGCTTCGCGTCGTCGCCGCCGGCCAGCTCCCGGGCCTGCCGGAGCAGCGCGCCGGCGCCGCGACGGGCGCCTGTCGCGACGAACGCCAGCTCCCGGCCCGCGCTCGCCGCAGTCGCCCGATCCCCGGCGGTCCGGGCCAGGTCACGGGCCCGGAGCAGCGCCGCCACGCCTTCCGGGGCGGTCAGCGCCACCGTGTGCACCACGGTCGTGCCCAGGGCCGCGTTCGCCTCGCCCCGGATCATCTGATCGTCGAGCTCGTCGGCGAGGCGTACCGCCGACCGGAGCCGTTCCAGACCGTCGGCGGCCGCACCGGCCGCGGCCATCGCCTTGCCCGCTTCGATCTCCAGCCGGGCCTTCAGCCGCCGGCCGTCCGGCAGCAGGGTCAGACCGGCGGCGGGCGCCCGCTCGGCCTGGGCCAGCCGGGGCGACGGCCGAACGCCCAGCTCACGTTCGAACAACCGGGTGCAGGCGTCGGCGGCGGCCCGCGCGCCGGCCCGGTCACCGGCCGCCGCGAGGCTGCTGACCAGCAGCACCTGATGCCGCTCGGTCAGTGGCGCCAGCTGCACCAGCCGGCGGGCCAGGCGGACCGCCTCGGCCGGCCGTCGCGCGCCCAGCTCGGCGGTGACGGCCGAGCGCAGCGCCGCCTGGGCTGCGAGCGAAACCCGTTCGCGCTGCTGGGACAACCACAGCTCGAACTCCGGGCAGTCCGGCAGAACCAGGCCGGCCAGCAACTCCCCGGCGTCGAAGTCGGCCGGGGCCTGCCCGGACAGCATCAGCTGAGCGTCGACGACCGTGCCCGGCGACAGTGCGAGTGTCACCGGGTCGCCACCCACCACGGCATCGTCGCCGAGCCCGCGGCGCAGCTCCGACAGGGCCCAGCGCAGGGCGGCGGCCGGGTCGTCGGCGGCCGGGAACAGCAGCCCGGCCAGGGCGCGCCGGGTCGCCGGATGACCGCGCAGCGCCAGGACGGCCAGCAGCGACCACGTCTTGCGGCCCCGCAGCCGGCCGCCCTCCGCGAAGGGCCGGTGGATGCCGGGACGCCCGAGCAGCTGAATGATCGCGGCCACGCCGCCATTGTGGACCGTCCGGACCGGCTCGCGCCGCCACCCATCCGACAGCGTCACACGCCGGTTCACACGCTCCGGTGGCAGGGTGCCGGCAAACCTTGAGGAGTTCGTGATGCCCAAAGAGGTCGTCTACACGCCGGACGCCCCGTCGTTCCCCGCCTACAGCCAGGCGGTGAAGGCCGGTGACACGATCTACGTCGCGGGCACCGTCGGCATCGACGTCAAGACCGGCCGGTTCGCCGGCGACACCGTGCAGGAGCAGGCCCGTCAGGCGCTGCGCAACTGCCAGGCCATCCTGGCCGCGGCCGGCGCCACCCTGGACGACGCCGTCATGGTGCACACGCTGCTGCTGCGATCCGAGGACGCCGACGGTCTCATCGACGTCTTCGACGAATTCTTTCCGGAGGTACGCCCACCCCGCTGCGTCAGCCGGATCGGTGTCGACCGTCCCGGACTCCTCGTCTCGATCGCGATGGTGGCCGTCATCGGGTGACCGCGGGCGTCGACGGTGTGGCCGCCGGGGGCCGGGGCGGCATGTAGTCCTCGAGCAGCGCCGGAGTGAGACCGGCCCGGTGGATCGCCTTCAGTGCGCCGACGAAGTCGTCCCGGAACGCCTCGCGGAAGTGCATCAGGATGATGTCGCCCGGCTTGACCGGCTTGCCCTCCTGGTAGCGCACCTTGCCCTTGTGCACGGTCTCGGTCCACATGAAGGCCGCGGTCATGCCGCAGTCCTTGGCCGCGCGCAGCGTGGTGGCGTCCTTCTCACCGTACGGCGGGCGGAACAGCGTCGGCCGCCGTACGTACCATCCGGCGAGCTCGTCGGCCGAGTCGCAGATCTCGCGCTTCTGGAATTCGTAGGACCGTCCGCGCAGGCCGGCGTGGGTGACCGTGTGCGCTTCCACGACCGCGCCGGCGTCGATCATCGGCCGGAAGTACGCCGGGTCGTCACGTACCGCATCGGTGGTGAGGAAGAGGGTGACCGGCACCCCGGCGGCCGCGATGAGCTCCTGTCCTTCCGGCAGCTTGAGGTAGCCGTCGTCGATGGTGAGGAACGCGACCTTCTGATCGGTCGGGATGCGGTGCAGGTATTCCACCGAGTCACCCGCGGGCAGGGTGATCGGCTGCGGGGGAGGAGCGGGCGCGAAGTCCGGGATGCCGTAGTGCGCCCGCCGGGCCGCGAGGAGCTGTGCGGGGTCCGGTCCGGAGGGCGCCGGCGAGGAGGACACGGGTGGCGCGGAGGGTGCGGCCGATGATCCGGCGGGCGACGGCTGGGCCGTGCTCACCGAGCAGGCGGCCAGCAGGGTGACCAGCCCGGCCGCCGCCGTGGAACGAACAATCTTCGCGTACCGCACCGCGCGATCCTGGTCGTATCGATGTAAAGCACCGGTTAAGGGGGGTGCGCGCGGTGGCCCGGGTCACCGTTCAGCAGGCGCCCGCGTCCTGCCAGGGGCCGTACGGGTCGCCCGGCTCCTGGCTGCGGGTCCACCACTTGGCCCGCCATGACCGGCCGTCGTGGTGCACGGTCTCGCCACCGGTGTAGATCCACGACGTGGTCCAGGCCGGGAGCGTGCCGTCGCCGCAGGTGACCGGGGCGCCGATCTCGGCCCAGGGGCCCCACGGCGACGATCCGGGTGCCTGCGCGCGGGTCCACCACTGTGCGACGTAGTCGCGGCCGTCCTGCCGGACCCGGTTGCCGGTGGTGTAGACGGTGTCCGCCGACCAGGCCGCCGGAACCACGGTGACCTGATGGGTTCCGGTCGTCAGCGAGGACCCGGCCGCGGTGGCGGTGATCGTCGCGGTCCCGTAGCCGACACCGGTGACCACGCCATCGGCGGTGACCGTGGCGACCGCCGGGTCCGAGGACGACCAGGTGACCGCCTGGTCGGGGGAGAGGGTGATCTGGTGGCCGGGTATGACCTCGGCGGGCCCGGTGACGGTGACGGTCTTGCGGGCGACGGCCAGCCAGCTGATCACCGGGTCCTGGGAGCCGGTCTTGGCCACCGTGTAGGTGACCACGGTCGGCGTGGTCACCGTGAACGTCACCGTGCCGGTGGCCCGTGTGCTGCCGGACGAGAGACTGATCGGGGTGCCGGTCACCGTGCTGCCGCCGACCGTGACGGTCTGGGACATCGGGCGGGTCTGGGCCCACCATTCGGTGAAGCCGGCCGTCAGCACGTAGTCGCCGGGTTCGAGGGGCAGCCGGTAACGGATCGTCTTGTTGCTCCCCGCCCAGTAGCCGGTGGAGAACTTGTCGGCCGGGTCGGTGCTGCCCTTGACCGTGATGCCGTCGTTGACGTAACCCCAGGTGTCGGCGTTCGGCGAGATCTGGTCGGCGGCGTTGTTACGCAGCTCGGGCACGGCGCCGGCGACCGCCTGGAACTGCGGTGAGCTCTGCCCGGCGGCCAGCCCCGAGTCGATGAAGTAGGCGAGCGACGGCGGCACCACCTCGTAGCGGGCGGTGAACGCCTGCTTGCGGCCGTCGACGTAGGCGTCGTTGGTCCAGCCTTCGACGGACACCGTGGTGTAGGCGGTCCGGACGGTGGCCCGGCTGGCCGGGGTCCAGGTGACCTCGTGCGCCTGCCCGTCGATGGTCACCGTGGCGGGCAGGTTTCCGCTGGCCCGGACCGCGCCGGCGAGGCCGAGGTCGCGGCGGGTGTCGGTGACGTCGGCGGGCCGCAGGTTGTCGGCGGCCGCGGTGAGCCGGGCCGCGATCTGGGCGACGCCGATCGTGTCCAGGCCCGGCAGGCCGGGCAGCGCAGCCCGCGCCTGCTCACGGGTGGCGGCGAACACCGCCCAGGTCTGCGCCGACCAGTCGGACTCCACCGGATCGCCGGCAGCGGTCAGCGCGTCGCGGATCGGGGTGGTGGTGACGGGCCCGTCGACGTCACCGGAGATCGCGGTGACGGCATCCAGCACCAGCGTGCCCGCGCGGAGCGTGAAGGTCGCGGTGTGCGGGCCTTCGGCAAGACCCCTCAGGGTGTACGTGGCCTGCCGCTTCCCGGTGCTACGCGTGGGGGCGGACGCGGCCAGGGGTGCGCCGTCGACAGTGACGTCGAGGGTGGCGGCGCCGGTGTTGCCGCCGATCAGGTCGAGGCCGGTGCCGGTGAACCCGACGGTGACCGTCGAGCCGGCGGTGCTGCTGGTGGAGGTGGACCGGTGCCAGTCCATGGCGTCACCGGCCGCGGCCTTGTGACTCCACGTGCCCGTGTAGGCCAGGGCGCTGTCCATGTTGTCGACGAGCGTTTCGGCGTACGGCGAGAAGCCCTTGATCTTCTCGATCTTGAGATTGTCGAACCCGGTGCGGTAGAAGTCGCTGGACAGGTTGACGCGTCCGGCGAGCTCGGGGGCCGGGTCGAGGTAGCTGTGGACCTGCGCGCCGTCGACGAACGCGGTGATGGTCGCGCCCTTGGCCTCGACGGCGAGGTGGTGGGTGTCGGCCGCGGCCGTCGTGCCGGTCGCGATGGTGGCGCCGTGCCTGGCGAAGGTCCAGGCGCCGGCCCGGTTGACGCGCAGCAGGTAGGCGGCGCTGTCGGCGGTCATGCCGTTCTGCTGGCGCACGCCGAGACCCGCCGTGCCGCCGGCCGGGTCGGGGCGCACGTCGACGCTCGCCGTGTAGTTCTGCCAGCGGAAGTCGCCGACCAGGGTGTTGGGGGTGGTGCGGTTCCAGGCGGCGGTGTCCTTCATCGACTGGTCCATCAGCTGGTACAGGGCGTCACCCTCGACCTGCCAGGCGCCGGTCTGGTCGACCAGGTAGCGCGGCTCTCCGCCACGCGACGCCAGGTAGGACGGGGCCTCCTGGGCGTAGGCGAAGTCGTCGGCGTACAGGATCTGGTCGTCGGTGTCGTGGTTCTTGCCCGTCGCGTCGGTGTCCAGGACGGTGCGCGGCTGTGTTGCGGGCAGCGGTTCGGCGGCGGCGGTGTCGAGGGTGGTGAACGTGACGATCGACCGCGGCGGCACCTGGTAGGTGTAGTAGCCGTCGGCGGTCGGCTGCAACGCGGCGACCTTGCGCATGTAGTGGGCGGCCCGGGTCTCCCACACGTTGACGACTGGAACATTGACGACTGGATCGTTGACTAGATCCATGTTGTCAATCTTGATTCGGTACGTCTTGGTCTGATCACTGTCGTTGACGGCGATCGTGGAGAAGTCGCTGCGGTCCGGAGCGGCGAGTGTCAGGTAACTGGGCGCACCGTTGGAACCGTCGATGTTCTCGGTGCCGCTGACGCCGCTGTAACTGGCCTCGGGCACGGTCCGCCAGATGCCGGCGGTGTTCGTGTCGTTCTCCCAGCCGGTCGTCGCGAACCGGGTGAAGTGCTGCATCACGTGGATCGCGGCGTCGTAGTGGATGCTCCCCGACCACGGGTCGCGGGCGCTGAGCAGCTCCTTGTGGCTGTACTGGGCGCCCTCGTAGAACGAGCCGATCGCCGGCTGGAAGATGTAGTGGGTGCGCTTGGACCGGTAGTAGCCCTTGACGCTGCGGTTGGCCAGGTCGAGGGCGCTCTGCAGACCGCCGATGCCGGTGCTCGCACCGCCGGGGCCCTCGTTGTTGTTGACCCGGTAGTCGGTGAACCCGAACGAGCCGACGCCCTCGCTGTACCAGACCTCCTTGTCGCGGACGGTCGCCAGCTTCGTGTAGGGCTCGTAGGTGTTGCTGGTGGCGGCGCCGTCGTACCTGTCGTCGGTGTTGTAGTGGTAGCCGACCGCGTCGACGATCCCGAACAGGGCGGGATCGTCGAGCAGCGCCGGTCCGATGTTCTTGGTCTGGTTCTCGTCCGAGGCGACAATCTTGATCCGGTGGTACGCGTCGGCGACCGCTGCCTGCTGCTCGGCGGGGATGCCGTACCGGGGATCGGCGAAGTCGGTGTCGGTGACGACGGCGTTCTTCCAGTACTTGATGAACGCGATGTCCGGGCTGCTGGTCTCGTTGGTGTCCGGGTTGACGTAGTCGACCATGTACCCGTACTTCTCGTACGCGTCGAGGATCGTCTCCTTGTACCACTGGTACATCTCGTCACGGCCGGTTCCGGCGCTCCACGCGGTCTGCACCCAGTAGGGCATGGTCCAGCGCAGGATCGACACCTTCAGCCGCGGGTTGACGGTCTTGGCGTCGGCGGCCAGCTGGAAGCCGGGGGAGCGGGAGGCGTCGGCGAGCTCGGTGGCGGTGCGCATGGTGGCCGCGTCGGCGCCGGTGGAGTTGTTGGTGTCCGAGCCCATCTCCACCTTGACGTGGTTGATCAGCGGGCGGTCGCCGCCGAACAGCACGTCGATCATCTGCCAGTACCGATCGGGCTGCTCGGCCTTGTAGTCCATCAGCAGGTTGCTGGTGCTGTTGGCGCTGATCAGCCCGAGTCCCTTGTAGGTCAGGCCGTTGGTGTTGTCGGCACGCACGTCGAGGCCGTCGATCACCACGTCGACCGGGTCGTCCGCGGCCGCCGCCGGCTGTGGCATCACCGTCAATGTCCACGCCAGCGTCGTCGCCATCGCAGCGCAGCCTGCCATCCACCGTCTCATCGCGACTCCCGGCGTGATCACTTCGGTGACGATCCTGTTACGGGAGTAAACCGCTCACAACAACGCACGTCAATGCTCGAACGAGCACAAACGATCGGAGGTGGCCAGGTGTGATCGGAAACGATCGTTTCAGGCGGGCAGCTGCACCTCGAAGCGGCAGCCGCGGCCGACATTGCAGACGCCGACCCGGCCACCGTGCGCCTCGACCAGGCCGCGCACGATCGCCAGGCCGAGCCCACCTCCGGGGCCGGCGTCGGCCGCAGCCGGGGTCCGGGCGCGTTCGCCGCGGAACGCGACGTCGAAGACCCGCGTGAGGTCGGGTTCCGGGATGCCGCCGCACGTGTCGGACACCGTCAGCCACACGTGACCGTGCTCCTGACCGGCGGCGATCTGGACGGTGCCGTCCTCAGGCGTGTACCGCACCGAGTTGATCAGCAGGTTGCTGACGATCCGGGCGAGCTCCCGCTCACCGCCGCGAACGACAGGCCAGCCGGTGTCAGCGGCGACCAGATGGATCCGGCGGCGGGCGGCGAGCGGCGCCACCCCGGCCAGCGCGTCCGACACCACCTCACCCAGCGGCACGGCCGTCGGCATCAGCCGCAGCGCGCCGGCGTTGATCCGGGACAGCTCGAACAGGTCGTCCACGAGCTGGGTCATCCGGTCGGTCTCCACCCGGATCCGCCGGTGATACTCGTCGACGGTGGCCGCGTCGGCGATGATGCCGTCCTCCAGAGCCTCGGCCATCGCACGCAGCCCGGCCAGCGGGGTCCGCAGGTCGTGCGACACCCAGGCGACCAGCTCCCGGCGGCCGGCCTCCAGATGACGTTCCCGGTCCCGGGCCGCCTGCGCCCACACCGCGGCCGCCGCCAGCCGGCTGCCGAACACGGCACCCACCCCCAGGCTGATCAGCGCGGACGCGGTCACCGTCACCAGCACCACCCACAGGTCGTGCGCCGACAGGAACATGGCCTGGGCGACCGTGGCGACACCGGCGACCACCGCCAGCACGGTCACCGCGATCAGCACGAGCACGTGCACCAGGATCGACCGGCCGCGCAGCAGCTTCAGCGTCCCGGCGCCGGCCAGCCCGACGACACCGCCGGCGAGCAGGGCGTACAGCCCGATCAGCAGGGTGTCCTTCATCGGGCGGCGCCGCCGTCCAGCGGGTCGTACCGGTAGCCGACGCCCCAGACCGTGCGGATGCGGTCCGGGTTGGCCGGGTCCCGCTCGATCTTCTCCCGCAGGCGGCGCACATGGACGGTCACCGTCGACTGGTCGCCGAACTGCCAGCCCCAGACCTTCTCCAGCAGGTCGGTACGCGACCACGCCCGGCCCGGATGGCGCATCAGGAAGATCAGCAGATCGAACTCCCGCACGGTCAGCGCCAGCGGCATGCCACCGGTCTCGGCGATCCGGCGTGCCGTGTCGACCGACAACTCCGCGTCGGTCAGCATCGCCGGCTCGGCCGGGGGGCCGTTCTGCGCGGCGGTGCGGCGCAGCACCGAACGGATCCGCAGCACCAGCTCACGCGGCGAGAACGGCTTGGTCACGTAGTCGTCGGCGCCGACCTCCAGGCCGAGGACCCGGTCGGCCTCCTCACCGAGCGCGGTCAGCATCACGACCGGCAGCTGCGGCAACTGCCGGCGCAACCGCCGACACACCTCGAGGCCGTCGATGCCGGGCATCATCAGATCCAGCACCACCAGGTCGGGCCGCCGTGCGGCGACCGCGGCGAGACCGTCGGCGCCGTCGGCGGCCAGCTCGACCTCACAGCCGGCCTGCTCCAGGTAACGCCGCACCACGTCACTGACCGTGGGGTCGTCGTCGACCACCAGCACCCGATGTCCCATTCCGCCACGTTACCGAGCGGCTCCGGCCGTACCCCCTGGTCCAGGTCTTTCCGATTTCTTACGACGTCTCGAGCTGGTCCGGCGAACGCTTTCACGAGGGCGGGCAGATCCGCGAGATCAAGCAGGCACACTACGAGCGTTTCAAGCGCCCCGACGACGATGACTGGTTCTCCCGTTTGACGGTCGTCGTCCGGGACGAGCCGTGAACGATTTCAGTCCGATGGCCGAGGTCGATCGCAATCCCATTTGACGAGCAGAAACAAGGTATGTCGCAGGTCGCCTTCCACCGCGGTCTCGGCACCCAGCCGGCATCGTAATTCGTTCATGATAATGGAGGCGTACGTTATTGCGTCCTCGGACATCTCCTTGCGGGGCTCACCCAGCTCGACGATGATCTCGCCCGGTTTGACCGCCACCACGCTGGCCGCGATCGCCACCTCGCGAACGGGCGTGGGTATGACGAAGTCCTCCATGCCGTCCAGGGAGGGTGCGGTGACACGCCATTTCCGGAACCACCAACCGCCTCGGGCGACGGGCGTCGGTCGAGGACTGATGTGGACGTTTTTCGCCGCCTCGATGTAATAGCTGTCGTCGTAGGCCATCACATGATCCTACTTTCGCCGGGAGGCGGAGAATAGCGGCGCCGGAGCAGCCTCGACAGCACCGCTGTGATGACGATCAAGGACAGGATCAAGAGCAGATTCCGGCCGTACGGCAGAGGCAGCGCCGACGGATTACCGGGCGGGCGCCCGTACCCGAGAACGAGCGGGAACGCCACCACGGTGACCGCCGCGGCGACGATCGTGGCGGCTGTCGTCACCGCCCGCCATCGGATCGGGACCAGCCGGGTGATCAGCGCGCCCGTGACCAGGACCGCCGCCATCCAGAGGACGTCGTGGCCGATCAGCGCGCCGGCCATGAACAGCAGCACCCCGACCGGGTCGACGTCGGGATCGGTGAGCGCCCCGGCCGTGGCGAAACCGATCAGCGCCACACCGGTGACCACCAGCGCCGCCCGGATCCTCATGACTCCTCCCGTACGGTGATCGAGCCCAGCCATTTGGTCTGCTGCACGCCGGGCCGGTTCGGGGCGATCAGCCGGGCCGGATATCCGTGGTCCGGGTGCAGGGTCTCGCCGTTGAGCCGCAACGCGACGAGGGTCAGCGGGTCACGTACGTGCGGGGTGGCCACCGTCGACGTGCGGTAGCGGCCGGCCGCCTCCAGCGACTCGACCACGACCGTGGACCGGTCCGGGTCCGCGCCGACCAGCGTGACCAGGTCCCGCAAGCGCACCCCCGACCACGACGCGGACGCGCTCCAGCCCTCCACACAGGCGATCGGCAGGTCGGCGGTGTGCTGGTCGAGGGCGTTCAGGGCGGTCAGGTCCAGGTTCACCTGCCGCTGCGGGCCGGTGATCGTCAGCCGGTACGACGGGTCGAGCGCGGTCGTCCGTACCCCCGCGTTTTCTGCCGTGTTGTTGACCGGAAGTCCCTGGGGGCCGATGTCGGGCCGGCGCGGGGCGAGCAGCGCCAGGCCGGACAGCGGCCGGACCGTCTGGCCGGCGGTGACCACGGTGATCAGGCCCGCGGCCGTGGCGACGGCGCCGAGCAACCCGCGCCGGGTCAGCCCGTCCGGGCCGGGTTCGGGTTCGGGCCGGGCCAGCGCGGCCCGCACGATCGGCAGCTGGACGCCGATGTGAACGAGCAACGCGCCGACCGCCAGCCAGCCCACCCAGTAGTGGGCGGCGGTGAAGAAGAACGGCATCGGCGCATACCAGCGGGAGACGTTGAGGATCCCGCCGACGACCTGGAACAGGGCGGCGGCGACCAGCACGGCGACGCTGACCCGTTCGGCGGCGTGGGCGACCGACCGGATCGGCGGCCACTGGAACAGCCGCGGGTACACCGACCACAGTTTGGCGCCGAGCAGCGGCACCGACGCGAGCCCGGTGATCACGTGCAGGCCCTGGGTGAACCGGTAGAACCCGGCCGGCCGCGACGGCCAGGTGATCCCGGCCGGTGGATGTTGCAGGAAGTGGCTGACCAGGCCGGTCAGGAAACAGATCCCGAGCGCGACGCCGAGGGCGATCCCGAGCAAGCTGGTCAGCCGGTGCGACCGCAGGGCGCTCACCGGGGGCTCAGGGTGGCGAACCATCGCCCCGCCTCCGTCCACGTGTCGATCACCCGCATGGCCGCCGCCCCGGCCATGCCGGGCAGGTCGTCGAACGGCACGCACGCCCAGCGCAGCGAGCCACCGGCGGAACCGTGCACGGTGGCGGTCCCGGACCACGCGGTGGTGCCGGGCGGCGCCAGTTCGGCGTGGACCAGGCCGTCGGCGGCCAGCAGTTCCCGGCAGCGGGCCAGCAGCCGTCGTGGGTCGCCGCCGATGCCGATGTTGCCGTCGGCCAGCAGCAGATGCCGCCACCGGCCGGCGCCGGGCACCGGGCCGAACACGTCCCGGTGCAACGCCACCGCGCCCCGGCGCAGCGCCAGGCGTACGGCGGCGGCGCTCACGTCGATGCCCAGCGCGGTACGGCCGGAGCCGAGCAGCGCGCCGGTGAGCCGGCCCGGCCCGCAGCCGACGTCGAGGGTGGCGCCGGTGCATCGCCGGAGCAGGCCGTCGTCGCCGGCGAGGGTGTCGCGGCACCAGGTGGCCGGGTCGAAGTGCAGCACCCCGCCGCCGGCGTGCCGGGCCGAGAACGTGGCGGGCGCACCCGCCGCGGCCCGGCTGAAGACGGCGTCGAACACGGTCGCGGTCACCTGATCACCGCCGTGGCCAGGGCGAACCGGCTGTCCGGCGGGCACAGTGCGGCCACCTGGCGGGCGTCGTCCGCGGTGTCGACGTCACACAGTTCGGGCAGCATCGCGACCCGCAGGCCGCGCCGGTGCAGCGCGGTCAGGGTGTGCTCTCCGGTGTCGGCGGTGGAGGTGACGATGCCCCGCAGCACCGTCGCGTCCCCCGCGTCGCGCAGGCCGAGCGCCCACCAGCCGCCGTCGGCGGCCGGGCCCAGCACCGCGTCCGGGCCGTCCGGCGTGTGCAGCTGCTCCAAGGCCGCGGCCAGCCGGCCGGCGGTGATCTGTGGGGTGTCCATGCCGATCAGCACGGTCGCGGCACCGGCGACGCGGGTGTCGGCGAACGCGCCGGCCAGCCGCTCGTCCAGCGGGCCACCACGCTGGGGGACGGTCAGCCAGCCGGGTGGCGCCGGGTGTTCGCCGTCGACGACCAGGATCCGCCGGTCCACGTGGGTGGCCGAGACGGTGTCGAGGGTGTCGGCCAGTGCGGCCGCGGCGATTCCGGCGGCCTGCTCCGGGGTGCAGGGCGGGCAGAGCCGTGTCTTGACCCGCCCGGGGCGTGGCTCCTTCGCCAGGACCAGGATCTGCGAGGCGGTCACCGGGCCAGCACCGCGCTCATGTCGCGTACGGCGCGGACCGTCCCGAGCACGGTGCCGGTCACCTTCGACCGGGTGCCGGCGGCTCGCGGGTGGTAGTCGACGTCGACCTCCATCACCCGCCAGCCGGCCCGGCCGGCCGCGATCAGCAGCTCCAGCGGGTAGCCGAACCGGCGGTCCCGGAGGTTCAGGTCCAGCAGGTCGTCGCGGTGTGCGGCCCGGATCGCGCCGATGTCGTGCACCGGCAGCCCGGTGGTCCGGCGCAGCCGACGGGCCAGGACGGCGTTGGCGGCGCGGGCGTGCAACGGCCACGCCCCGGGTACGGCCGGACGCCGCCGCCCGGTGCCCAGGTGCGCGCGGCCGGCCAGCACCGGCGCGGCCACCCGGGGCAACTGGGCCGGGTCGAACGAGCCGTCGGCGTCCATCACGCACACCACCCCGTCGTCCGGGTCGGCGGCCAGCACACCGGCGTGCACGGCGGCCCCGTAGCCGGGTTCGGCGACGCTGATCACCCGGGCGCCACACGCCCGGGCCACCTCGGCCGTGCCGTCGGACGAGCCGTTGTCCACCACGATCGGCCGGTAGCCGGCCGGCATCCGGGCCAGCAGGTCCGGCAGGGCGGCCGCCTCGTCGCGGCAGGGAAGAACCACATCGGTCATGGCTCCGGACGCTAGTCACGATCGGGCCCGCGAATCCTTACCCGCCGATGACGAACCCTTACGAAACCATGACGTGAACAGCCACTTCTTACGAACCGCTGACGTCCTGCCGCGAACCGCGCCACTCGGCGGCCGGCAGCCCTACGGTCGCGCCGTGACCCATGTGCTCGTGACCGGCGGAGCCGGCTTCATCGGAACCCATGTCGTGACGGCCCTGCTGGCGGCCGGCGACGAAGTGACCATCCTGGACTCCGGCCATCCGGGCGCCCACCGCACACCGCCGGACGGGGTGCCCGGGGCGGTGTTGCGCCGCGCCGACCTCACCGACCGGGCCGCCGTGGCCGACGCCCTGACCGGGGTCGACGCGGTGATCCACCAGGCGGCCATGGTCGGGCTCGGCGTGGACCTCGACGACCTGCCGGAGTACGTGCGCTGCAACGACCTCGGCACCGCGGTCCTGCTCGCCGGGATGGCCCGCGCCGGGATCGGGCGGCTGGTGCTGGCGAGTTCCATGGTCGTCTACGGCGAAGGCGCCTACACGTGCCCGATCCACGAGTCGGTGCGCCCGGCTCCGCGGGCGGTCGGCGACCTGGCCGCCGGACGGTTCGAACCGGGCTGCCCGCACTGCGGCGCGCCCCTGGCCCCGGGGCTGATCGGCGAGGACGCGCCGGTGGACCCGCGCAGCGTGTATGCCGCCACCAAGGTTGCCCAGGAACACCTGACCGCGGCCTGGGCGCGGCAGACCGGCGGCAGCGTGGCCGCGTTGCGCTACCACAACGTGTACGGGCCGGGCATGCCCCGCGACACCCCGTACAGCGGTGTCGCCGCCCTCTTCCGGTCGGCGCTGGAGGCCGGGCTCGCACCACGGGTGTTCGAGGACGGCGGCCAGCGCCGTGACTTCGTGCACGTGCGGGACGTGGCGGCGGCCAACCTCGCCGCCCTGGACGCGACCGCCACGGGTATCGGCTGGCGTGCCTACAACGTCGCCTCCGGGCGGCCGTCGACCGTCGGCGAACTGGCCGCCGAGCTCGCGCGGGCGGCCGGCGGCCCGGCCCCGGTGGTGACCGGCGAGTTCCGGCTCGGCGACGTGCGCCACGTGGTCGCCGCACCGTCGCGGGCCGCTGACGAGCTCGGGTTCCGGGCCGCCGTGAGCCTGGCCGACGGCGTCGCCGAGTTCGCCCACGCGGCGCTGCGCGGATGAGCAGCCGTCTCGGCGCTGCGCGGATGATCAGCCGTCTCGGCGTCGCGCGGACGATCAGCCGACCGGACCGGGTCGCCGCCGCCGTCGCGGTCGGCCTGTTCGCGCTGGCCTCGCTCGTCGGCGCAGTGCTGACGCTGACGGACCGGCCGGTGTTTGCGACGGCGGCACCCCTGTTCGCCAAGTGGCTCCCGCACGCCGGCCCCGGCACGCCGCTGGCGCTGCTGGTGGCGGTGCTGGCCGTGACCCGCGGCCCGGACCTGGCGGCGCGGCTGCCGTGGCGCCGGCTGCTCGGCCTGTCCTACCTGTTCACGGTCATGTGGACGCTGTCGCTGGCGCTGGTCGATGGCTGGCAGCGCGGGATCGCCGGACGGCTGACCACCGAACACGAGTATCTGCACGAGGTGCCCGGGATCACCGACATCCCGGCCACCCTGGCCACGTTCACCACCCGGATCCTGGACTTCCAACCCGACTCGTGGACCACCCACGTGTCCGCGCACCCGCCTGGCGCGTTGCTGGTGTTCGTCTGGCTGGACCGGATCGGGCTCGGCGGCGGGGCCTGGGCCGGGCTGCTGTGCATCCTGGTCGCCGGGCTCGCCGCGGTCGCCGTGCCGCACACGGTTCGGCTGCTCGGCACCGACGACGCGGCCCGCGCGGTGGTGCCGTTCGTGGTGCTGTTCCCGGGCGCGGTCTGGACCGGGGTGTCCGGCGACGGGCTGTTCATGGGCGTGACCGCCACCGGGATCGCGTTGCTGGCGCACGGCGCGGTCCGGGGCCGGACGGTCGCCGCGGTCGCGGGCGGGGCGCTGCTCGGGTTCGGTTGCTACCTGTCCTACGGGCTGATCCTGATGGGCCCGCTGGCGCTGACCGTGGTCCTGCTGTCCCGGCGGTGGCGGGCGGCCGGGTGGGCGCTGGCCGGGGCGCTGCCGGTGGCGGCCGTGTTCACCGCCTTCGGGTTCGACTGGTTCGACGGGTATCACCTGCTGATCGAGCGCTACTACCAGGGCATCGCGACCGACCGGGCGTACGCCTATTGGGTGTGGGCCGACCTCGCCTGTGTGGTCGCCGCCGCCGGGCCGGTGGCAGCCGTCGTCCTGCGCCGCGCGGTCCGGTCGGTACGGCGCCTCGGTGCCGCCCTGTTGCCGCTGGCCGCCATGGCCGCGATCGTCGCCGCCGACCTGTCCGGCTACAGCAAGGCCGAGGTGGAACGGATCTGGCTGCCGTTCAGTGTGTGGCTGCTGTCCGGGGCCGCGCTGATCCCGCCGGCCGACCGCCGATTCTGGCTCGTCGTGCAGGTCACGGTGGCTCTCGCGGTCAACCACCTGCTGCTGACGAACTGGTGACCCGGCTATTTCTTACTAAACAATGACGTACCGGTAGAAAAGTGACCCGCATGGCCGCCACGGGCCGTACCCCCCGCCGACACCCCTTCGAGGAGGACCGATGAAACGCAGCATCAACCGGCCCGCCCGGATCGCCATGGCGGCGGCGGTGCTGGCGGCGACCGGCGCGCTCACCGTCACGTTCGTCACCAGCGGCGGCAACGGCGCCGCCGACGCCGCCACCAGCCTGGACCAGTACGTGCCGATCCAGCAGGTACAGCCGGGCCCGCGGCCGCCCAAGGCCGGGCCGGACGCCGCCACCGGCCGGTTCACCGTGAACTGCGGGACCAACGGCAACGGCAAGTTCAGCCCGGACAACCCGGTCGCGCAGCCCGGCATCAAGAACGGCGCCGAGCACCTGCACGACTTCGTCGGCAACAAGGACATCACCGCGGACTCGTCGAACGCCGAGCTGGACGCCTCCGGCACCACCTGCCGCAACGGCGACAAGTCGTCCTACTTCTGGCCGGTGGTGCGCATCGACCGCAGTGTGCGCAGCGCCGACCAGGTGAAACAGGCGCTCGCCCACACCCAGCCGATGGTCGTCTGCCCCTCGGTCCGCGACCGGATCCCGGCCGGCGTCGCCTGGCGGGGGAGGCGGATCCTGGCCGAACTGGACCGGCTCACCGCCGAGGCCAACCGGCGGATGACCGCCAGCCACGGCCGGATCGACACCCGGCTCAACAAGCAGATCCTCGACGGGCTGCGCGAGCGCCGGGCGGCCCTGATCAAGCGCCTCGGCCGGGATCTGATCTCCCTGGTCGACTGCGACGTCAGCTACGACGCCATGCACGCCTCGATGCACAGCGCGGCCCCCGTCCCCGCCCCGAGCGCGTCCGCGCTGCCCGAACCGCAGGGACGCAACCTCGAACTGCCCGGCAACACCGGCGGCATCGTCCGCCCGGCGCGGGTCCTCATCGAGTACCGGGGCAATCCGGTGAGCAAGGTCGTGCCGATGCCGAAGTTCCTGCGGGCGCTGACCGGGGACGCCAAACCGACCAGCCGTGGCCCGGCCAACGCCCGGGGCAGCTGGAGCTGTTCCGGCTTCGGCGACCGGCTCTCCGAGAAGTACACGATCTGCCCCACCGGCAGCCGGGTCCAGCGAGTGCACGACTTCCCCGGCTGCTGGGACGGCGTCAACATCGACAGCGACAACCACCGCAAACACGTCGCCTTCGCAGACAAGGTCACCGGCGCCTGCCCGCAAGGCTTCAAGGCGATACCCCAACTGCGGATCACCATCTCGTACGACATCCCGCGCGACGTGCAGAGGAAGGGTCAGTACGCGCTGGACTCGTTCCCGGAGGAGAACCACAACCCGTTCTCCGACCACGACGACTTCATCAACGTCAACTCGGCCCGGACCATGCAGCGCATCGCCACCTGCATCAACCGGGGAAGGAACTGCTCCTGACCCGGGGGCCGGGTTAGGGTCCATGCAGGAGTGTGGGTTCCCGGGCCGCGACCGAAGGAGCTGTGGATGTTCTTCAATCTCGGTGTCCGTGACTTCCTGGACCGTGCCGAGCTCGTCTACGGCGACCGGATCGCGGTGGTGGACGAACCCGATCAGCCCGCCTCGTCGTGGGGCTCGCTGACCTACCGTGAGCTGGCGCACCGGGCGCGGGGGCAGGCCGCTGCCCTGGACGCGCTCGGGGTGCCGGCCGGCGGGCGGGTCGCGATCGTGTCGCACAACTCGGCCCGGATGCTCGCGTCCTTCTTCGGGGTCTCCGGCTGGGGGCGGGTGCTGGTGCCGGTCAACTTCCGGCTGTCCCCCGCCGAGGTCGGTTACATCGTCGAGCACTCCGGCGCCGAGGTGCTGCTGGTCGACCCGGAGCTGCGCGGCCTGCTCGACACGGTCTCCGCCAAACACACGTTCGTCCTCGGCGAGGAGGACGAGAAGATCTTCGGCGGTACGGGTGAGCCGCACCCCTGGGCCGGGGACGAGTCGGCGACCGCCACCCTCAACTACACCTCGGGCACCACCGCGCGGCCCAAGGGCGTGCAGCTCACCCACCGCAACCTGTGGCTCAACGCGACCGTGTTCGGGCTGCACATCACCGTGACCGACGACGACGTGCTGCTGCACACCCTGCCGATGTTCCACGCCAACGGGTGGGGGATGCCGTATGTCGTCACCGGGCTGGGCGGGCGGCACATCGTGCTCCGCAAGATCGACGGCGGGGAGATCCTGCGGCGCATCGACGAGCACGGGGTGACCCTGCTCTGCGCGGCCCCGGCCGTGGTCAACGCCGCTCTGGACGCCGCGCGGACCTGGGACGGCGCGATCCCCGGCCGGGACCGGGTGCGCATCGTGGTGGCGGGTGCGCCGCCGCCGACCCGGACCATCGAACGGGTCCGTGCCGAACTGGGCTGGGAGTTCATCCAGATCTACGGGCTCACCGAGACGTCGCCGCTGCTCACGGTCAACCGGATGCGCTCGGAGTGGGCCGGCGCCGACCCGCACGAGCAGGCCCGGCGGCTGGGCCGGGCGGGCACCCCGGCGCTCGGCGTCCAGCTGACCGTCGACAGCGACGGTGAGGTGCTGGCCCGTTCCAACCACAACCTCGACGGTTACTGGAACAACCCGGAGGAGACCGCCCGCGTGCAGGAGGGCGACTGGTTCCACACCGGCGACGGCGGGGTCTACGCCGACGGGTACCTGACCATCTCCGACCGCAAGAAGGACGTCATCATCAGCGGCGGCGAGAACGTCTCCTCGATCGAGGTCGAGGACGCCGTCAGCGGCCATCCGGCGGTGCGTGAGGTCGCGGTGATCGGCATCCCCGACGAGAAGTGGGGTGAGCTGGTGACCGCTCTGGTGGTCGCCGACGGCACGGTGACCGCGGACGAGCTGATCGCCCACTGCCGGGAGCGGCTCGCCGGTTACAAGTGCCCGAAGCGTGTCGAGTTCCTGGACGCGCTGCCGCGCACCGCCACCGGGAAGGTTCAGAAGTTCAAGCTCCGCGAGCCGTTCTGGCAGGGCCGGGACCGGCAGATCAACTGAGCCAGCTGCGCTCGAAGACGATCCGGTGCCGGTCGCCCGGCAGCACGTTGACGGTGCACCGCACCGGCCGGCCGTCGGCGGTGTAGCCGGTGTCGTAGTGCACCGCGACCGGGGTGCCCGGGCCGAGTTCCAGCCGGTGGATCTCGTCCGGGGTGGGCATCCGGATCAGGATCTCGTCGATCGCGCGGTCCTGCCCGTAGCCGCGGTCGACGAGCACCTGGTCGGTGCCGCGGGGAATGTAGGCCGGCGACATGATCTCGGAGTCCTTGACCAGCTCCAGCGGGAAGTGCGAGTCGTTGATGTTGGTCGGTTCGCCGTTGATGAACCGCACCCGTCGCCGGGCCACGATCGTGGTTCCCGGCTCGACCCGCAGGCGCTCGGCCAGGTCGGGTCCGGCCTGCACCATGGACACCTCGATCCGCTGGCTGGGCACCCGCCCCTCGGCGGCGATCTGCTGGGAGAACCGGTCCACCATCTCCGGGGTCACCGGGCGGGGCCGGGACTTCTCCTGCGGGCGGTAGATCATGTACTCGCGCTGCCTGACGAAGTAACCGTGCGGGCGCCGCGCGACGATCAGGCCTTCGGTGACCAGCAGGCTGAGGCCGGTGCGCACGGTCTGGCGTGCCACCCCGAACTGGTCGGCGATCGTGTGCTCGGTCGGTAGCTGATCGCCGGCGCGCAGCTCGCCGGAGGCGATCCGGGTGCGATACGTCGCGGCGATCCGCTGGTACGCGGGCTGGGATTCCACGGGCCACCTCCGGTCCACTTTGAATGTCTAGTCAATATAAGCATTACATCTTGACGGTGTGAAGGGCGGGTGCCACCATCTTCGTACACATTGTCTAGTCAATATAGAAGGTGGCGATGTTCGTGGATCTCGCCTGGCTGATCCCCCTGGGTTTCTTTCTGTTGTGGGGCCTGCTCCTGTTCGCCGGCTCGTCCGGCCCCACCAACTACTCGTCCACGCCGGCCGACGACGCGGACGGCGGCGACGAGGGAGACGGGGGCGAGGCCTGAGCGATAATGTGCGCCGTGGCTCAGGTCGACGATTTCCTCGCAGAGGTCCTGCCCCGGCTGCGTGCCGCCGAGATCGCGCTGCACGACGGCGACGCCGAGCCGCGTGGCGAGCTGTGGTCGCACCGCGATCCGGTGACCCTGTTCGGCGCCGAGGCCAACCGCACCGGCTGGGCGGAGGTCGCGCCCACCTTCGACTGGATCGCCACCCGCTTCTCCGGGTGCCTGTCACTGGAGCACGAGGTCGTCGCCGCCGGCGCTGACGGTGACCTCGCCTACCTGGTCACCATCGAGCGGATCACCGCCGTCGCCAACGGCGCCCCGGTGACGTATGCGCTGCGGGCGACCACGATCTTCCGCCGCGAGGACGGGGTCTGGCGAGCCGTCCACCGCCACGGCGACCCCTATCGCGAACCGACCGCCTGAGCCGATCCTTCACCGGGTGGACGGCTGCCCGTTCCCGAGCGGCCGTATGCTGCACGGCGCCATCAACGTGATCAACGGGGGACTGTCGTGAGCGACCTCAAGACCTTCATCCAGGACGTCCTGGAAGCGAACCACGCCGACAACGGCAAGATCGAGGAGCGGATCGCGCAGCTCGAAGGTGCGGGCCGCCGGATCGTCGCCGGTGGGCAGATCAGCGAGACCGCCTGGGACATCGTCGACTGGCGGACCAACGAGATCCTGGCCGCCGGCGACGACGGCCTCGACGGGTTCCTCGCCGCCGGCAAGGAGCTCGACCCGGACGACAAGTGGGTCCACTACGACCGGGTCCTCGAGGACACCGACCTCACCCACGTCGACGGCGGCGATCTGCCGGACGGGCTCGCCGACGTGATCGAGGACTGGACGCTGTCCGGCGACGCCGAGGAGATCGCCGAGTTCATCGGCTGGCCGGTCGACAAGGTCGAGCTCTACCAGGACTGACCGGTCACCGGGGCGCGAGCCGGCCCTGCGCGGCGTCGGTGAGCCGCTGTTGCAGGTCCGGCGGCACGGTCCGGCCGCCGCTGTTGCGGATCTCGGTGACCAGCTGCCGGATCTCCTCACTGAACCGCGGATAGTACGGCGTCTGCGGCCGCTGCCGGCTGTGCTCGACAGCGGCCCGGATCGTCGCCGCGTACGGATGCGCCGCTTTGATCTCCGGCCGGTCATAGGTCGCGCCGGTGGCCGCCGCATACCCGCCGACCTGCATCAACAGCCGCTGTGAGGGCTCACCGGCCAGGAACGTGATCAGCTCCCGGGCGTCGTCGCCGCGGGCCGAACCGGACACCACCGCCAGGTTCTGGCCACCGAGGACAGCCGGCCCCGGCAGCGGTGTCATCACGATGTCGGCGGCCGCGACCGTCGCCCGCTGATCGCTGCCCTGCACCAGGGTCCGGAACGCCACCGGCCAGTTCCGCATGAACACCAGCCGGCGCTGGAGGAACTCCTCGGTGGTCTCGCTCTCCCGGTATGCGGTCGAACCCGGATCGACCACCCGCTCCTCACCCACCGTGCCGAACAGCCGGCCCACCGCCGCCGTCCAGATCTCCGGATCGTCCGGCACCCCCAGCGGCTTGTCCTCCGACGAACCGGCCCGCTCCTGCTCGACCGCCCACAGCGCTTCCAGGGCGTTGACGGTCAGGCCCTCGTAGCCGTCGAGCTGTCCGGCGTACGCGGCCTTGGGTGTGGTGCTTCCGGCGGCCGGGCGCTGGCCGACGACGTCCTTCCAGGTGAACGCGGTCGGGGTGGCCGGTGGTTGCGGCTGGAGCAGCCCGCGGCGGGCGAACAGCACCCCGGCGTCGGTGTTGAACGGCAGCGCCCACAGCCGCCCGTCGTAATAGCAGCTCTCCCGGGGCTTCGCCAGCAACTCGTCGAGCTGCCGGCGTGGCAGCGAACCGGACGGCCACGGCGCGATGTACCCGAACTCGGCGAACTCCGGGATCGACGTCACGTCGAGATTGAGGATGTCGGCTTTCACCTGCTCCTCACCCCTGGCGTACCGGACCATCGCGTCGTGCTGCTCGTCGGCGCTGCCGGACACCAGCTCGATCCGGGCCTGCCGGTCCGGGTGCAGCCGGTTCCACAGGTCGATCAGGGCCTGCCGGGCGCCGCCCTCACCGTCCTCGACCCCACTGATGATCACCAGCTCGGCCGGCGTGCCACCGGACGAGCGCAGCAGCTCCGGGACCGTGACGCCGAGCAGCACACCGGCCGCGAGCCCGGCGCCGAGCAGCAGCCACGCCCGCCGGCCCAGGTCAGTGATCACGTCGTTTCCTTCTGCCACAGTCGTTCGATCTGTTCGGCGACACTGACGTCGACCGACCCGGACGGCACCCCGACACACGCGCCGTGCTCCCGGGTCAGCGCGGCGAGCCGGGGATCGGGGCAGCCGGACATCCCCACGTTGACCACCACGACCCGGATCGAGTCGTCGTCCAGCCGGGGCAGCGGGTGCCCGGTGGTGTCCTCGCCGTCGGTCAGCACCACCAGGACCCGGTACCTGTCGCCGGCCGACGCCCCGTCGCCGCGCAGCCGGCGGACCCCGTGGTCGACGGCCAGATACAGGGGTGTGCTGCCGGACGGCCGGTAGCCGCGCGCCCGCCCGGTCACCGTCGCGGCGTCACCGGAGAGGTCGGTGATGTCGCCGCGGATCGCCGTGGAGAAGATGAACAGGCCGAACTCGTCGCGCGGGCCCATCGCGCCGACCGACGCGGCGATCCCGTCGAGCGCGGCGTCGAACCTGGTCCGCCCGCCGCCGGCGGTGGTCATCGAGCCCGACCCGTCGATCGCGACCAGGACCGTCGCCGGCTTCCGGGCCGCGTGATACGCCTTCTCGGCCCGCTCCAGATCCGAGATGTCGGTCTCGTACCCCTGTTTGGCGTACCAGTTCGCCCAGGCCCCGTTCCGGCTGATCAGCCCGGTGTCCGGGCCGGTGTTGCGGGGCCGCAGCCCACGATCGGCGAGCGCCCGGCCACCCGCGGGCGAGCGGATCCAGGCGGTGAAATCGTCGGCGGTACGGCGGATCCGCTCACCTGTCGCAGGCGACCAGCCCGGCTGGACCATCGGGTAGTCCAGTAGCCGGGTGTCGCCCGGATACCAGGCGTTCCACGGCGCCGCCCGCCCACCGCAGCGGTGCAGATTGTGCCGGACCAGTTGCCACTCGGCGACGATCACCCCGGTGCGCCGGCCCGATCCGGTGGGGGCGCACAGCATGCCGGCGACGTCCGGCGCGCCGATGCCCTGCCCGGCGGCCGCCGCCGCGGCGTCCAGCGGCAGCTGCACCTGGTTGCGGGCCACGGCCGGGCTCTGCCCCGCCGGGAACAGCGACACGTCGACCAGCCGGCCCACAGTGGTGGTGTCCGGGTCCGGGCGCACGATCCCGGCCACCTGCGGCCGCGGCTCGCCACCGGCGACCAGACTGCTCCACGAGGCGGCTGGGCGGGCCGCGGGGGTGCCGCCGGGCTCGCCCGGTTCGGCCAGCACCACCGGGGACTCGGCGATCGGCCAGCGTGCCGGGTCGCCCGGGATGCGTACCCCGGCGTCGGGGTTGCCGGTCAGGGTGGCCTGCACCGCTGCCATGTCCGCGGACAGATCGGCGACCCACACGTCCGGCGGCAGGCCGACCCGGCGCAGCACCCGGCGATCCTCGGCCGAGGCTCCGGCGGGGGTACGCCAGGACAGCGCGAACGCCCGCGCCACGTCGTCCCGGGACGCCCCCGCGACACTGACCCGGACCCGCTGGCAGAAACCGGCGCCCCGGGTGGCGTACTCGTAGGCGTCGGCGATGTCGGTGAACATCTCCACCGTGTCCAGCGGCACCAGCATCCGGATCGCCGCCGGGGCCGCACACGGCGCCGCCGCCGCCGCCACCGACGCGCTCGCGGTGCCGGTGAGCACGGCCAGGACCAGGCCCCCGCCGACCGCCCGCCGCCAGCGCGGATGCGCCGCGAGGAACGCGGGCCGCCGGGCCCGGCGGATGTCGGCTGGAGCGCTCGCCGGCTCGTCGGCGGGCTCGGCCGGCGCCGCCGGAGCGTACGCGCGGTTGCGGACCAGCGCCGCCTCACCGGCGAGGTTGCCGATGTACTGCTGCGGGCGGGGCAGCCGGTGCCGCTGCATGTCCTGCCGGACCGCCGTGTACAGGGCCTGCATCGTCAGCAGCTCCTGCGGGCCGGGCAGGCCGTCGTCGATGAACTTCAGCAGCCGCCCGGTGAACGCGGTGAACTCGTCACCCTCCGGCGCCAGCGACGGCTTGTTGGCGGCGCTGGAGGTGATCACATACAGGCCGTCGATGCCGAGCTGGGCGGTGGCCCGCTGGACCAGCCGGTCCTCGGACATGTGCAGGTGGTGCAGCGCCCGCCCGCTGTAACAGCAGTCCAGAATGACGATCTTGCTGGTGGCCGGGCTCTCCAGGATCTGCCCGGCGAGCGCGTCGAACCGTACGCTCGTCCACGGCTCCTCCTCGTGCGAGTCCCGTACGCCCAGGTGCAGCTCGCCGTCCCGGTCCAGCAGCCCGTGCCCGGCGAAATAGACCAGCAGCAGCTCCTCGGCCTCCTTGGCGGACTGCCGCACCCGTTTCAGCATCTGGCCGGGAAGCCTCGGATTCAGGATCTCGGCGCAGTTCTCATTCGTGAATCCGGACAGTTCCGGATCGGTCAGGCGCGCTTTGAGTGCGGCGATGTTGTGGGCGACCGCCGGAAGGTCGGGCAGATTGGCGCTGCGGTATTTCGCCGTGCCGATGAGCACAGCCCGTGACCTGGCGAAATCGGGTAGCCGCATGTCACGGCGCCTCGCCCAGATCCTCACGCAGCCGGCGTGCCATGCCCTCCGGGTCGCGCAGGTCCGGCCCCTCCACCTCGACCTCACGATCGCCGACCGTCACCCGGACGCGGGTGCGCCGGTTGGACGCCCGGGCGGCGGCCCACCCGCCGACACCGGCGAACACCGCCCCGATCAGGCCCGGATCGGTGACCGTCGCGACCAGCGCCTCGATCAGCCCGCCGGACATCTGGTCGGGCCGGGCCGCCGAGGTCACCGGATCCACCCGGACACCGGCCAGCTCCTCGTCGCTGCGCAGCCATTTGCGCAGCTCATTGAGGGCACTGTCGGAATCTTCGCCGTCGAGAGTGATCTCGACACGGATCGGGTCACCGGAATCGGGGCTGAGGGGCATTCCGACACGGTAACCGAACCGGTCGATCACTTTCCGCCGATGACGGCCGAATCGATCATTCGGAGGACCAGAAACGGCCGACAGGCGGAGACAGCCGCCAATGCGGAAAGCATCGCGCCTGGTCGGGCCGCGTTTCCGGGGATCCGTCAGTTGCCGACGCCGACCGACGCCATCATGGCGGCCGGGTACCTGTCGCCGCGAGCCGACCCGGGCGGCACCGCCGCCTCGATCGCCGCCAGGTCGGCCGCGGTGAGCCGCACGTCCAGCGCCGGCAGCGCCTCCGACAACCGCTCCCGGGTACGGGCGCCGGCCAGCGGCACGATGTCCGGCCCCTGCGCGGCCACCCAGGCGATCGCCAGCTGCGCCACCGTGCAGCCGTGCTCCCCGGCGGCCCGCCGCAACGGCTCCACCAGCGCCAGATTGTGCCGCCCGTTCTCGCCGGCGAACCGCGGCAGCCGCGCTCGGTGATCGCCGGGCCGCACCGCGCCGGCGTCCCAGTGACCGGAGATGAGACCCCGGCTCAGCACCCCGTAGGCGGTCATCCCGATGCCCAGCTCACGCAACGCCGGCAGCACCTGCGCCTCCACGGCGCGGGAGATCAGCGAGTACTCGATCTGCAGATCAGCGATCGGATGTACGGCATGCGCCCGCCGGATCGTCTCGGCGCCGACCTCGGACAACCCGATGTGCCGGACGTACCCCGCGTCGACCATCTCCTTGATCGCCCCGATGGTGTCCTCGATCGGCACCGCCGGATCCAGCCGGGCCGGCCGGTACACGTCGACGTAGTCGACACCGAGCCGGGTCAGCGAGCGCGCCAGCTGGTTCTTCACCGCCGCCGGACGGCTGTCCTGCCCGAGGAACGCGCCATCCGGCCCGACCATCGCCCCGAACTTCACGCTCAGGAGATAGTCGTCCCGGCTACGGCCGCGCAGCGCCTCGGCCAGCAGCATCTCGTTGTGCCCGGTGCCGTAGTGGTCGCTGGTGTCGATCAGGGTCACGCCCGCGTCCAGAGCGGCGTGCACGGTGGCGATGCTCTCCGCCCGATCCGCCGGGCCGTACGCGCCGCCGGTCATGCCCATCGCGCCCAGCCCCAGCGCGGAGACGACGGGACCGGTGCTGCCAAGAGTTCGTGTCTGCATGCCATCGAGGAAACGCCGCCCGGCCCCGTACCGGGAGAGGAGCGCTTATCGTGGGAGCGCCGCTCCCTGTCACGGCCGGCGAACCCGCGGGAGCATGGACCCATGCAGCGAGACGAGCTGGCCGACTTCCTGCGCCGCCGGCGGGCCGCGATCCGCCCGGCCGAGGCCGGCATCACCGAGGGACCCCGCCGCCGGACCGCCGGGCTGCGCCGCGAGGAGGTCGCCATGCTCGCCGGCGTCTCCGTCGACTACGTCGTACGACTGGAACAGGCCCGCAGCAGCCAGCCGTCCACCCAGCTGCTCGCCGCGCTGGCCCGCGCGCTGCGGCTGTCCGACGACGAACGCGCCCACCTGTTCCGCCTGGCCGGCCACCAGCCGCCACCCGGAACCGGCCCGGCGGCGCTGGCCCGCGCCGGCCTGGTCCGGATGCTCGACCTGCTCGGCGACACCCCCGCCATGGTCGTCTCCGACCTCGGCGAGGTGCTCGCCCAGAACCGGGCGTCGATCCTGCTCAGCGGCGACCACACGGGCCTCGCCGGTGACCGCCGGTACCTGATCTACCGGTGGTTCACCGAACCTGACGCGCGAGCCGTCACCACCGGCGAGGAACAGGACCGGCACACCCGCGGGCACGTCGCCGACCTGCGCGCGGTGGCCGGCCGCCGATCCGGCGACCCGGAGGTGACCGGCCTGGTCGACCGGCTGCTCGCGGCCAGCGCCGAATTCCGGCGGCTGTGGGCCGAACACGAGGTCGCGGTGCGCCGCGCCGACCGCAAGACCTTCCTGCACCCGCGGGTCGGGCCGCTGACCATGGACTGCGAAACCCTGCTCACCCCGGACCTCGGGCAGAAACTGCTGGTGCTCACCCCGGCCGACGCCGAGGCCCGGGAACGGCTCGACCTGCTGCGGGTGCTCGGCGTCGAGGAGTTCCCCGCGTTCACACCGTGACCGGAGTGGGCAGCGGCCGGCCCGCGTACGGCAACTCGATGATCATGCAGGTGCCGCCGCCCGGATTGTCGGCGGCCCGGATCGTGCCGTCGTGCCGTTGCAGGACCCGCTTGCAGATCGCCAGGCCCAACCCGGTGCCGTGGTACGACTTGGTGTGCGCGGCGACCCGGTGGAACTGGTCGAACACGTGCGGCTGCTCCTCGGCCGGGATGCCGATGCCCCGGTCGGCGATGGTGATCTGGACCGTCGCCTCGTCCCCGCCCGGATGGCACGCGACGATGTCGATCCGGGCCGGTTCACCGGGTCTGGTGTATTTCAGGGCGTTGCCGATCAGGTTGTCGAACACCTGCCGGATCATGCTGGCGTCGGCGTCGATCACCGGCAGCGGGCCGACCGTGATCTTCGGGGGCGGGCCGCCGCCGTCGGCGATCGCCAGGTGCAGGGTGCGTTCGGTGACGATGTCGGCCACCACCGACTGCAGGTCGACGTGCTGGAGGTTGATCCGCGCGTCCCGGGCCGTGGCATAGGCCAGCAGATCGTCGATGAGCTGCTGCATCCGGCGTACCCCGGCGCTGATCCGGGTGATCGTGAGCCGCATCGACTCCGGTTCGGCGCCGTCGTCGAGATCCTCGTCCAGCAGGGCGGTGTACCCGGCGACCACCATCAGCGGGGCCCGCAGATCGTGCGCGGCCACCCCGGCGAACGCGGCCAGATCCGCTTCGCGTTCCCGCAAGGCGGTGATGTCGTACGACGAGCCCACCGCTCCGATCCGTTCGCCGGTCCGGTCCAGCAGCGGCTGGGCGTTCAGCACCACGGCCCGGGTGTGGCCGCTGCCGAACCGGACCATCGCCTCCAGCCGGATCGCGTCCGCGCCACGCAGCACCCGCGGAATCGGCATGTCGGCGGTCGCGATCACCCGGCCGTCCATGTCGGTGAACGTCATTCCCGCGCTGACCTCGTCGATGTGCCGGCCGGTCAGATTCGGCGAACCGACCCGGGCGCCACCCGTGGCGTTGGTGTGCACCAGCATGCCGTCGGTGTCACACGTGACGACGGTGATCTGCAACGCGTCGAGCACCTGCGTCAGGTAGTCCTTCTGCCCCGCCAGCTGGTCACGGGCCGCCTCGATCGCGGCCATCGCCGCCTTGCGGGCGGTGATGTCGTGGAAGACGGCGACCGCGGCCGCCCGGCCACCCTGCAACCGCAGCGGCCGGGCCGACACACTGATCGTGAGCCCCTCCGGGTGGGTGGCGTTACGGATCATCATGTCGACGAGATCGGACTGCTCCCCGGCCAGCGCCCGGACCATCGGCAGCTCCTCGGTCGGGAACGGCCCGCTGCCGTCCGGCCGGAAGATGCCGTAGTGCTCCTGCCAGTTCTGCGGCCCGCTACGGTCCTCGGCGATACCGAGCATCGTCTTGGCGGCCGGATTGTGCAGCAGGAACTCGCCGTCGTCGTCGACCACCCCGACCCCGTCGCTCATCGCGTCGAGGATCGTGGTCAGCAGGAACGCCTGCTCCCGGGCCCGGGTCTCGGCCTCCGCCAGCTCGGCGGTCGCCTGCTCGACCGCCCACCGGGCCCGCGCCCGGCCGGTGGCCAGCACATGCACCAACGCGGCCAGGACCAGACCGAGCGCCAGCACGGCGACCGTCACCACCCGGGGCAGCGCGGTCGAGCCGGCCAGTTCCCGCCGAGCGGCCCCGATCCGCAGATACCAGGTCCGGTCGGCCACCGTGACCGTCCCGGAATCGGACATGTCCGGCTCGTGGGCGTCGGCTCTCGGATACGCGGCGATCAGCGGCCCGAACTCCTCCGGCGACGTCGACAGGGTGACCTCGCGCAGCCCGTCACCGAGGTCGGGCAGCACCGTGCCGAGAAAGTTGCGGCTGCGCAGGCCCATCGTCACCCAGCCCTGGAACTCGCGGGCGCCCTCCGGTCCGGGCAGCCCGTAGACCGGCGCCGCGAGCGTGAACGACAACTGCCGCTGCGACGGCGGCAGATTCTGATCAACGACGAGGCTGTACGGCTCCGAGACCGCCGGTCTGCCGGTCTCCCGGGCGGCGCGCAGCGTGTCCCACAGCGGCCGTGACTGGGTGGCGTCGATCCCGGCCCGGGGCGCCAGCAGCGCGTCCAGCACCCGCACCATCACGGGGAAGATGTGCTCCCCGGAGCCGACCGGCTGCAGCCGCAGGTCGGCCGCACCCCGATCACGCCACAGCTGCTCGGTCGCCGCGATCCGGTCCTCGGCCGCCGGCACCAGGAACCCGACGGACGTCGCCCCGGACAGCCGCATCCCGGCCAGCGGAGCACTGAGCTGCTGAAACTTCGCGTTCGTCAGGGTGTCGTGGGCGCCGGCCGCGGCCGCCGTCGTGCTGAGCGCATCCAGATACCTGTTGACCTCGGCCTGCACGGCCGCGGTGACCTGGCTGGCGCGCCGCTGGAGCAGCCGCAGCGTCGTCTCGTCGTCACCACGGGTCATCGCCGCGAACGTGGCCCCGGCGATCAGCAGAGTCACTACGATGACCGCAACGGTCAGGGTCCAGGCCGAGCGCAGCCGTGCCGCCACCGCGCTCACTGCTCTCACCAAGTACCAATCGTCAGTTTCCCCCGACCGCTGAGCGCCCCGACCCGCCCCCGCCGTTTACGTCGCTTCGGACGGCCAGGTCGGTGGCCCGGCCGACGGTGCTCGTCGCGGTCAGCGCGGCGGCGAACAGCATCACCTGGTTGACCAGGTTCAGGAAGACCAGCAACCCGACCGAGCCGGCGACCAGCCCGTACACCGGATTGGCCTCGACCGCCCGCACGTAGAACCCGCCGAGGGTCTTCAGCAGTTCGATGACGACGCCGGTCAGCAGCGCCGGGCCGATCAGCCGCCGCCAGGACATCCGCACCCGCGGCAGACCGGCCAGCGCGCCGCAGGCCAGGGCGGTGTTGACGCCGGTGCCGGCCAGGAACCCGACCACCTCCAGCAACACCCGCGACAGCACGTCGCCGGCGTCGGCGACCTCCGCGATCCGGCCCGCGACGACTGTCGTCGCATACGCCCCGGCGACCGACGCGACCAGCAGCACCGCCAGCCCGGCGAGCACGGCCAGGTCGGCCAGGATCCGCCCGATCAGCCGGCCCGGATACTCCGGCAGCTCCCAGATCCGGCGGATCGACGACCGGAAGGCGTCGGTCCAGAACCATCCGGTGACAGGCAACCCCACAAAAGCGACAACCCCCACTGTGGTACGGGCATCGCGGATCGCCTCCACGTCGACACTCGGCAGGTCCTGGGCCAGATAATGTTCCACCGCACGCAGCACCTCCGGGTCGTCCAGCACGAACCCGAACACCGCGAAGCCCAGTAGCCAGGCCGCGAACACGCCGAAGAAGGCGTAGTAGGTCACGGCCGCGGCCAGGCGCCCACCGTCGGCCTCGTCGTACCGTCTCGCCGCCCGGACCAGGTGATCGACCCATTCACGATCCCGCAACCACACGCGCTGTCCCTTACCCGGCAGCGAGTTGCGCCGAACAGATCACGTACCGCAAGGTACTCCCGGAGCCCGCCCCACGGATGGAGTTGCATGCCGCCCGAGCCCTACGTCCTGCTGTCCGACAGTCGCATCGACGCCATCGCTCTGGGGGAGTCCGAGGAGCCCCTCGCCGACCTGCGGGACATACCGGAACTGCGGCTCGACAGACGCTACGCCGACGAGGACGGCGCGTTCGGCCACCTGCGTGAAGGGGTGGTGGCACGGCTGCTGGACGCGCAGGCGACCCTGCCCGGCGGGCTGCGGTTCCTGATCACCGAAGGGTACCGGCCACTGGACCGCCAGCAGGAGATCTTCGACGGCTACCTCGACGAGCTGGCCGCCCGGCACCCGGAGTGGGACACCGGGCGGGTGTACGTCGAGGCCACCAAATTCGTCTCGCCGGTGCACGTGGCCCCGCACAGCACCGGCGGCGCCGTCGACCTGACACTGTGCGACGCCGACGGCGCCGAGGTCGACATGGGCACCCCGCTCGACGCGACCCCGGTGGACAGCGCCGACGCCTGTTTCACGGCCGCCGAGAACATCCCGGACCACGCCCTCCGCAACCGGCGCATCCTGATCGACGCGCTGACCTCGGTCGGCCTGGTGAACTACCCGACCGAGTGGTGGCACTGGTCGTTCGGCGAGCGGTACTGGGCGTTCATGACCGGCGCCGGCCGCACCCGGTACGCCCCGGTGCGGCTGGCGCTGCCGGCCTGACGGTTCGCGGCGGTGCGGCTGGCGCTGCCGGCCTGACGGTTCGCGGCGGTGCGGCTGGCACTGCCGGCCTGACCGTTGGCGGCGGTTCAGGCGGCGGGCGCCTTCTCCGGAGTCTTGGCGGTGATCAGCCCGATGTGCCGCAGCCAGCGGTTCGCCAGCCGGACCATGCGCTGACCGTCGGCGTCACGGTGCTCGGACAGGTGGGTGTGCGTCAGGTGGCTGTCGTCGCCGCTGGAACGCCGGCCGAGCCGGTCCCAGCGGCGCACGGTCCGGCCGTCCGGGCTGTAGATGACCTCACGCAGGTCACGGGTGTCCGGGTGGTCCGACTGGCACAGCCGGACCAGCCAGGTGTTGAAGTCGTAGAGGTCGAAGGTGCCGCGCGGCGTACGAATCTTGAAGAACCCGATGTCCATCGCCGACGCGTGGTCGTCGAGCCCGTCCTGATCGCGCCGCGACTCGTCGACCGAGTAGCGGTCCCGGCCCGCCCGCGCCCGGATCTGGTCCCGGCCCAGGTGATAGGAGTCGCCGCCGCCCTGGTGCGCGGTGTCCCCGACGATCCCCGCCTCATGCGGATCAAGATCATTTGCTGTGGTACGGCCGGGGTGCCGATCGAGATGCTCGAGCAGCAGCCGCCGCGCCTTCAGATGGTTCGGTTTAGCGGCCGTCATCGGGGTGCCCTTCCTCCGCCGGGTGGTTACGCCCTGGATAACGGGGCCTCCCGGCGGTTGGTGATGGTCCCTGTCGGCGTAGCCACAGCCGCCACCACGTCCGGAAGATGTCCACAGTGGCCATGGTGCCGGTGATTCGATTCCGGAGGGTCACCGCCGTGCATTGGTCCGGCATGTGAGCACGAGGTTCGAGCGGCGGCTGCGGTGCGCCTTCGGACAGATCATGCACGCAAATGCAGCCTCATCCCGGTCCGGCCTTGTGTAATTGTGCACTTACGGAAAGATCGTGCACGAAAATGCGGCCGCCTTTGTTCAACCTGCGCTGATTTTCCCCCTGGCCCGATCGCCCCACCCCGCGCCGGGCCGATCTTGCAGGAATGCTCACTCCTGACCCGACCTTGCACGTAATCGCACCCCGCGTCGGGCCGATCTTGCACGAATGCTCACTCCTGACCCGATCTTGCACGTAATTGCACCCCGCGTCGGGCCGATCTTGCAGGAATGCTCACTCGTGACCAGTCCTTGCACGTAATCGCACCCCATACAGGGGCCAATGTTGCGCGAATTCTCACTCCTGGCCTGATCTTGCACGTACTTGCACCCCATGTTGGGCCGATCTTTCGTGAATGTTCATTCCTGGGCCCGATTTTGCACGTAGATGCACCCTGCCTCGGGTGGATCTTGCACGGATTTGCATCTTGGAGTGGATCTTGCACGCTTTTCCATTCCCCGGCGTGAAAAAAGCTGCAAGGTCTCTTAGTCGAAGTGGATCTTGCACGATTAAACATGCCCTGGTGAGGAAAAACGTGCAAGATCTGGATGAGCGTGAAGAACCGTGCAAGATCTCCAGAGAGTCGGCATCGGGAGGGGTCGGCGTTGGGAGGAACTCGGAATCAGAATTGATCGGGAATCGAGAGATGGCGGGAATCGAGAGATGGCGGGAATCGAGAGATGGCGGGAATCGAGAGATGGCGGGAATCGAGAGATGGCGGGAATCGAGATGGCGGGAGTCGAGAGGTTGGGAATGGGATATAAGGAACGGGAGTTTGGGGACGGGAGCTTGGGGGCCGGAGGTTGGGAGTGAGAGCTAAGGAACGGGAGCTCCCGCCCTCAAGCTTGGGGACCGGAGGTTGGGAATGAGAGCTTGGGGACGAGAGGTTGGAATCGAGGATGAGCCGGTATCGGGGGTGAGTCGGAATCGATTCAGGGTGACTTGGGGTGCGTTTCAGCGTGTGGGTGTGAAGGCGGCTGTCAATCGGTGGGCGATCGGCTGTTCGGCGTAGCGGTGAACCAGGATCGACGTGGTGAGAAGGGTGGCGAGGATCAGCGCCAGCAGGGAGATCGGGCCGATCTGGGTGTTGTGCCGCAGGAAATGGACGACGGCGAAACCCGCCACGTAGTGCAGCAGGTAGAACGGATAGGTGGCGGTGCCGAGCACGGCGAGCGCCCGCCACCGGATCCAGTCGAGGCGGTGTGTGGCCAGCAGCGCCAGGATGACGAAGCAGAGCGTGATCAGGACGCTCGACGGGGTGTACGACATGCCGTGGCTGGCCTGCCACGGATTGCCCTCGAAATAGTGGATCGACAGCGCCCAGCCGAACGCCACCAGCAGCCACAGTTCGATCTGTGAACCGTGCCGGTAGAGCAGGTAGAACGCGATCCCGGCGATGAAGTAATGCGAATTCCCCCGCATCACGATCGCGTCGAGCCAGGGCCGGGACAGTTCGGCCGCGACAATCGACGCTGCGCTCCACAGCAGGCAGAAGGCGACGACGCGGCGGTATGTGAGACCGATCCACACGACGGTCAGGAACAGCAGGTAGAACTTGAGTTCCAGCCACAGCGTCCAGTAGACGTCGTCGACCCGGGGCAGGCCGAGCGGGTCGGCCAGCAGGAACAGGTTCGCCGGCAGGGCCCGGAACGGCACCGGGCTGAAGACTTTCGGGTACGCCGTGGCGACCACCGTGGTGATCGCGATGCACACCCACAGCGCCGGGAACAGGCGGACGAACCGTGAGCGCAGGTACCGGCCGGGGCTGCGGTCCCACGCGGTCATGCAGATGACGAACCCACTGATCATGAAGAAGAACGGCACACCGACCCAGCCGTACGATGCGACCGGGTAGAACCAGCCGAACACCGTGTCGGGTGGGTCGCCCCAGATCCGTACGCTCCCGGTGCCCGCGACCGCGACCAGATGGAAGACGGCGACGAAGAGTGCCGCGGTGAACCGGAAGAGGTCGAGCGCCGGCAGGCGCGCAGGCCGCTGGTGGGGAGCGGCCGGAAGGCGCGCGGTGACCGCCGGGAGGGTCATCGTCATCGCACGGTCTCCGCGGCCCGCGCCGGTCTGACGGTGTGCAGCAGCTGGACCCACAGCGACCGGCGGGCCGGGCGGCGGACCCGGCCGGTGGCGGCGCGTTCGGCGTTGTCCAGCAGTTCGGCGATGAGCGCCTGGTGGACCCAGCGGTCGGCGAGCGGCCAGAGCAGCAGCATCGCGCCGCGCGGCTGGGCGACCAGGATGTGCACCATCTCGGCCCGTTCGTGGGTGATGGCGCGGACCCACAGCTCGTGGAATCCGGCGAGCGGCGAGCCGGCCGGGAACTCGAACCGCACCCGCAGGCCCGGCTGGTACGCGGTCACGGTGTACCGCATCGATCCGTGGCCGCCGGTCGCGCCGGCGCCGAGCGGACGGTCCAGCCACAGCGGCTCGTCGTCGGGCCACAGCGTGTCGTTCGGGCCGGCCAGGCGGTCCAGCATGTCACCGAGGACGGCCACGGGAGCGGCGATGACGCGTCGTTGCATGTTGATCATGAGAACTCCGTACGGGCATGGCGAAGTGATCCGCCACCGAAGGTGGGGATTGGAATCGATGGATGGAACGGGTCAGCCGCTGGTGGCCGGCAGTGCCTCACCGAGCGGGGACCAGGTCGAAGTGTTGTCGGGGTCGGCGATCCGCATGCCGCGCAGCACCTTGAGCAGCTCGGTGCCGTCCGGTTCGGCGGTGGCCGACGCCTCGACGATGTACGCCCCGTCCGCGGTGACCCGGTAGCAGACGCTCTGGTCGGGCACGCAGAACGGCTCGACGTCGGTCGACGACGGTGTGTACGACGGCTCGAAGGTGGGGCTGTAGGACGGTTCGTAGGACGGCCAGTCGGAGATCCCGGGGGAGGGCTCGTACGACGGCTCGTAGGAGGGCTCGTAGGACGGGCCGCCTGAGGGCTGCGCCTGCGCGCCGGACCAGAAGAAGCCCCCGATCCGGGTCTCGCCGTACCAGCGCGGGTACACCTTCACCCGCAGGTTCGACAGGCCGTCGCCGGTCAGCGGCTGGGTCAGGGAGGCGTACTCCTCGGGCTCCTTGGTGAAGCGGGCGTCGCCCTGTTGCAGGTGGGCGCCGGTCAGCTCGTCGTCGCTGGTGACGCCCATCGAGCTGAGGTGGTAGCCGGGCGGCAGGTAGGTCATCCGCCAGGGCAGGGTGGCCGGGCGTTCCGGCGCGGTTCGCATCGCCTCGGCCAGCCGGAGCATGTCGGCCTTGCTCAGGTCACCGGACCCGGAGCGGATCACGGCCCAGGCGCCCGTCGCATACTGCCAGGCCAGCGCGCGGTCGTCGGCGGAGTAGCGCCCGCTGGCCGAGCCGACGGTCACCTGCTCGGTATCACCGAACTGCGCCGGGTCGAAGATGCCCGTGCGGTAGACGGTGAGCACCGAGTGGCTGACCTGCACCTGCTCGACCTGGCCCTCGGCGTGCTCGTACTGTTTCGTGTCGCCGACCCGGCTGATGCGGGACTGCTGATAACCGGGCGTGACGTTCACCGGGTCGCTGACCCTGATGTCGCCTACGGCGTACGCGCTGATGGTCTGATTGAAAGCCGTCGCGGTGTAGAACATGACCGCCTGGCCGGTCGCCGCGACGGTCCGGGTTCCGATGATCATCTGCGGCACGACCGTCACCGCGGCCATCGCCAGCACCGTCCCGGCGGCGCTGCCGGCCCAGGTCATCCGCCTGCGGGTGCGCCGTCGCCGGCCGCCGCCCACGAAGTCGTCGGTGGTGTGCCGCATCGGTGGCTCGCCCTCGTGCGCCGCCGCCAGCAACTCACGCATGTCGAGAGGCATAGTGCTCCATCCCGTTCGAATCGTCGGCGGACAGGTCGGCGTCGACGCCGAGGACCTCGCGGAGTGTCCGCAGCCCGCGGACGGTGTGGCTCTTCACGGTCGCTTCCGGGCAGTTGAGCGCCTCGGCGGTCTCCTGGACGGTGAGCCCTTCGAAATAGCGGAGCACCAGCACCGCCCGGCGGCGCAGCGGCAGCTGGGCCAGCGCGGCGCGGATCCGCAGGCGCTCGTCGACGTCCGGGGCGCTGTCCGCGCCAGCCCGCTCCGGAATGGCGTGCCCGGCCGGCTGCTCCCGGCGCCACCAGGGCCGGCGGACCTCGTCGATGGCGGCCCGGACCACCATGCTGCGGGCGTAACTCTCCGGGCGGTCCACCCGGCGCCACCTGTCGTAGAGCTTGGCCAGGGCGGTGAAGACCGCGTCCTCCGCGAGCTGCCAGTCACCGCAGGTGAGATAGGCGAGTCTGCGCAGGGTATGAGCCTGCGCGTCGACGAAACTTCGATAGTTCGCCTCTTCATCACTGTTCACCAGCCGGAGCTCCTGTCTGTCCGAGTGGTAGACGGGCCGCGGGCCGCACAGCGGATGCAGAGAGACCGAACTTTTTTCAAAATACTTCCGCCCCTCTCGCGAGCGCCGCACTCTACCGCCCCCGCTCCACCGCGCCTCCGGACCGCGAGCCGTCGCTCAGAGCGCTTTCAGCGCCCTGTTGACCGCGGTGAGCGACGGCTGGCGGGCCTGAACTGTTCCTGCGCCGCGGTTGAGGTGGGCTTGAGACAGCGGGCCGATAGTTCGGGCATGCTGTCGTCGTCATTCGCCAGACCCGTGCGCCGGGCCGTCGGTGCAGGACTGTTGTCGCTGGTCACGGTGCCGATGCTGGCCGCACCGGCGCGTTCCGGGGAGGAGCCGGCGAGCGGTTACTCGCTCGCCACCACGGTCAGCCCGGCGCCGCTGACCAGCGGCCAGTGCGCCGCCGACCCCAACTGTGTCGTCGCGCCGGCCCCGGTCGCCGACAGCAAGGTCAACTACACCGCGCTCACCGACACCATCGAGGCGGCCCGGATCCGGACCGGTCTCGGCGCGGACGGCGCCGTCCGGTCCGGCCCGGTTGCGGTGACCGTGTTCCTGCCGGCCGGCGAGTGGCTGATCAACAAAGGGCTGCGGCTGCCGCCGTACGTCAGCCTGCGCGGCGCCGGCATCACCGCGACCGTGCTGCGGATGGACCCGTCGATCCCGGCGAACTGGCAGTACAGCAGCATCATCCGGCACAACGACGTCACCTCGCCGGGCAGCACCCAGCTGATCTCCGACCTCACCGTGAACGGCAACTGCCGCACCGGCGCGGGCGCTCCGATCCCGGCGGCCCTGCCGGGCCGGCCCGGGCAGGACTGCGACTTCCGGCGCCTGCCGGGCGCCTCCACCAACATGGGCGGCGGCGTCAGCGTCGGCGACGGCTGGACGGTGCGGCAGGTCCGGGTGACCAACGTCGAATACTTCAAGATCTGGGTGTACGAGGCCGAAAACGTCCGCCTCGTCGACAACCGGTTCGACAACTGGGGTGGCGCCGAGTCAGGTGACGAGGACAACATCGGCGGCGGGCAGAACGAGAACGTGATCATCGAGCACAACCAGTTCGACCGGACGATCCGTGGCAACGGCGTCGACCTCACCAACGCGCTGCGCCCGACGATCCGCAACAACTCGATCTTCACCGACCGGGCGGTGGCGGCCGCCCGGTCGGTGAGCGACTACGGGACCGTCTACCTGGAGGGCGTGCCGGAGGCGTCGGTCACCGGCAACCTGCTGCACGGCGCGCACATCGTGCTCCAGTCCAACAGCGGATACGAGCACGTCGGCGCCAACCGGGACATCACCAACCCGCGTGCTTCGGTGGTCTCCGGCAACCGGATCGTCGACTCGTTCGACGCGGGCGTCACGATCAGCTACGGCGACTACAGCGGCCAGAGCCACGTGGTGCGGCCGGGCGGCGGCAACGTCGTGCAGGGCAACACGATCGTCCGGCCCGCCGAGTCCGGGGTGATCGTGACCGGGCAGGCCGACCGGCTCAAGACCGCCCCCGACACGATCACCGGCAACCTGATCGAGAACGCCGGCGCGGGCGGGTCGTACGAGTACAACACCGGCGCCGGAACGTTCGAGACCAGCGGCATCGCGGTCGGCATCGGTGACGGCGACCGGATCTACGGCAACACCATCGTCGACCGGATCGAGGAGAAGCACCGCAACCCGACCACGTGGTTCGGTGTCCAGCTGGGCGGCCGGTCGGCGCCCACCACGGTCCGCAACACCGTGCTGACCGGCCCGAACGGCGCGGCCAACATGGCCACCGGCGTGATCGGGCATCTCAACCGCGGGCTGGCCGTCCCGGCCGCACCGGACCGCCCGGCGGTGACCTCCGGCACCGTGAGCTGGGCGGAGAGCGACCCGCAGGCGGGCGTCCCGATCGCCGGGTACCGGGTGTTCCGGGACGGGCGGGCGGTCGCCGACCTGCGGACCGGCAGCGCCGCCATCCCCGGCAACCTGATGCCCGCCGCCGACTTCTCGGCGTTCACCCCGGTCACCGGCGCCACCGTGGCCCGGTACACCGGTGCCGGCGCCACCGGCAGCTCGTCACTGGCGCTCACCGCCACCACGGGCGGCACCGTCGCCGCGGCGGGCCGGGCCACGCCGGTCCTCGCCGGCCACTTCTACACCGGGGTCGCCTCCTACCAGGCCCTGACCGGACGTGCCCAGCGGGCCCGGACCGGCATCGAGTTCTACAACTCGAAAATGGTGCTCCTCTCCCGGTCGGCCACCGCCAACGTCGGTTCGGTGGAGACCCGCGGCAACTGGATCACCAGCTCGTTCACCGGCATCTCGCCGCCTGGGGCGGTCTACGCCAAGGTGTACGTGTCGGTCGACGACACGATCAAGGGGGACGTGCACCTGGTGGACCGGATCGGTCTCGTGAGTGGTTTCCGCACCGAGCAGTTCGCCGACCCGGCCGCGCCGGCCGGGACCACGTACCACGTCGTGGCGTACCACCAGAACGGCGACTTCGGCGCGATCACGGAGATCCGGGTGGCGAAGCCTTGACGTATCAAGAACCGCATTTGACCTGGCCTTGAGGTTCGGCCGTCAGATTAGTCGGGGTCAACACGGAACAAACACGGGGTAGTGATCATGAAGTTCTGGCGCAACACCGCAATGCTGGGCCTGGCCGTCGCCGGTGGCCTGCTCGCCGTGCCGCACGCGGCGTCGGCGGCCACCGCCTCCGTCGCCGAGATCCCCAGCACGCCGATGGGTGTGCAGCAGGTCCGGTCCACGGTCAACGCGGCCCAGACCGACGTCTACTGGAAGCCGACCCTCAACGCGACCCGCTACCGGGTCAAGGTCACCGACGGCAGCACCGTCACCAACTACCTGGTGCAGGCGACGGCGGCGCAGGTCAACGGGCGGTACAAGCTGACCGTCGCCACCGCCGACAAGTGCGCCACGTACCGGATCACGGTCCGGGCCGAGGACAGCCTCGGCCAGGGCGCGTCGGTCACCGTCACCGAGAAGACGCTCGCGCCGACGATCGTCACCAAGGCCCGCGCCTACCGGGCCGCCGACCGTACCCGGGCCACCTTCGAGATGGCCGCGCCCCAGTGGAAGGGATACCTCGGCGGGCCGACCGGCGGCGCCCAGCCGGACAACCTGAAGGCCCCGACCATCGGCGTCACCCTCAACCTCCAGCTCGTCCGGATCCTCGACAAGAAGGTCATCACGACCACCACCGCCACCCAGACCGGCTGGACCAACGCGAAGTTCTCGAAGATCTTCACCGGCCTCGACCCCAAGCGTGCCTACTACCTGAAGGTCACCACCGCCAACGGCTGGGGCACCTGCACCAGGCAGGACGGCAAGATCAAGCTCAACGCGGTGCCCAGCTGACGATCACCGTACGACGGCGGGCGACCAGGCGTTCTCGATGAACAGCCGGGGCGACCCGCCGCCGTCGGCGTCCACCATCCACACGTCGGAGCGCCGCTTGCCGATCGGGCCGGTCTGCAGCCCGTAGAGCAGGTGCCCGTCGTCGAGCCACTCCGCCTGGTCGTCGACGCTGCGGGTCTCGGACAGCACAGTCTCGAGCCCGGTACGCAAGTCGAGCACCGCCAGCCGCCACTCGCCGTCGGGCAGGTCACCGTGCTTCTTGTAGGCGACCCGGGTGCCGTCCGGCGAGAGCGACGGGCACTCCACATCCGGGTGGAGAGCGGTCAGGGTACGCGCCGACAGGCTGCCCCGGACCAGCCACGTCCGGCCCGCCGAGGCCGCAGTGGCGTAGAACGTGTCGCCGTCCGGGGTGAACGTGACACCCCAGAAGTTGCGGTCGGCGCGCCGGTTGACCCGCCCGTCGACGTGGAACTCGAAGTCCTCCAGCTCCACCCGCCCGCTGCCGGTCACGTCGCTGATCGTGGTCCGGGTGGAGAACCGGCCCGGCTCGTTGTACGAGTCGCCGTAGACGAACGCCGTGGTCGCCACGTGTGCCGAGTTGCGGGACATCCGGGTCCGGCTGGACAGGCCGGGAAAACTGTCGAGTTCGCGCTCGGCGGCCCAGCCCGCGCCGAGCAGGCTGACCCGGTAGGTGCGGCTGACCGCGGTGGCCGTGGCGGCCAGGCAGACGGTCCGGGCGCGGGTCGCGTACACCCGGTCGCAGGCCGCCGGGGTGATCGCCCGTGCCCCGCCCGGCGCGTCCAGCGCGACCAGCGCGACGTGGCCCTCGTCCGGCCCGGCGGCGGTGTTCCGGAAGATCACGTGCGGCGCCGCGGCGACGGCCGCCAGGTCGGCACGGGTGTCGGTGTCCGCGCCGGCGGCCGCGTCGATCCGGTCGCCGTACGCGTCGGCCACATATCCGACCGACCCGGCCAGAGTGATCGCGGTGAACGCCACGAAGGCCAGCATCCGCACCCGGCCCGAACTGATCGTCATGTGCCCGACTCTGCCGGTCCGCGGGTGTGCCGGGGTCACCCGCGAGTTGCCGGGCAGGTGTTCCGCCGCCGGCCGGCACGGCAACCTGTTTGCACCCGTTCCGGCGACCGCCCGGCGACCGCCGCCGGTGATCGTGCTGGGGTGGGTTTCTCACTGAGCCGGCGGCGCCGGCGCCATACCGGCCTGATCGCCGGGCTGCTGGCCGCCGTGCTCCTGCCGACCGCCGGTTATGCCGCACTGAGCGGGGACACCGATCCCAAGACCGGCCCGACCCGCACCACCGTGCCGCAGGTCGCCGCCGACGCCGACGGGGAGCTGATCGCCGCCGTCGGCGACATCGCGTGCGCACCCACCAACCAGGTCTACCGCGGTGGCGAGGGCAGCCCGGCCGGCTGCCGGGAGAGCAGTGTCGCCGACCTGCTCGCCGGTCAGCGGCTGGCTGCCTTCCTGCCGCTCGGCGACCTCCAGTACGAGAAGGGCCGGGCCGAGGAGTTCATCAACGTGTACGACCAGTTCTTCGGCCCGTACAAGTCGATCAGCCGGCCGGTGCCGGGCAACCACGAGTACCAGACCCTCGAGGCCGCCGGCTACTACGGCTATTTCGGGAAACAGGCCGAGCAGGAGAACACGTACGGCGTACCCGGCGCCTACAGCTACGACATCGGCAGCTGGCACATGATCGCGGTCAACTCGAACCTGTGCAGCCCGCAGAACCGCTGTGACAAGGGCAGCAAGATGATGAACTGGCTGAAGGCGGACATGGCCGCGCACCCCAACAAGTGCACGCTCGCCTACTGGCACCACCCGCTGTGGTCGGCCGGCCACCACGGCGACTACGCGCCGCTGACCCCGGTCTGGAACGCGCTGCTCGACGGCGGTGTCGACGTCGTCCTGGTCAGCCACGACCACAACTACCAGCGGTTCGTGCCGCTCGGCAAGGCCACCGCGAACAGCGACTCGGCGATGGCCCCACCGGTGGCCGTCGCGGAGAACGAGGGCATCCGCCAGTTCATCGTCGGCACCGGCGGCGCGAACAACTACGACGTCGCCGACGACACCCACCGCCCCGACCTGGCCGGGAAGATCGACGCCAAGTACGCCGACACGTCGGTCGCGCTGTTCGGCATGCTGTTCATGCGTCTCGCCGAGGGAAGCTACACGTGGGAGTTCGTCCAGGCCCAGCCCGCTCCGGTCGACTTCCACGACGCTGGGACCGGAACGTGCCGCTGACCTCTGCCGGGTGCCGGCGCCCCGCCGCGTACCTCATGATCCTGATCCTGATTGCCGTCTTCGGGGTGGCCGCGCAGGCCCTGGCCGCCGCCGGGATCGCGCCGCCGACCGGTTTCACCGCGGTCGCCGGCGACGGACGGGTCACCCTGACCTGGACCCGCGCCGCCGGTTCGGCAGGTGTCGACATCCTCCGCAACGGCGCCGTCTTCGCCAAGAAGGTGCCCGGCAGCAAGTGGACCACCGAGGTGGTCCGCAACGGCGCCACGTACAAGTTCGCGTTGCGCAGCGTCGACGCGAAGGGCAACCGCTCGGCCAGGAGCGCCACCCGGACGGTCACCCCGCAGGCGCCGCCGCCGGCCCTCAACGGCGTTGCCGTCCGCAACCAGAACGGCCAGGTCACGCTCACCTGGCAGCAGCCGAAGAACGCCATCGCCGCGACCGTGCAGGCCCGCGTCGACGGCGTCCCGGCGGGCACCGCCAAGGTGTCCGCGCTGGCGCTCACCGTCGGCAACCTGGTCAACGACAAGTCGTACCTGATCAGCCTGGCCGCGGTGAACCGCAACGGCAGCGCCGGCAAGACGGTCCAGGTCACCGCCATCCCCACCGAGGAGGACCAGCGGTCCCCGTTCGGCCTGGTCGCGACCGCCGGCGCCGGCCGGGTCGACCTGAGCTGGCAGCCGGTCGCCGGCGCCCAGCGCTATCACGTCTACCGCAACGGCGAGATGCTCTCGACGGTCGCCGCACCCACCGTGACGGCCGCGGACACCGGGCTGACCGACAACGTCACCTACAAGTACCAGGTCCGGGTGATGGTCTCCGGGCAGCTCTCCGGGCCGTCGCCGATCAAGGTCGCCACCCCGCTCGCGATCCCGGCCGCGCCCGGCCCGGTCACCGCGCAGCCCCGCGACGGAGCGGTCCTGCTGAGCTGGCCCGAGCCGGAGGACCCGGTCGCCGTCTACGAGCTGTACCGCAACAACGCCAAGGTCGCCGAAGTGCCGGGCACCGAGCTCAGCCACACCGACTCGGGGCTGGTCAACAAGAAGACCTACCAGTACCAGCTGCTGCCGTACAACGCGAACAGGGCCGCCGGACCGCGAAGCGCCGTCGTCACCGCGGTGCCCGGCCCCGCGCCCGGCGCACCGGCCGCGCCCACGGCCACCGCCGGGGACAGCAAGGTCACCCTCTCCTGGCCGGCCGGCGGCACCGGCCGCTGGGTGCTGCTGCGCGACGGTTCGGCGCTCGGCGGCGTGCTCACCGGCACCGGCTTCGTCGACACGTCCGCGGTCAACGACATCACCTACCGGTACGCGCTGGTGGTGGTCGGCGCCGACCAGCAGTGGTCCACCCCGTCCCCGGCCGTCGCCGCCACCCCGCGGGCCGTCCCGCCGAACCCGCCGACCGGCCTGCGTGCCGTCGCCGGGAACACCGAAGTGACCCTGACCTGGGACATGCCGCTGCTCGCGGCGGCCCGCTACCGGGTGTACCGGGACGGCGCCCGGGTCGCCGAGGTGCCCACCTCACCGGCTCGCGACGGCGCCCTCGACAACGACACCACCTACGAGTACTGGGTGACCGCCCTGGACGCGCGCGGTGTCGAATCGGCCCCGTCGGCCCGGGTCCCGGCCCGGCCCACCCCACCCGCCGAGGACGCGCCCACGGTGACCGCCACCGGCCAGCACGAGGCGGCCCAGCTGACGTTCACCGCGCCGAAGGACCGGACCGTCGCCGAGTGGCGGGTGCTGCGCGACGGCGTGGAGATCACCCGCACCACCCAGCCGGCGAACACCGACCGGCAGCTCACCGACGGGCGGGCGTACCGGTACCAGGTGCAGAGCGTGTACGACGACGGCAGCCTCTCGCCGCTGTCGGTGGTCGCCGTCGCCGTGCCCCGCGCGCCCTGGCAGTCGGTCTCGGTCGGCAGCGCGTTCGCCTGCGGCGTCCACCAGTCCGGCACCGCCCGCTGCTGGGGCGCCAACGAGAGCCGCCAGCTCGGTGACCTGTCCACGGTCGCCTCCACCGCCGCGCCGGTCATCGTCACCGGGCCGACGGGCGTCACCCAGGTCGCGGCCGGCACCCGGCAGGCCTGCGCGGTCACCGGCCGGGGAGCCCTGTGGTGCTGGGGCGCCGTGCTCGGCGGAAAACCCGACCAGACCACCCGGCCGGTCGTGGTGACCGGGCTGACCGGGGTCACCGCGGCCGACACCGACGGCGGCACGGCCTGCGCCGTCGCCGGTGGCGCGGTCTGGTGCCTCGGTGACGGCAGCCGTGGGCAGCTCGGCGGTCCGGCGTCCAGCGCTGCCCCGGTCAAGATCAGCCTGCCGGAGACGGCCACCGCGGTCACCGTCGGGGGCGGGCACGCGTGTGCGCTGCTCACCGGGGCGACGATCGCCTGCTGGGGCACCTACGGAACGTCGTCGGTGTCCCGTACCCCCGCGAAGGTACCGGGTTTGACAGGTGTTTCGGCGGTCTCCGCCGGAACCGACCACACCTGCGTCCTGACCGGCATCACGGTGTCCTGCTTCGGCGCCAACGACGTCGGCCAGCTCGGCCGCACCGTCACCCCGACCGGCGAGCCCGCCCCGGTGAACGTGCCGGCCGCCACCGCGGTCAGCGCCGGGAACCGGTACACCTGCGTCACCCTGCTCTCCGGGCAGGCCCGCTGCTTCGGCGCCGGCCGGGCCGGGCAGCTCGGCGACGGCGCCGGACTGGACTGGGCGGTGCCGATGACCGTCCTCAACCTGGACACCGCCACCAGCGTCGCCGCCGCCGGCGGAACCGGCGCCACCAGCTGCGCGCTCACCCGTGACGGGTCGCTGTGGTGCTTCGGGGCCAACGGGTCCGGGCAGCTCGGGACCGGCGCGGACAGCCGGTCGTCGCGGCCCAGCGAACCCATCGCCGGCCTCGGCGGCACCACCCGGATCGCGCTCGGCGCCGACGCCGGCTGCGTCATCCGGGACGCGGCGGTGTGGTGCTGGGGCGACAACCGGTTCGGCGGCGCCGGCGGGGTTCCGGGGGTGCCGGTCCCGCATCCGGCCAAGATCCTGCTGCCGGACGGGGTCAAGCCGCGCACCATCGCGGTCGGCGCCGGAACCAGTTGCGTGCTGTCCGAGGCGTCCGAGGTCTACTGCTGGGGCGCCAACGGGTCCGGGCAGGCCGGGCAGCCCGCGGCGGCCACCGTCACGCCGGCGCTGGTGCCGATCAAGGGCGCCAGCGAGATCGCCGTCGGTGATCAGGTGACCTGCGTGCGGCGCGCCAACGGCGGCCTGTGGTGCTTCGGCCGGGCCGACCTGCTCGGCGCGGGCCTCACCGAGAAGACCCCCAACCCGGAACCCGTCCAGGTGGTCGACGGAACCGGGCAGCCGCTCACCGCGATCTCGCAGGTCGCGGTCGGACCCGGGCACGTCTGCGCCACCGAGCGGTACATCGAGGCCACGCCCACGTCCGGCGCGATGTGGTGCTTCGGCGCCAACACCGACGGCCAGCTCGGCACGGCCGGTCCGGCTTCGCCGGTGGCCAGGAAGATCCCTGAGCTGTACGGCGTGATCGCGCTCGGCGTCGGCCGCGCCCACACCTGTGCGGTGGCCCTGCTGCCGGCCCGGGCCCTGTGGTGCTTCGGCGCCAACGAATCCGGGCAACTCGGGCTCGGTGACCTGACGGGCCGGACCACACCAACCGTGGTCGCCGACGTGAAGGCCTCCCGCCTCGCCGTCGCCGGTGACCTGACCTGCGTCAAGAGCCCCAACCCGCAGGGGTGGTGCTTCGGCGCGGGCGCGGGCGGGCAGACCGGCAACGGCCTGTTGCGGGCCGGCGAGCCGCTGGCGCAGGTCCTCTACGACCAGAGCGGGATCCTGCTGGTGGCGCATCTGGCCACCAACGGAACCACCAGCTGCGCGGCCCGCATCGACGGGGCCGTGACCTGCTGGGGCGCCCGGACCCTGACGTCGTTCGGGGAGGGGCCGGTGCTCGGCTACCCCAACGAGCACGTCGTCGACTGACGGGTCAGGGCACCTGCACGGTGAACGCCGCGACGTGCACCCTCCCGGCCACCTGGAACTCGGCGAACAGGCGGTAGCGGCCCGGGGCCGGCGGGGTCCAGAGGAATCGGGCTGCTCCGGTTTCGGCGTGGGTGTGCAGGTAGGCGACGTCGCCCTCGCTGAACGCGATCAGGTGGGCGGCCGCGCCCAGATACGGTTCGAGTTTCGCCGGGGTGCCGTCCGGGGTGCTCACCTGCACGGTCGACAGGCCCTCGCGTCCGGCTTCGGGGGCGCCGTCCAGGCGTACCGTCAGATCGCCGGTCTCCACCTGGTCAGCCGGCGGCGGAAGGGGGACCGGGATCTGATCGCCGGCGACCGTCAGGTCGACGCCCAGCGTCACCGGCAGCGGCCGGCCGCCGACGATCGCGGTGAAGTCGGCTATCGCGCGGTAGCTGCCCGGCTCGCCGAGGGTCAGGCCGGTGCTCCAGGCGCCGTCCGGGGTCATCGTCGGGTGCAGATGCTGGAAGCCGGTCAGATCGCGCCTGATCACGACCAGATGCAGCAACCGGTCATGGGCCGGCGTGAACGTGGTGACCGGTGCGCCGCCGCCGGCGAGGACCCGGAACCGGAATGTCTGGCGACGCCCGGCCTGGAACTCCGTGGCCGGGGCGTCGAGGGTCAGCCCGCTCGCGGTCCGGGCGAGACCGGCCGTGTCCGTCGAGCCGGTCGCGGCGCCGTGCTGGTGGACGGGCGCGCTGGGCACGTAGAACACCGAGTCCGGGGCCAGCGCCGTCTGCGCGGTGGAATCCGGCGGCTGCGCCGGTGGGGTGGGCGAGCCGGTCAGCCGCCCGCCGGCGAAACCGACGACCAGGGCGATGCCGAGTGCGGCGCCGGCCCGGAAACCGGCCCAGCCGCCCGGCCCGTCCTCCTCGGCGTCGGGCATCGGCACATCCCGGATGTTCGGCTGATCAGGTATCTCCCCAGGGTGGGTGATGCCGTGACGGCCCCGCCGCCGATTCCGGGTTTCCCGGCCCGGGGTGCCATGATCGGCGCGTGACGACGGTCGACATCCACCTGGCCGAGCCGGGGCTCCACCTGGCCGAGGCGGCCACCATCTGGGCGCAGGCCACCGCGGCACGCGACGGCGACTCCGAGGTGGCCCCGCTGGAACTCGCGCTGCCTCTCATCGATCGGGTGCTCGGGAGTTCGCCCCGGGCGCGGTTGGTGGTCGCCGGCGCCGATGGCCGGATCGTCGGGTTCGCGGCGGTCGAGCCGGTGCCCGCCGACGAATCGACCGCTCACGTCCGCTACCTCGGTGTGGAGCCCGGCAGCTGGGGGAGCGGCGTCGGCCGCCGGCTGGCGGCTGAGCTTCCGGTCCTGCTCGCCACCGTCGGCTACACGCACGGCGAGCTGGCGGTCTATCTCGACAATCCGCGGGCGGTCACGCTCTACGAGAGCCTCGGCTGGCTCCGGTACGGGGACGCCACGCCCCACCCGCGCAGCGGCCGTCTCGAACAGCGCTACCGCCTGGCCTTCTGAGGATTCGGCGCGGGTACGCCGTACCGTCAAAGGAGGCCGATGTCCCGGGCCTGGGTGACCGCTTCGCTTCGGCGAGCGACGCCCAGTTTGCGATAGATCGCACGCATGTGCGCCTTGACGGTGTTGACGGAGATGCCGAGGTTGCCGGCTATCTCAGCGGCGCTGAGCATCGTCGGCAGGTGCAGCAGCACGTCGGCCTCGCGTTCGCTGAGAATGCCCGCGGCCGGGGCCTTTCGCGTGGACCGGATCTCGGAGCGCAACTCCGCCAGGAACGTGCTCTCCGGGGTGAGCAGCTGGAGCCGGTGCATCAGATCGTCGAGGCGGCCGTCGGCGTGGATCAGGAACGGCCGGCGGATCTGTTCGCGTTCGGCCAGCTGGAGGGCGTCGCTGAGCAGGTCGGTGGCCTGCCCGGCCTGACCGCGGGCGTCCGCGATCAGCGCGATCAGCAGCCCGGCCTCCACCGAGGCGGCGGTGTGGGTGCGGGTGGCCGGCCCGGGAACGAGCAGCTGCCCGGCGCGCCGGAGATCCTTGTAGGCGAGCGCGACCCGGGCCTGGGCGACCTGTTGCGCCAGATCGCCGTCGACGACCGGGATCCCGGCCGTCGCCGGCACCGGACGCCCGACCAGCAGGTCGTTTTCGATCTCGAGGAGCCCCAGCCAGCGGTCCAGCCACGGGATCCGGGCCCGTGGGCTGCGGTCGGCGCGGGCCTCCTCCAGGAACACCTGCGCCCGGACCGGCTCACCCCGGGTGACGGCGAGCCTGGCCTGCGCCCCGAGCAGCACGACTCGTTGTGCGGCCTCCGGTTCGCTGTAGTGCGCCTGCCTGCCGATCGCCAGAACCGCGTCGGCGTCGGCGAACTCCCCGCGTTCCAGATGCACGAGAACCATCGCCAGGTGCGCCGCCACCGACTGCACGGTCCGCTGCCAGCCGCGTCGTTCGGCGAGCTCACGGGCACGGCCGGCCAGTTGCGCGGCCTCGGCGACCGAGCCGGCCATCACCTCGAGCAGGGCGAGATGCCCGGTGGCGTTGATCTCGGCGAGTTCCAGCCCGGCGGCCCGGGAGGCGCTGGCCGACGCCCACAGGTCACGGACGGCGGCGCTGAGGTCGCCGCTCCACAGGTGGGCGAGCCCGCGGTTGTTGAGCGCGATCGCCCGCTGCTGAGTGACGGCGGCGCCCCCCGCGGCGCCGTCGCTGGTGAGCAGGGCGAGCAGTTCGGTGCAGCCGGCCCGGACGGCGGGCATGTCGCCGACCGCCCGGTCGGCGGCCAGTTGCAGGGTGAGCCGCATCAGCTCGACGGGCCGGTGCTCGTCGCCGGGCCGCCGCCGGAGCAGCCGCCGGGCGTGGTTGAGACGGGCCGGGATGGCCTCGTAGTCGCCGTCGTGGAAGAGCAGGACCGCGGCGCAGATCATCAGTTCGGCGGTGCTGCCGAGCCGGTCCTCGGGCACCTGCCGCAACAGCCGGACCAGCGCGGGACGATGCGCGGAGAGGATCAGCGGCGCGGCGCGGCCGGTCACCAGCTTTCCGATGTACGCCCAGTCGCCCGCCGACACGGCATGGTTGAGGGCCTCCATCACCGAGTTGTTCGCGGCGTGCCACCGGGCGGCCCGCCGGTGCAACTCGCCGATCACGCCCGGAGACTCCCGCCGGAGCCGGTGCCCGAGCGCGTCACGCAGCAGGTGGTGGTAGCGGAACCACACCGGACTGTCGCCGAGCCGGATCACGAAGTCGTTGTCGCGTTCGATCTGTTCCAGCAGCGCCTGGCCGTCGCTGCCGGCGGTGATCGCGTCGGCCAGCCCGGCACAGACCCGCTCGCAGATGCTGGTCTGCAACAGGAAACGGCGCTGCTGACGGCTGCGCCCGGTGAGGACCTCGGCGGTCAGGTACTCGTCGACGGCCCGGCTGTCGCCGAGGAAATCAGCGACCGTACGGGCCGGGTCGCCGGCCAGGAATCCGGCCCCGAGGTGCAGGCCGATCGCCCAGCCCTCGGTCCGTTTCACCAGTTCGGTCAGATCGGTGGCGTCGAGGGCGAGCTGGTGCCCGCGGACGACTGCGGCCGCCTCGGTCTCGGTGAACGCCAGGTCAGCCGCCCGGACGTCGGTGACCAGACCGGCGGCGCGCAGCCGGTGCAGTTCGAGGGCGGGCGGGATCCGGCTGATCAGAAACAGACGCAGCGGTTCGGGCGGGTGCCGGAGCAGTTCGCTGACCTCACGCAGCACGCCAGGGTCGTCGATCTCGTGGAAGTCGTCGAGGATCAGCACTGACGGGTCCGGGAGGTGACTGAACCCGGCCGCCAGGATGCGTATTCGCTCCTTCTCGCAGGTCGGCACGGTGGTCATGGTGGCCAGTGGGCTCTCCGGCCGGATCAGGCCGGCTGAACGCAGGGCGGCCACCACGTACGCCCAGAAGGTCTGCGAATCGTTGTCGTGCCTGTCCAGATTCAGCCAGGCGACCGGGTTCGTCCCGGCTCGCGCCCAGGCCGAGACGAGCATCGTCTTGCCCCAGCCGGCGCCCGCGGTGACCACGGTGACGGGTGTGTCCATAGCGGAGCCGAGCATGTCGAACAGCCGCTGCCGGTCGACGCCGGCCCGGGCGACACGCGGCTGCGCGATCTTGACCGGTATCAACGGCAACTGGCCATCCCCCATCCCACTCAAGTCCATCGAAATACCCCCGGAGACGGCGTATGCGTCAGCGAAACATGATGAACCATCGAAGTCCATAGCGGACGCTCATCGATCGTGTCCGATATTGATCGCGACATTGATCACACCGGCGGCGGCTCCGGTCGGCCGTGGCCGAAAGTGATCAGCCGAGGTCAAGCGCCTGGCGGGTTGCCGCCACGGCGCCCCGTCCGCGTCCTCATCGTCCATTCGACGGTCCGTATCCTCGCCGACCCGGCAACCCGCTTCAATACCCGTGAGCTGCCGAGACGCCAAGAAACCAAGAATTTGCACGGTGACGGCAACCAACGCTGCGCACTGTTCCATACGGGCGGGGCCTCGATGCGGATCGACAGTACGGACAGGCGGTGTTCGCCGGGAACCCCGGTGGACCGGCCGGCGCCGAACGCGCGGTTCCTGGGCGCGGCATCCGGCCCGAGATCGGCGCCGACCGCAAGATCGTGGCGCGGGTGCTGCCGCGGGCCGATCAAGCCGGGTGCATGAACCGGCCGGGATGGCAATCGGTGACATGCTTTCGGATTACCGGAGATTAAGTGAGGGATCATCGCGGATCGGGTCGTCCACCGGCCCCGCCGGAATTGATGCCCATGCCGGATGCGGTGCCGGAAAATCGATTCTACGAAGCGTCTCATACTTTTCGGCGGGCTATTGGAACGAAACTCCTCGCGGCCTGCCGTGCAGGTCGTCGGCCTTGCGGTTGACAACTGTCGTTCGCGTTTGCAGGCCGGGGTGAGGTGCGTGTTCGCTGGCGCCGTACCACTCGCCGAAAGCGTTGGAGGGGACCCGAATGAAGACACTGCCTCGCATAATCGTCACCGCCGGTCTGGGGCTGTTCGCCGCGCTCAGCGTCGGGACGGGTCCGGTCCAGGCCGGCCCGGGGCATGGTGGCGGCCATTCCCAGCGCGACCCGTTCGGTGGCTATGCGGTCGGCTATTTCCCCTCGTGGCGAATGTGTGAGGCCGCCGGGCTGAGCGGCGCGAAATTCCGTCGGTGGAACGACTACAACTGCAACTACGCCCTTCTCGGGCCGGGCGGCAGCACGTGGTCACTTCGCGTCGTGCCGGGGCACGGCCGGCTGCGGTACGACCCGCGGCTCCGGCGGTATCCGAACCGGCCGGCGTATCCCGGTGCGGTGCGGCCCGGTCAACCTCAGCCGCTCTGGCCGGACTATGACAATTCGCCGGGATACCCCGGGCGCGGTCATGCCGGCCCGAAGCCGGGTGTGCCGGGTCACGGCGGCTGGGGCGATCCGGGCCGGCCGGGCCCGGGTGGGGTGAAGCCGTCGCCGTCGGGTAACGCGGGCCAGCCGGGGCCGGGCCAGCCGGGCCAGCCGGGCTCCGGCGGGATCAAGCCGTCGCCCTCGGGTAGTCCGGGCCAGCCCGGTTCGGTCGGTGGCGTCCGGCCAGGTTCGGGCGGGTCGGGGCAGCAGCCGGGCTCGGGTGGCGTGGGCCAGCCCGGTTCGGGTGGCGCCGGGCAGCCCGGTTCGGGTGGCGTGGGCCAGCCCGGTTCGGGTGGTGGTGTCCGGCCGGGTTCGGGTGGCGGTGTCCGGCCGGGTTTCACTGGTGGCGGCCAGTCGGGACCCGGTCGGAACGGCCAGCCCGGAAACAGTGGTGGCGGTGGAACCCGGACCGGGATGACGGTGCCGGCCCGGTGACACGCACCCTGTGAAACACGGTCGCGGCCCGGACCCGGCTTCTCTCGTGCCGGTTCCGGGCCGCGACCGTCCTGGTCAGGAGGCGTAGATGTACTGCACGCCGGAGACCGGGGTCAGCCAGCGGTTCGTGACGGTCCACGCGTTCGGGAAGTTCATCTCGGAGACGTAGATCCGGTTGCCGTCGACCTTCTCGACCCAGGCGGCGTGCCCGGCCTGCATGCCCGCGCCGTTCTGCCCGCCCTGGAAGATGGCGATGCTGTTGACACGGGGCGTGGACCCGATGGCCCACCCGTTGGACGCCGCGCTGGTCGCGAGGTACTTCGCGTCACCGAACGCCTTCGGGTACACGCCGGTCAGCTGGTGGAAGCGGTCCAGGGCGTAGTAGACGCACGTCCCGGCGTACCCCTGGTTGTAGTTGATCGTCGCGCCGTGAGGCGCAGCGGGGGTGGACGGCGCGGGCGTCGTCGGCGTGGTGGCGGGCGGCGGAGTCGGCGTCGTGGTCGGCGGTGTAGTGGTCGGCGGTGTCGTGACCGGCGGGGTGGTGACCGGCGGCGCCGGGGTCACCGTGGTGCCGCAGGTCGGCTCACCGCGCAGGAACCGGTCGGGCCGCGGGACGTCGGTCTGCCGGGCCATGATGTAGCCGCTGACCGGCGCGGTGATGTGGTGCCAGACGACGTCGCGGTAGCCCTGCCGGACCCGGATGCCACAGTCGATCGTGATCGCGGTGCCGCCGGTGAGCTTGCCCACGGTCGTCGGGGTCGCGCTGCGGGGGTCGTTGACTATTTGTGAACCGGTGCCCGCCACGTGGTAGCCGGTCGCGCCCGCGGCCTGCGCGGGAACAGCGAGGCTCACGGCTGCACCGGCCGTGACGGCTGCCACCACGAGCGAACGGGTCAACTGGCGCTTCGACATGCGGGTTCCTCCTGGGATTATGGTGCGTTCTCGTCCACCTTTCCTGTCGGCCCGGGCCGGAGGTTCCTGGTTGGAGCATGGGTGCGCCCCGGGTGCGGAAAAGTGTCATACCCGGGCGGCAACATGGGGGCATGAACCGGAGCCGACTGCAATCCGTGCTCGACCCGTTCCTCGACCGAGTCCCCGCAGATACCGAGTTCCGGCTGGTCGGGACGGCATCGGCGGTCGCCCGAGGGGTCCCGCTGCCAGCCGGCGACGTCGACATCCTGATGCGGCGGCGCAGCGACGTCGACGCGATCGCGGCAGCGCTGTCCGACCTCCCATGCCGCACCGCGCCGACCTGGCTGCCCGAGGCGAGTCAGTATTTCGCGGCGTTCACCGTTGACGGCATCGCCCTGGAGTTCAGCACCGTCGAGCAGCCGGCCGACACCGACACCCTCGAGTGCGCCGGTCCCGGCCCATGGGAGCACTTCGACCTCGTTGATCTCGGCCCGCGCCGGATCCCCGCCGTCAGCCTGGAGTTGCGCCTGGTCACCGAGCTGATCCGCAATCGCCCGGAGAGATTCAAACCCCTTCTGACCCATCTTCGACGGTACGGTGGGGAGCACCCGCTCCTGCTGAGGGCCATGCGCGATCGCCGGGTCGACCCAGCGCTCCAGAGACACGTCGCCGACCAGCTGTCCGCCCATGCCACGTCATGAGCCACATGATTCAGCAGGCCGTTCCCAGTCGGACTCGCCCGTTCCCAGTCGGACTCGCCCGTTCCCACACGGACTTGGCCGTCGCCGAGCGTGGGCCTATCTGCCGTGCATCGGTCAGGACAGTCGGCCATAGGCGACGGCTCGCCATTGGCGCGGGCTGATCCCGTATGCGGCGCGGAAGGAGCGACTGAAGTGTGCGGCGTCGGCGAACCCCCAGCGACGGCCGACGGCGGCGACCGGTTCGCCCGAGCGGGCGAGATCGCGGCGTGCGTTTTCGAGCCGGCTACGGCGTACCCAATCTCCGAACCTGATGTCCTCTTGTTGCAGGATGCGGTGCAGATAGCGGACCGAGATGTGGTGCCGGGCGGCGACCGCGGCGGGTGACAGGTCCGGGTCGGCGAGGTAGGTCCGCATGTCGGCGAGGACTCTGGTGGTCAGGGTGCGTTTCATCGGGCCCCGGCTGAGCCGGTCGTCGCCGATCTGCACGGACAGTGCCGCGCGGATCAGCTCGACCGTCGGGGTGGCCACCGCCGGGCCGTGGCCGCCGCCGAGGATCGCCGGGTCGTCGGCGAGCTGGGTGAGAAACCGCGTGGTCAGCCCGGCGAGCGGATTCCCGGCGCCGATGCGGACGGCGGAGGCGGCACGTACCGCGCTGTCGGGCAGGGCGAGCGCCGCCCGTGGAATGCGGAAGAAGGTGGTGTCGATGCCGTCGGCGAACAGCAGGCTGTACGGCGACGTGGTGTCGTAGACCGCGAAGTCGCCGGGCGTCAGGACGGCTTCCCGGCCGTGCTGGACGACGATGCTCGACCCGGTCCGTTGCAGGCTGAGGAAGACCATCGGCTCGGTGTCCTCCCGAGCGAGCCGCGAGGTCCGGCGAACCGTGGTCGGCGTGGCCCGGGTGGCGCAGACGCCGATGTCGCCGCACTGTCCGAGAGCGAGCGTGACCGCCATGTCGGACGGGGTGACGTGGTGCTCGATCTCGACCCGAACCACGTTGCCGCGGACCAGCGAGCGGACGGCGTCCTCCCGATCGGGCGGGGGCAGCGTGACGGTGTCGAGTGTCGCCTGCACGCCCCCACCGTGGCATGGCGCCTCCGCTCCGCACAACGCCGTCCCGGAACCGGTCCCGGACGGACATGACGTGTGCGCTGACGGCCAACTCCGCCGAACGGCGCGCGCCTAGTCTGCTGCCGCGCACCTGGGCGTGAACGGCGAGGAGACAGACACATGAGCCTGCGTACCGACCTGGCACAGATCGACACGGCCAACGCGTCCGGCAAGCCACCCGTCGTGTTCATCCATGGGCTGTGGCTGCTGCCGTCGAGCTGGCAGAGGTGGGCCGACCTGTTCGCTGCCGCCGGATACGCGCCCGTGGTGCCGGGCTGGCCCGACGACCCGGACACGGTCGTGGAGGCCAACGCCCACCCCGAGGTCTTCGCGAAGAAGAGCGTCGGGCAGGTCGCCGACCACTTCTGTGACCTGATCGGCCGGCTCGACCGCAAGCCGGCGATCGTCGGCCACTCGTTCGGCGGGCTGCTCACGCAGATCAGCGCCGGACGTGGCCTGTCGGCGGCGTCGGTGGCGATCGACCCGGCGCCGTTCCGCGGGGTGTTGCCGCTGCCGATCTCCGCGCTGCGCGTGGCGAGTGTCGTGCTCGGCAATCCGGCCAACTATCACCGGGCCGTGCCGCTGACCTACGACCAGTTCCGGTACGGCTTCGCCAACGCGGTCACCGAGGACGAAGCCCGGCAGTTGTACGCCGAGTTCGCCGTGCCGGCCTCCGGTGAGCCGTTGTTCCAGGCCGCGACCGCGAACCTGAACCCGTGGACGGAAGCCAAGGTGGACACCGGCAACCCGGACCGTGGCCCGCTGCTGATCATCTCGGGGGAGAAGGACCACACCGTCCCGTGGTCGATCGCCAACGCCTCGTACCGGCAGCAGAAAGACAACCCGGCGGTTACCGAGATCGTCGAGATCCCGGACCGTGGCCACTCGCTGACCATCGACAGCGGCTGGCGTGAGGTGGCCGGGACCGCCCTGACGTTCGTTCAGCGGTTCCACTGATCGGGGCCGTGATGTCGTCGACCGGCACCTGATCCCGGCCGGGGGCGATCGCCGCGGTGTCCTGCCCCTTGAGCTTCCGGAGCCCCGTTGCCTTTTCTGGCTCACACGACTTTCTGGCTCATACGATCTCGGCGAGCGGCGGCCAGTGATCGGCCGCCCATTCGAGCCAGCCGGCCCAGCCGTCAGGCGCGGCAGGGATGTCGCCGCCGCGGAGTTCTGCCGGGTCGGGAGCCTGGAACTGGTCCCGCCAGCGATCGACCTCGGCCTCGTCCATCGGGAACGTCGTCGTGGGCGCGGTCGTCTGGCGGTGCGCGATCCGGGCGAGCTGCACCTCCCGGTCGACAGGCAGATAGTCGACAACACAGTCCGCGCCGATCGACGTGACCAGCCAGCGCAGGGCTGACCGTTCGTCACGGCCCCACAGGCCGAAGTCGAGCACGACATCGGTTCCCAGCCGCAGCGTGTGCAGGGCGACCAGGATGAGCCGGCCCTCCAGCGTCCAGCGTTTGCCGTTCGCGTAGGAGTCGCCGAAGAGCGGGATCATCCAGTCGTCGGGCGTGAGCCGCAGTGCGGAGTACTCCCGCGCTCTGGTGGTCTTGCCGGCCCCGGGAAGGCCGACCATCAGGACGGCCCGAGCCACCGGAAATCGGGTCATTTCATTTCTCCGGATCATCAAGATTGCGATCCGGCAGCGCACACAGAACCGCCGCCGGCAGGACGCTGATCCGGCGTTACCGCTGTCGCGATACCGCCGCTGCTAAGCGGCGGCGCGAATGTTCATGGCGGCGAAGCACCCCATGGCCACAACTCTAGTGAGCCTCCGCCGGGCGCGATCGTTCAGCCCGGCCCTGGTCCCGGTCTCGGCACTGGTTCCAGCCCTGACCCTGGTCCCGGTCCCAACCCTGACCCGGGTCCCAGCCCTGACCCCGGTCCGCAACCCCGGCCCCGGTCCTGGCTGACGGCCCGCGCCCTCGGTCCCGCCCGGCCCGCGGTCCCGCCCCGGTCCCGCCCGGCCTTGGTCCCGCACGGCCCCTGGTTCCGCCCCGGTCCGGGCCAGGACCAGGGGCCGCGGGCCGTCAGTCAGGACCGGCACGTGGTTGGCTTCCGATGGTTGAGCGACGGCCCGCGGTCCCGGCCGTCGCTCAACCATCGGAATGCAGGCGGGATGACCAGTTCAGCGAAGACGGGTGGGGTTCGCGGCTCGTCCCGGAGTTTGCTGCTGCGGATGGCGCGGGTCGGCAACGTCGACCAGCGCACACATTGGCCGATCGCGTGCGCTGGTCTTTGCCCGAGCAGGGACAGGAGCACACGCAAGGCCGATCGTGAGCGTCCATCCACGCCGGGGCGACTACCCGAGCACACGCAACGCCAACGTGTGCGCCCGTCACCGCTACGGAGCCTGACAGATGTCATGGGACTGAATAACCGCTACGGAGCCCGTTGCTATAGATACGTCGCTCACCGTGATCAGAAGAAGACGGCCGTCCGATCCCGCCACGGTGATCCACTTTGATGAGCGGAGATCGCAAGTTGCCATCAAGAGCAACAGGCTCAACGGCGATGCTGCCGACGGCGCTTGACGCGTCAGGTGGTGAGAGCCCGGCAGATGGGTTGAACCCTGATTGCGGAAGATCTCCGCCCCAACCATTTTAAGCGATCGCTCAAGCGGGTATGCTGACGTTTGAGCGATCGCTTAAAACGGCTGTGAAGGAAGGGAGGGTGACCTGATGACGGCGCCCCGCATGGCGAGCACGATCGAACGTCGCCTTCTGGTGAACTACCGCACCGACCCCGAGGTCACCGCGCGCCTGCTGCCCGCCCCACTGCGCCCGCGGGTCGTCGACGGCTGGGCGGTCGCCGGCATCTGCCTGATCCGGCTGGGCGCCGTCCGCCCGGCGCGGATGCCGATGCCGTTCGGCCTGCGCAGCGAGAACGCCGCGCACCGGATCGCGGTCGAATGGGACACCGCCGACGGCATCGAGCACGGCGTCTACATCCCGCGTCGCGACACCGGCTCGCTCCTGACCACGTGGGCCGGCGGCCGGATCTTCCCGGGCCGCCACCACCGTGCTCACTTCGACGTCCACGAGACGACCGGCAACCTCCAGATCAAGGTCAACAGCCACGACGCCGCGGTACGGATAGAAGTCCACACCCGCGCCACGACCACCCTGGACGGCAGTCGCCTGTTCGCGGGCACCGCCCAGGCATCAGGTTTCTTCCGGTGTGGCGGCGCCGGCTATTCGACCACCCCGGACCCGACCCGGCTCGACGGCGTCGACCTGCAAACCGACGACTGGCAGGTCACCCCGGTCGAACTGACCTCGGTGCGCTCCAGCTTCTTCGACGACCCGTCCCGTTTCCCGCCCGGCTCGGCGATCCCGGACTGCGGCCTGCTGATGCGCGACGTCTCCGCCACCTGGATCCCGCTGCCCCAGATGGCGGTCCGCCCCATTCGTGCCGCCGCCCCGAGCCGGATAGGGCCGTCCTAACCGGCTAGCTCTGCCCGGCGTCGCAGGCCGGTGCAGCCCTTGACCAGGGCAAACCGAGCAGAGCCGTGCCTGAAGCCGGTCAACGCGAGCCGTGCGGAGCGCGAACAGTGCACCGTGCCGGGCCCACGGCGGGATGCCGGCCGGGCACATGGTGGGGTGCCGGGCGGGGCCCCAGGGTGAGGTGCCCGGGGCGGGCCCGCGGCAGGGGTGTCGTGACGGGTTCACGGTGTGGTGTCGGGCAGGGTCCCCGGCTGAGGTGCCCGGGGTGGCTCGCGGTGGGGTGCCGGACGGGCGCATGACGGGGTGCCGGGCAGAGCCCCAGGCTGAGGCACCGGGGTGGGCCCACAGTGAGGCGCCGCGACGGGTTCACGGTGGGTTGCTGGGGCGGGCGCATGGTGGGGTGTCGGGCGGGCCCCAGGGTGAGGTTTCGGGGTGGGTCCGCGGTGAGGCGCGGTGATGGGTTCATGGTGGGGTGTCGGGTAGGGCCTCAGGGTGGGGGTGTCGGGCAGGGCCCAGGGCGGGGTGCCGGGGTAGGCCCATGGTTGAGGTGCCGGACAGGCCTACGGTGAGGTGCCGGGCAGGGCCCCAGGGTGAGTTGCCGGAGTGCGGCCACGGTGGGGTGTCATGACGGGTTCACGGTGGGGTGTCGGGCGGGCCCCAGGGCGAGATGCCCGGGGCGGGCTCGCGGTGGGTGTCGTGACGGGTTCACGGTGGGTTGCTGGGGCGGGCGCATGGTGGGGTGTCGGGCGGGCCCCAGGGTGAGGTTTCGGGGTGGGTCCGCGGTGAGGCGCGGTGATGGGTTCATGGTGGGGTGTCGGGTAGGGCCTCAGGGTGGGTGTCGGGCAGGGCCCAGGGCCAGGCACGAGGCACCGGGGTGGGCCCACGGTTGAGGCGCCGCGACGGGCTCACGGTGAGGTGCCGGAGCGGGCCTACGGTGAGGTGCCGGGCAGGCCCGCGGTGAGGTGGCGGGGCGGGCTGGGGCCGGGCGAGGCTGGCCAGCGCCGCCCGGCTGCCGGGGTGGGTGGGGGTCAGGCGATCTGCTGCCACCAGGCGTCGATCTCTGGCGGGTTGTCCACGTCGATGCGCTCGCCCGGCCGGGGGATGGCCAGGGTGACGCCGCGGGCCTTGGCTTCGCGCCACGTGCGCTCGGCGGGCTCGGACCAGTGGTGCGGGGCCAGGTCGAAGGTGGCCCAGTGCACCGGGACCATCACGCCGCCGCGGACGTCGACGTGGGTGGCGACGCCGTCCTCGGGCACCATGTGGATGTCCGACCAGTCGTTGCCATAGGCCCCGACCTGCACCAGCGTGGCGTCGAACGGGCCATACGTCTCGCCGATCTCAGCGAAGCCGGGGAAGTAGCCGGTGTCGCCGGAGTAGAAGACCTTGCGGGTCGGGCCGTTGATCACCCAGCTGGCCCAGAGGGTCTCGTCGCGGGTCAGGCCGCGGCCGGAGAAGTGCCGAGCCGGGGTGGCGACCAGTTCGAGGCCGGCGACCCGGGTCGACTCGTGCCAGTCCAGCTCGGTGATGCGTGACTCGGGCACGCCCCAGCGCTCCAGGTGGGCGCCGATGCCGAGCGGCACCACGAACATGGTGGTCTGCAGGTCGGCCAGGACCTGGATGCTCGGCATGTCGAGGTGGTCGTAGTGGTCGTGGGAGATCACCACGGCGTCGATCGGTGGCAGGTCACGCAGGGCGACCGGCGGCTGGTGCAGGCGGCGCGGGCCGGCCAGCGGGGTGGGGGAGCAGCGGTCGCTCCACACCGGGTCGAGCAGGACGCGACGGCCCTCGATCTCGACGAGGGCGGTCGAATGCCCATACCAGGTGATGTGCAGCCCCTGAGCGTCGCTGCCGGGAGGGGCCTCGGCGAGCGGGACCGGCCGGTGCGGTCGCCGGGCCTCACCGCCGGTGAAGGCAGCGACGGCGACCCTTGGGACGGCCGAGAGCGGGATGCCGGTGCTGGTCGGCACGTTGTTGCGGAATCGGCCGCCGGAGAACTGCGGCGACGCCTCCATGCGGGCACGGCGGGCCCCGGTGGCCTTCCCGCCGATCTGTGCGGCGATGTTGAACCGGTTGTCCATGAGCGGGCGACTCCTTCTGCTGGGCCTGTCCGTCAATCGGCTGTGCTGGCGGGACCTGTAGGCTGCGTCCAAATGTAGGCAGCGATAACAATGTAGTCAACGCCTACTATGTGTTCGTCGCCTACATCACGCTAGGATGGTGGTCATGAAGGCCCGCCCTTACCATCACGGAGACCTCCGGTCCGCCCTGCTCACGCTTGCCGAGGACACCCTGCGCGCCCGGGGCCCGGCCGAGTTGTCGCTGCGTGAGCTCGCCCGTGAGGTGGGTGTCAGTCCGGCCGCGCCGAGCCGCCACTTCAAGACCAAGCAGGCGCTGCTCGACGCGCTCGCGATGGAGGGTTTCCACCGCCTCACCCTGGCCATGGGCCGTTCGCTCGACGAGGCCGGGGAGACGTTCGCGCAACGGTTGACGGCGCTCGCGCGCAGCTATCTGGGCTTCGCCGCCGCCAACGGGGCGCTGCTCGACCTGATGTATGGGCGTAAGCACGACCCCGACGCCAGCACCGAGCTCATCGCCGCCATGCACCGCCTGAAAGACCTGGCCACCGACCTGATCGCGGACGGCCAGCGCCGCGGCGAGGTTCGTGCGGGGCACCTCGATCTGCTGACGTTGCCGCTGTTCGTCGCGCTTCAGGGCCTCACTTCGCTGGCGCTCAGCGGCGGCTTCCCCGCCGATCAGATCGAGGCCGGCGTCGACGAGACGATCGCGTTCATCTTGCGCGGCTACGCCCCAGACGTCAGATCACCATGATGATGTACGTCGTGGTGCCACCCACAATGCTCAGGAGGGCGTTGCGCCGCCAGAGGTGAAGCGCGGCGGTGACGGCGACACCCAGCAGGGTCGCGAGCACCCGGGCACGGTCGGCGTGCGGCAGATCACGCAGGCAGTAAGCGGCCAGGATGACCATGACTCCGGCCGGCATGACCGCCGCCAGATAGGTCACGACCGCGCTGGTCCGCAGGCGTGCCAGGACTGCGAACGGCACCGCCCGCAGTCCCCACGTGACCGCGGCCGACACGACGACGGCGGTGATCAGATAGCGGGTGTCAGGCACGGGCCACCGCCCGGCGGGTCAGCATCGCCACGGTGAACAGCGCGAACGCGACGAGCAGCATCTGCTGTGGAAAGGCCAGGAGTGCGGTCAGCGCCGCCAGCAGGGCGATCAGCGGGGTGGTGACGTCGCGTACCGCCTCCACGGCCAGCACCACGAACAGCGCGGTCAGCGCGAAGTCCAGCCCGGCGATCCGGTCCGGGATCAGGGAACCGAGCAGAGCGCCGACGGTTCCGCCGGTCACCCAGTACAGGTGCAGGAACAGTTGCAGCCCGATGATCCGGCGGCCCGGCCACTGCTGCGCCTGCCGGCCGGTGGTCAGCGCGTACGCCTCGTCGGTCAGTGCGAACGTGCTGTACACCTTGCCGCCCCGGCTGCCGACCCGGTGCAGTGGGAACGAGAGCGCGTAGAACAGGTGCCGCACGTTCACCAGTAGCGCCGTGGTCGCGATCGTGGCCAGCGGCGCCATCACGGTCACCAGTCCGACCAGCACGAACTCGAACGACCCGGCGTAGACGACAGTGGTGAAGATCGTGGCCCACCACCACGGCAGGCCGGCCTGCACGACGAGCACCCCGAACGCGACCCCGAGCGGACCGAGCCCCAAACCGACGGACAGCGAGGTTTTGAATGCCTCTTTCACGAAGCAATTCTATTTTAAATCGTACCTAATATGGTTTTAAGTTGTTGCTCTAGAATGGCCTTGTGGGTAATGAAATCCGCCTTGATGCCGTTGATCGTGAAATATTGTTTCACCTCGCTTCGGACGGGCGCTTGACCAACGTCGAGCTCGCCCGCCGGGTTGGTCTGACGCCGCCGCCGTGCCTGCGCCGGGTGAAACGCCTCGAGGATGCCGGGGTGATCGCCGGGTACCGCGCGGTGATCGACCCGGCCGCCACCGGGCGTGGGCTGGAGGTCCTGCTCGACATCGAGATCCAGGCGCAGGATCTGAAGACGGTCCAGGAGTTCGAGACCACCGTTGCCGCCTACGAGGAGGTGACCGAATTGCGGCGGATGTTCGGCCGGCCCGACTACCTGATGCGCGTGGCGGTGGCCGATCATGCGGCTTACGAGGCGTTCATGAGCGGCAAGTTGATCGGTCTGCCGGGCCTGCTGCGGGTCGAGTCCCACCTGACCATGAAGCTGATCAAGAGCAACCGCTGACCGCCGGCCGCGGGCATCGCGCTGTTGACAGTGGACGCTTTGATGGGGTGATCATCGATACGGGGGAGGCCGATGTGACGGAGCAGGACAGGCTCGTGGCTGCGGTGCAGGAAGTGGCTTGGGAACTGGCCCGGCAGCGAGCGGTGGGCGAGGGCGGGATGGACGTCGCGTCGCCGTGGGAACCGGGCCTCAGTCAGGATCAGCGGCGGCGGGCGTGGCTGGCGACCCGGTCAGCCCTGGAGGCGGTCCGTGCCGAGGCCGGGCGGCTCGCGGAGGACGCCGCGGCCCGGGCCGTGGAGTACGGAGCCGAGCCCGAGGAGGTCGGCAAGCGTGCGGGCGGGCGCTGGTCCCGGCTGTTCAGCCGGGCGGGCGAGAACCGTGCGGGCGAGAGCCGTGAGAGCGGGGCCGCCCTGGGCGTGTTGTCAGCGAATGGGCGGGCGGCGAGCAGTCGGCTGGACAACCTGTTCCCGATGTAGGGTTCAGCGGGTGTCCTACCTGCGAATCGGTGGCGTCGACCTCTATTTCGAGGTCGCCGGCGAGGGCGAGCCCGTCCTGCTGTTGCACGGCGGGTTCTGTTCGCTGGAATCGTTGCGGGCGCAGTCGGACGCGCTGATTCCGGATCATCGGGTGTTCGCGTTCGAGCGTCCCGGCCATGGGCGGTCGGCTGACATAGACGAGGAGTACGGGTACGAGCGTGGCCTCGCCGACACCGTCGCCTACCTCGACCTGGTCGGACTGGAGTCGGCGCACGTCGTCGGGTACAGCGACGGGGCGATCATCGGCCTGCTGCTCGCGCTCGACCATCCGGAGCGGGTCCGCTCACTGACCGCGATCAGCGCGAATCTCGATCCGTCGGCATTCACGGCGCCCGGCGAGGAGGACGCCGAACCCGCGGCGGTTGGCGAAGAGGACGCCGAACCCGCGGCGGTCGGCGAAGAGGACGCCGAACCCGCGGCGGCCGAGGAAACACGCACGGGCCAAGCGGAAGCGGAACCGGATGTCGAGCGCCTGCACTACGAACGACTGTCGCCGGACGGCCCGGAGCACGCGGACGTCGTACTGACGAAGCTGTTCCGCCTGTGGACGACCCAGCCGAATATCGACCCGAAAGAGCTGGCCCGGCTGACCAAGCCCGTGCTGATCATGGCCGCCGACCGGGACACCATCCGCCCCGACCACACCCTGCTGATCGCCGAGTCGATCCCCGGCGCGCAGCTGTGCATCGTCCCGGGCACGACGCACGCCCTGGTGGCCGAGAAACCGAAGCTGATCAGCATGATCATCCGCGAGTTCCTGGAAAGTCAGCCGCGGCGCAGCAACCAGACGAAATAGGGCGCCCCGATCAGCGCCATCATCAACCCGGCGGGAATCTGCGAGGGCGCGATGACGGTACGCCCGATCGTGTCGGCCACGCACACCAGCACCCCACCGGCCAGCATGGCGACCGGCACCACCCGCCCGTGCCGCACGCCGACCAGGTTGCGGGCGATGTGCGGCCCGACCAGCCCGACGAACCCGACCACCCCGACGGCGATCACGCTGACCGCGGCGACGACGGCCGCCAGTGTCAGCAGGGTCAGTCGCGCGCGGTCCCGGCGTACCCCGAAGATCTGTGGGGTGTCCTCGTCGACGGCGAGAAGGTCGAGCTGGCGGCGCATCGCCACCACCACCGGCGTGGCGGCCAGCAGCACGACCAGGACCGGCAGCACGTCGGCGAAGGTACGCCCGTAGGTGGTGCCGGACAGCCAGGTCAGGATCCGCGGGGTGTCCCACGGGTCGGCCCGGAGCAGCAGGAACGTGGAGACGTCGGTGAGCGCGTACCCGCAGCCGATGCCGATCAGCAGGAACCGGTCCGGCATGAGCCCGCCGCGCCAGGCGAGCGTCGCGATGACGGCGAAGGTGACCAGCCCGACCACGACGGCGGTCCCGATCAGGGCGGGCCGCCCGCCGGGCACGGCCGAGGTGACCACGATGACCGCGCCCAGGCCGGCGCCCGCGGTGATTCCGAGGACACCCGGTTCGGCGAGCGGGTTGCGGACCGTGCCCTGCACCACGGTTCCGGCGAGCGCGAGCGCCGCACCGGCCACGACCGCGGCGGCGACCCGTGGGGCCCGGTCGTCGAGGGCCCGGCCGATCAGGTCCGGCGCGGCGCCCTGCATCCAGAGCGCGATGTCGCCGGTGCGCAGCCACAGGCTGCCGAGCAGCAGCCCGGCCAGCGCGGCCAGCGCGAGCAGCCCGGCCGAGACGATCAAGACAATCAAGAAACGGCGACGCGATCGTACGGCCACCCGCGCCCGGGGTGTCTCCCGTCCCGCGCCGACGTCCCGCATCCGAAGCGCGAGGATCACGATCACGATCGCGCCGAGCAGTGACGTGGGAATCCCGGTGGGGATCGACGCGGCCGCCTGCGCGCCCATGACCGCCCGCAGCACCGCGTCGGCGAGCAGCACGAGCAGCGCCCCGGCCAGCCCGCACGCCGGGATGAGGAACAGGTGCCGGTTGAGGACGCCGATGCGGTGGGCGGCGAGGCGTACCGCGACCGGGGCGGCCAGCCCGATGAACGCGATCGGCCCGGCCAGCGTCACCGAGATGCTGGTCAGCACGACGGCGCCGAGGACCGCGAGGACCCGCGTCGACCGGACCGGCACGCCGAGGGACGCGGCCGTGTCGTCGCCCAGGCCGAGGACGTCGAGCCGACGCGACAGCAGCAGCGCCGCGACGATCCCGGCCACGACGACGGGCGCGGCCCGGGTGGCGGCGTCCAGGTTGAGCTGTGCGAGGGAGCCGCTGCCCCACGCGTACAGCCCGGTGGTGTTCTCCTGGAAGAGGATGAGCAGCATCGCGGTGGCGGCGTCGAGGGCCATCGCGACGGCCGACCCGGCGAGGATGAGCCGGGTGGAGCCGACGCCGGATCCGGCGAGTCCGAGGACCAGGCCGGCGGCCAGCAGCCCGCCGGTGAACGCGACCGCCCCGGACGCCCACAGCGGCACGGCCAGCCCGAACGCGGCGACCGCGCAGAGCGTGAAGTAGCTGCCGGCGGTGACGGCGAGGGTGTCCGGCGCGGCCAGCGCGTTGCGGGTGACCGATTGGAGCAGGGCGCCGGCGGTGCCGAGCGCGACACCGACGGCGATTCCGGCGAACATCCGCGGCAGCCGTGATCCGGTGAGGACGTCGGTGACGGGTACGCCGCCGACCTGCTCGCGGGCGCCGAGGAGGTAGCGGATCAGGTCGGTGAACCCGATCCCCGAGGTGCCCTGGGTGATGTGCCACAGGCCGGTGACGACCACTGCGGCGAGCAGGACGGCCAGCACTGCCGTCCCGCTCGTGCCGCGGCCGAGCCCGATGCGGGGGCTGCTCACCCCTTGGTCAGGATGTTCACGTAGGCGTCGATGGCCTGCTCGTTGGAGATCGGGCCGCCGGCGCCCCAGACGCCGGCCGGGAAGGGGTACGCCCGCCCGTCCTTGACCGCCGGGAGGGCCGTCCAGATCGGGCTCTTGCGCAGCTCGGGGACGTAGCTTTCCGGGGTGGCGTCGTCGGAGTAGAACAGGGTGGCGCTGCCGACGGCGGTGAGCCCTTCGATGTCGGTCTGCGCGAGACCGTAGGCGGGGTCGACGCCGCCGCTGCCGTAGGTGGCGTTGATCTGTTCGGTCCACGCCGCGGCCAGGCCGAGCTGTTCGCCGAGCTCGGTGAAGAGGGCGCCCTTGCCGTAGGGGCGGATGACGACGTTGCCACCCTCGATCCAGCCGTCGAAGAACAGGAAGTCCTTCGCCGTGACGTTCGCGGTGGTGACCTTTTGCTTGGCGGCGGCGAGGTGCTCGTCGAACTGCTTGAGGACGAGGTCGGCGCGTTCGGTGCGGCCGGTGGCCGTACCGATCATCGAGAAGACCTTCTTCATGTTGGCGATCTGGCCGCTCGCGTCGGCGCCGACGGTGGCCAGCACCGGGACGCCGCGTTCTTCGAGCTTGCCGATGATCTCGTCGTCGGCCTTGAACGCCTCGACGATGATCAGGTCGGGGTTCTGCCCGTAGATGGCGTCGAGGTCGGGCTCGCCGCGCTGACCGGCGTCGACGACGTTCGCCGGCAGGGTCTCGGCCTTGACGTAGGTGCCGTAGCCCTTGGGGTCGGCGACGGCGACCGGGTTGAGGCAGAGCGTGAGCAGGTCCTCGGTCTGCTGCCATTCCAGCACCGCGACCCGCTGGGCGGGCTTGGCCAGTTCCACCTTGCGGCCGACGCCGTCGGTCAGCGACACCGGGCCGGTCGCGGTCTTTGTGGTGTCGTTCGCGCAGGTCTGCGACGTGGGGGTGGAGGCGACCGCGGCGGGTTCGGCGACGGTCGTGGTGCCACAGGCCGCGACCGAGGCGAGGGCTGCGGCGGTTGCCGCGACCTGGAGGAGGCGTTTCATCACAGCTTCTTTCATCGGGTGGTACGGGTACGAGCGGGGTGCCGCCCGACGGGGTCGATGCGCAGCCGCCCGGTGCGAGGGTCGGCCTCGACGTCGACGCGCAGGTCGTAGACCTCGCTGAGGTGTTCGGCGGTGAGCACCTCGTGCGGGTCGCCGGCGGCGTGGATGCGGCCGTTGTGCAGCAGCACCAGGGTGTCGGCGACGCGGGCGGCGTGGTCGAGGTCGTGCAGCACCACCCCGACGGCGGCGCCGTGGTCGTCGGCCAGGTCGCGGATCAGGTCGAGGGTTTCGATCTGGTACCGCAGGTCGAGGTGGTTGGTGGGTTCGTCGAGCAGCACGATCCCGGTCTGCTGGGCCAGGCAGGCGGCGAGCCAGACGCGCTGCATCTCGCCGCCGGAGAGTTCACCGACCGGGCGTGCGGCCATGTCGTGGATGCCGGTCACCCGCATGGCGTGGTCGACGGCGGCCCGGTCGCCGGGGGAGGGGCCGGCGAACCGGCGCCGGTGCGGGTGCCGCCCGAACGCGACCACCTCGGCCGCGGTGAGCCCGTGCGGAGCCTGGCGGGACTGGGCGAAGAGGGTGACCTCGCGGGCGAACCGGCGGGCGCTGAGCAGCGACGCGCGGTGCTCGCCGAGGGTGATCTCGCCCTCGTCGACGCGGTGCAGCCGGGCCAGCGAGCGCAGCAGGGTGGACTTGCCGCTGCCGTTGGGCCCGACGAGCGCCGTCACGTGCCCCGGGGTCAGGGTGACGGTGACGCCGTGGACCACCGCCGTCTTGCCGTAGCGAAGAACCAGCTGGTCGCCGCGCAGGTTCATCGAAAAGCTCCGGTTAATAAGGTTTGCCTTGCCTAACCGAGGCTAGATGATCATTAAGTTGTCGGCAATCCCGCACTCTGGACAGCTGATACGGGATTCCGGACATCGAGCGCGAGAGTCCCGGGAGTCACGTTCAGCACTCGGCGGAACGCGGCGATGAACGTGCTCGGCTGGGCGTAACCGAGCCGCTCGGACACTGCCTGGACGTCGGCGCCCCCGGACAGCAGCGCCACCGCCTCGTGCACGCGCAGCACCTGCCGCCACTGACCGAACGACAGCCCGGTCGTCTCCCGGAACGCCCGGGTGATCGTCCGGTCGCTCAGCCCCAGCAGCGCCGCCCACTCCAGCAGCCCGCGAACGTCGGCCGGGTCGGCCAGCAGCGCCTCGGCGATCGGGTCGATCCGCGGATCACCCGGCAGCTCCAGCGCGAACTGCCGCGCGGCCGGGTCGAGCACGTCGAACACCACCGCCTCGGTCCGGGCCCGCGCCCCGGCGTCCAGGTCGGTCCGGGCCAGGCGCACCAGCAGCGACTCCAGCAGGGGAGTCATCGTGATCAGGGTCGGCCCGGCGAACTCGACAGGGGTGCGGCCCGGGTCGAAGAACGCGTCGTGCAGCTCGGCGCCGGCGGTCAGCCGCCCACCGTGCACCACGCCGGCGGGCAGCCACAGCCCGAACCCGGCCGGCACCGTCAGGATCCGTCGGCCGATCCGCGAGGTCAGTGTCCCGCCGCGCACCCACACCAGCTCATGCCGCGGATGCGAGTGCGGCAGCCAGTCGGTGGCCGGCCCGGTCACCTCCGAGCCGGCGACGATCGCCAGCGGCGTCAGGTCGCCCGCGGGCACCGACACGGCCCGCCGGACCACGGTGCCCGGGTCGCGGCGCCAGGTGGCCAGGCCGAGGTCATCGGAGGGGGACGGGACCATGGCGCCGAGCGTCTCACACGGTGCGCAGATCCAGCACGTGCCACCGGGTCGGGCCGTCGTCCCCGCCGAACCACCAGAGCAGGCCGTTGCGGCACTGCGCGTCGTTCGCGGTGGCGGCCACCTCGACGGTCGTCCCGGTGGTGATGTCGTAGGCGAGCAGAGCGGCCGAGCCGGGCTTGGGATCGGCCAGGATCTCGAAGCGGCCCAGGATCGCCACGTCGGGAACTGCCGTGCGGACCGTGCCGGTGGCGATCTCGCGGCGCTCGGAGCCGTCCGGGCGCATCAGATCGATGCGGGACAGATCGTCGCCCTCGATGACCATCACCCGGCACCAGGACGGGCTGCACGCCGCGAACTCCGAGCCGGAGGTCGGGACGGTGATCTCCCGGCCGGTGCTGGTGTTGCGCATCAGCGTGGCCGCCACACCACTGCCGGCGCCGTCGTCGAGCCACGGCCAGGGCGCCATCGACCACTCGCCGGGCACCCGGTCGACCCGCACGCGGCCGCCGGTCGTCGCCACCGAACGCACCTCCGTCGTCGCCGAGTCGTCGGCCGCGCCGGCTGTCCAGTACACCCGCCCGGCCTGGTACACCAGGTCGTGTTCGCTGCCGTAGAACACCGCGTTGCCGACATCGGCGGTCAATCGGCGGCCTGGGCTCCGGTCGAGCACGCTCGCGGCCCAGATCTGCGGCGGGCCGTAGTCGGCGAACTCGGTCCACACCACGTCGTCCCCGGCGGAGATCACGTTCTCGAACCGGGGGTTGGCCGCGGTATCGAGGCGGCGCAGCTCGCGTGGCACCCCGTCGGCGCCGCGCAGCAGCAGGCGCAGGAACCGGTCGTCGTTGCTGGTCGCGACACCCACCACGGTGGTGGTGTCGAGGAACAGCAGCGGTCGCAACGGCAGGTCGTCGAAGGTGGCCGACTCCGCGGCGGGCCAGACCGTCGCGGCGGTGATCCGGGTGACGCCGGCCGAGGGCACGGGGGCCGGCGCGGCTTCGGGCGGGCTGCCGCGGAAGACGAGGGCGCCGACCGCGCCGAGCGCGACGACGACGGCGAGGGTGCTCTTGACGGAGGTCCTCATTCGTACGGCCGCCGGGGCGCCGTGGTCTGCTGCCAGCTCGTCACCCTGAGGTAGGGCACGTCGGCCTGGTTGACCGGATCCTTCTCCACCCGGCTGGTGTAGACGCCGACGGCGTGAATCCAGGTGTCCACCGGCGCGTCGATCGCGACGGCACCGTCCATTCCCACCTTGATCGGGCGGCCGTCGGCGGCGCAGCAGGCCACCGTCATCCGGGTCAGCATCGGCCGCCCGTCCGGGCCGGGGCTGATGAAACCGGTGAGCCGCAGTTCCCGGCCGTCGAGAGTGCGGCCCTGGTCGAAGACCGCCCGGGTGGCGTACTCCATCAGGCTCAGCGGGACCGGATCACCGGGTGGCAGTGGCGAGAACTCCGACTCGACCTGCGCGCCGGCCAGCGCGGTCCCGGACTGCCCGGCGGCGTAGGAGCCGAGCGCCGGCGGCGCGATCAGCAGCACCCCGAGCGCCGGCACGATCAGCAGCCAGCCGACCTGCGGCTCGTGATGGTCGTGCCCGTCCTCGCCGGTCGGGGCGGGCCGCATCTCGTAGTAGAGGGTCATCGCGGCCGCGGCCAGCAGCAGCACGCCCGCCGCGATGAGGAAGGGTTGCAGGCTCTCCTTGACGTACCGCAGGTACACATCGGTGAGGCTGGCCTTGAGGATCGCCCCGCCGAACAGCACCATCACGATCGCCTGGGCCCGCCGGTTCACCAGATCACCGCGCCCACGCCGGCGCCGGTCAGCACGGCCGCCACGAACGTCGCGGGCGCGAACCGGGCGGCGAAACGCCTGCCGAACACCCCGGTCTGCATCGCGATCAGTTTGAGGTCGACCATCGGCCCGACCACCAGGAACACCAGCCGCGAGGTCAGCGAGAACTGGGACAGCGAGGCGGCCACGAACGCGTCGGCCTCGCTGCAGATCGAGAGCAGCACGGCCAGCGCCGCGAGTGCCAGCACCGACAGCACCGGTTCGGCGGCCAGGGTCTGCATCCAGGACTCGGGCACCACGACGTTGATGGTCGCGGCGGCGGCCGCGCCGAGGACCAGGAAGCCGCCGGCGTGCATGACGTCGTGCCGGCAGGACGCCCAGAACGCCCGGGCCCGGGAACTTCCGTCCAGATCGGAGCGGCGCGGCAGGCGGATCCATTCGCTGCGGCCCAGGCGCAGCCACAGCCAGCCCATCGCGACCGCCACGACGAGGCTGGCGCCCGCTCGGGCGGCGACCATCTCCGGGTTGCCGGGGAAGGCCACCGCGGTCGCGGTCAGCACGATCGGGTTGATCGCGGGCGCCGCCAGCAGGAACGCCAGCGCCGCGGCCGGGGTGACGCCCCGGCGCATCAGCGAACCGGCGATCGGCACACTGCCGCATTCGCAGCCGGGCAGGACCACTCCGGCCAGGCCGGCGACGGGCACGGCCGCCGCGGGGTGGCGGGGCAGCGCCCGGGCCCAGAACGAGCGCGGCACGAACACCGCGATGACCGCGGACAGGGCGACCCCGAAAATCAGGAACGGGACGGCCTGGACCATCACCGAGACGAATACGGTGGTCCACGTCTGGAGCCGTGGATCGGAAACGAGAGCGGCGAGTGGATTGCGGAGGGCGACGAGCGTCACGAGAAGGATCGCCAAGGCCTCCACGGACCCGAAACGCCAGGTCACGCGTTCCTGGGAAATAGTCGGCACCATTCGCTCCTCGTTATCCTCCGGACGAGAATGCAGTCACGGCCGTCAATAACGTACCGAATATCGGCGGAGGTGCAAGATCCGTCCGGGAATATCAATTGATGCTCAATTTCTAATATGTTCAGCATTCTATTTCGAGCAGCTGTCGGATGGATGCCTGCCGATATGCGCAACATTGCATAGCGTGACTACCTGATCACGTTCAGGTGATGATCCTCTTGGCCCGCCTACTTTCATGGATTACGTTCGGGCTGTGCCGTCAACGACACGGGGAGTGGGATTGGTCCGATATCTACAGCCGCGTGTGGAGGGTGACCTGCGGCCCCTGCTGGACGATCACGCGTGGCTCCACCAGGTCGCCGACGCCCTCGGATCGCCGCTCAACCTGGTGCTGCCCGAGCAGGTGGCCCGCAACGTCGAGCAGTTCCGGCGGGTGCTCGCGGCCCATCACCTGAGCGGCGGCGTCTACTTCGCACACAAGGCCAACCGGTCGCACGCGCTGGTCCGGGCACTGGCCGGGGCGGGCAGCGGGATCGACGTGGCGTCGCTGGGCGAGCTCCAGCACGCGCTCGGCGCCGGGTTCACCCCGGAGCGGATCATGGCGACCGGGCCGAAGAGCCGGGAGTACCTGTGGCTGGCCGCCCGGTCCGGCGTGATCGTCAACGCCGACTCGGTCGCGGAGCTGTCCGGCCTGGCGGCGATCGTGGCGACGCACGGGCTGCCCACGGTGCGGGTGATGGCCCGGCTCTCCGGGTTCGCCGGGACCGGCACGACCGTGCTGTCCCGGGCCAGCCGCTTCGGCATCCCCGCCACCGGCGCCGGCCCGCTCTGGGACGTCCTCGACAAGCATCGAGACCAGCTCGACTTCCTCGGCGTGGCGTACCACCTGGACACCGTCGGACTGCCGGAGAAGGCGGCCGCGCTGGAGGGCTGCCTGACCGCGATGGACGAGGCCGGGCAGCGCGGGCTGAACCCGAGGGCGATCGACATCGGTGGCGGCTTCGGCCTGAACTACCTGGCCGACGCCACCGAATGGGAGTCGTGGACCACCGAGCTCACCTCGGCAGTGCTCGGCCGGCGGCCGCCGCTGACCTGGAACGGGCACGGATACGGGCTGCGCAACGAGGGCGGCACGGTCCGCGGCGCGCTCAGTGTCTACCCGGCTCACCGCAGTGTCGCCGGACCGGACTATCTGGACACTCTGCTGCGCACCGAGTCGGCCCTGTACCGGCGGCCGCTGGGCACGCTGGTGCTCGATCACCTCTACGACCTGTATGCCGAGCCCGGCCGGGCGCTGCTCGACCAGTGCGGGGCGGTCCTGTTGCGGGTGGAGCAGGTCGGCGACGACGGGCGGGGCGAGACCCTGGTCCGGGTGGCCGGCAACGGCACCGACGTCGGGCTGGAGCAGCACGGCGTACTGATGGATCCGATTCTCGTGCCCCGCGGAGACCCGCAGCCGGGCGGACCGGCAGGTGTCTACCTGACCGGCAACCTGTGCCTGGAAGCCGACCTGATCACCCGCCGCAAGGTGTTCCTGCCGAGCCGTCCGCAGCCGGGTGACCTGCTGGTCTTCGCCAACACGGCCGGCTACCTGATGGACTTCAGCGCCGGCGGCGCGCTGATGCAGCCCACCGCCCGCACGATCGCCGCCTACCGGGCCGGCGACGCGTGGCGATGGTGCCTGGACGACGGGTACTGGCCGGTGACCGGCCGTGAGGAGATCGGGTGAGGTACGACAGCGTCACCGACATCATCGGCGGCACGCCCCTGGTGCGCATCGACCCGGCGGTGCACGGGCTCCGGCACATCGACCTGTACGCGAAGATGGAGCTGTTCAACCCGTTCGGCTCGGTCAAGGACCGGGCCGCGTGGAACATGGTGCGCCACCGGCTGGCCGGCGCGGCCGACCGCGGCGAGACGGTGGTCGAGCTGTCCAGCGGCAACACCGCCAAGGCGCTCGCGGTGATCGCCGGCATGCACGGGCTGCCGTTCCGCAGTGTCACCAACCGGATGCGGGTGCCCGAGATCAAGGATCTCCTGCTGCTGCTCGGCGCCCAGATCGACGAGCTGCCGGGCCGTTCGGAGTGCCTGGACCCGACCGACACCGACGATCCGCTGACCCGGATGTACCACGCGGTGTCCGCCGACGGGGCCGGCTACCTGCACACCGATCAGTACTTCAACGACCGCAACGTCGAGGCGCACGTGCACGGCACCGGGCCGGAGATCATCGCCGACCTGGGCGGCCGGGCGCCCGACTACTTCATCGCGTGCGTCGGCACGGCCGGCTCGTCCAGCGGGGTGGCCCGGGTGCTGCGGGCGCACGACCCGGCGGTCACCGTGGTCGGGCTGGTGGCCGAGAAGTCCGACTTCATCCCCGGCATCCGCGACATCGACGAGGTGCACGAGGTCGGGCTGTTCGACCCGGGGACCTACGACGTCATCGAGGCGGTCAGCTCCGACGATGCGATCGACGGGCTGCTCACGCTGGTACGCCGGTGCGGCACCCTGGCCGGCCCGACGGGTGGTGGGGCGTACCAGGGGGCGGTGCGCTACCTGCGCGGCGTCGACGAGGAGCTGACCGGGCGGCGGACCGCGGTGTTCATCGTCTGCGACCGGGTGGAGAGTTACATGAGCTACCTGCGGGAGCGGCGTCCCGAGTTGTTCCGGCAGCCGGCCCGCGCCAACTCGGTGCACAGCCTGACCGGCGCCGAGGTGGCCGCGGCGCACACCGTCGACGTGGCCGGCGCGCAGGCCTGGATCGACACCGAACGGCCTCTGGTGGTGGATCTGCGCAGCCCGTTCGCCTTCCGGGCGCTGCACATCGACCGGTCGATCAACATCGTCGACGAGCAGTTCGGCGAGATGCTGCACAGTGGACTGCCGTTCAGCCGCCGCCAGCCGGTGCTGCTGGTCTGCCCGGTGGGGGAGAAGTCCGCCCGGTACGCCGCCCTGCTGACCCGGATGGGGCACCCGGACGTCCGGTCGCTGAACGGCGGGGTGATCGCCTGGCGCGACGCCGGCGCCACCCTGGTGCGTGATTGACGTGGACGAGTTGCGTGCCTGGCAGGAGGGGCTGCGCGAGCAGTTCCCGATCATCGTCGGCAACCCGGGCACGGCGTACCTGGACAGCGCCGCCACCGCGCAGAAGCCGCAGGCCGTGCTGGACGCCGTGATCAGCTATCTGACCAGTGAGAACGCCAACGCCGGCCGGGGCACCTACCCGTGGGCGAACCGGACCACCGCGCTGGTCGAGGCGGCCGGGCAGCGGCTCCGGAACTTCCTCGGCGACCCGGACCCGGACCGTTCCGGGGTGCATTTCGTCAGCGGCGCCACCGAGGGGCTGCGGCTGGTCGCCCGTGACTGGCTGACCCGCCACCTCCGCGACGGCGACGAGATCATCGTGCCGGCCGCCGACCACCAGGCGAACGCGCTGCCCTGGCGGGAGGCGGTGGGCCAGCTGGCCCGCGAGGGGGTGGCCGTCCGGATCGTGGAGCTGCCCTACGACGCGGCCCACGACTACGACCACCGGGCGCTGCCGGCCCTGGTCACCGACCGGACCCGGTTCATCGCCGCCACCCACGTGCACCACGTCTACGGCGGCGACATGAACATCCACCGGATCCGCGCGGCCGCCGGCCCGGACGTGGCGATCTGTCTGGACGCCGCGCAGGGGATCGGGCACCTGCCGCTGTCGGTGGCCGACCTGGACGTCGACTTCGTGGTCTTCTCCGGGCACAAGGCGATGGCGCTGCCGGGCACCGGCGCGATCTGGGCGGCCAACCGGCGCGGCGCCCGGTTCACGCCCGGTGGCTGGGCGGGCACGCCGAACACCAGCGGGATCGTGAGCCTTGCGGCCGCGCTGGACTGGCTGGACAAGGCGGGTGTGGAGCGGATCGCCAGGTGGACCGTCGGGCTGGGCGCCCGCCTCACCGACGCGCTGTGGCGCCTGCCCGCGTACGAGGTGCTGGGTTGTCAGCGCAGTCTCGCGGCCGATTCGCCGGTGCAGCAGCGGCACGGCATCGTCACCTTCCGGCATCGCCGGATCGGTTCCAACGATCTCGGTTTCATTCTGGCCGCGGAGGGCTTCCTGGTCCGGGCCGACGGTCACTGCCAGGCCGAAAAAGGCGAGAAGACGGCATCGGTACGGGTGAGCCTGCACGCCTACAACACCGAGGAGGAGGTCGATCGCCTGGTCGAGCTGCTGACCCGGCTCGACGCGGAAGGTTGACCGGTTCCGCCTTATTGAAAACGACTTCCGTTAGAGTGTCCCCGTGTCTCCTCCCGCTTTGCCCGTTCTTGATCGGGCGACAGTCGACCGGTGGCGAAGCACCTGGGACGAGGTGATGGCCGGTTTCCTGCCCGGCGCCGCGAGCCTCGAGGAGGCGCTGCCCGCAGTCGTCGAGGCCGCGTGCGCCGGGTGCCCGCGAAGGATCCTCGACCTCGGTGGCGGCCCCGGCGTCTTCGCCGAACGGATGGCCGGCCGCTGGCCGGGCGCCGACGTCGCGATGCTGGACCTGGACCCGGTCCTGCTCGCTCTCGCCGACGCCGGGGCGGGCGGCCGGATCCGGGTCCACTGTGCTGACCTGGCCTCCGGACGGTCCCTCCCGGGCGGGCCGTACGACCTGCTCACCATGGTGATGACCATCCACTACCTGAGTTCGGAACAGGCGCTCGCCCTGTATCGGGCGGCCCGCAGGGCACTGCGTCCGGGTGGCCTGCTGATCGTTGCCGACCTGATGCCCGAACCGGGCCTGGACCGGGTGATGGCGCATCTCCAGCCCGCGGCCGGCCCGGCGTGGGCGAGTTGGTGGGACGGGCTGCACGCCGAGGAGTCGTTGCGGCCGCTGCTGGACGAACGGCGGGCGGTCTTCGCCGGCCGGGCGCCGGCCGAGTTCGCCCCGCCCGCCGACTGGCACCGCGCGGCCGCTCTGGACGCGGGTTTCGATCAGGCCGGCGTGGTCTGGCGGTGGGGTGCCCACGCCGCCCTCGCCGCGATCGCGTGACCGCTTCTCAACATATCGTCAGTTTGCGATTAGACGATAATTTTCGACAATGATTATCGTTCCGCCATGAACACCCGAACCACCCCCCACCTTGTCGTCTGGACCGCGGCCCTGGCCGTGCTGGCCGGCTGCGGCTCCGCGGCCGCCGAGCCCGGCGCCTCCACCCCGGCCACCACCAAGCTCGCCGTCGTGGCCACCACCCCCGAGGTCGCCGACTTCGTCCGCAACATCGGCGGCGCCGACGTCGACGTCACCCAGATCATCAAACCCAACGTCGACCCGCACGAGTACGAGCCGACCCCTGCCGACCTACAGGCCATCGCGAGCGCCAAGCTGGTCGTCAAGAACGGTGTGGGCCTGGAGGAATGGCTCGACCGCACGATCGAGTCGGCCGGATTCGCCGGCACCGTCGTCGACACCAGCCAGGGCGTCACCCTGCGCGAGGGCGGCCACGAAGAGGAGGAGGGCGAGGCGCACGCCGGCGAGGAGGAACACGACCCGCACATCTGGCACGACCCGCGCAACGCCAAGATCATGGTGACCAACATCCAGAAGGGACTGGCCGCCGCCGACCCGGCCAAGGCCGGCGCCTTCGCGAAGAACCTCGCCACCTACAGCGCCGAGCTCGACAAGCTCGACAGCGACAACACCGCCGCCTGGGCGAAGATCCCGGCCGCCGACCGCAAGCTGGTCACCAACCACGACGCCTTCGGCTACTACATCGCCCGCTACGACCTCCAGTTCGTCGGCTCGGTCATCCCCAGCCTCGACACCTCCGCCGAACTGTCCGCCAAACAGCTCACCGACCTGGTCGCGAAGATCAAGGCCACCGGCACCAGGGCGATCTTCGCGGAGAGCTCCCTGCCGCCGAAGACCACCGAGGCCATCGCCCAGCAGGCCGGCGTCAAGGTCGTCGCGGGCGAGGACGCCCTCTTCGGCGACAGCCTCGGAGCACCGGGTACGCCGGAGGGCACCTACCTCGGCGCCGAACGTCACAACACGCAGGTCATCGTCGACGCGCTGGCCGGCTGACATGGCGACCGCCGCCCTGCGCCTGACCGGCGTGAGCGTGGGCTACCAGGGCCGGCCCGTGGTCACCGGCGTCGACCTCGAACTCAGGCCGGGGCAGCGGCTCGCCCTCGTCGGCCCGAACGGCGCCGGCAAGTCCACCCTGATCAAAGCGGTGCTCGGCCTCGCCGACATCCTCACCGGCGCCGCCACCGTCCTGGACCAGGAACCGGCCCGCGCCCGCTCGCACACCGGATACGTGCCGCAGACCGGAAACCTCGACCCCGACTTCCCGGTCAGCGTCCGCCAGGTGGTGATGATGGGCCGCTACCGGCAACTCGGCTGGTGGCGGCCGGCCCGCGCCACCGATCGGCAGGCCGTCGCCACCGCCCTCGACCGGGTCGGGCTCACCGACCGGGCCCGGGACCGGTTCGGGCTGCTCTCCGGCGGCCAGCGGCAACGCGCCCTGCTCGCCCGCGCCATCGTCGCGCGGCCCCGGCTGCTGCTGCTCGACGAACCGTTCAACGGCGTCGACGCGGTCAGCCAGGACGCCATCGTCCGGGTGCTGCGCGAACTGTCCGCCGACGGGACCGCGATCGTGCTCAGCACCCACGACCTCACCGTCGCCCGTGACCTCGCCGACCTGGTCTGCCTGGTCAACGGCCGGCAATGGGCGGTCGGCACGCCCGGCGAGACCCTCACGGCCGGTCCGCTGCGCCAGACGTACGCCCATGCCGCCCTCGACCTGGCCGACGGCCGGATGGTGCTGGTCGAACCGTGATCGAGCCGTTCGCCGTACCGTTCATGGGCCGCGCCCTCACCGAGATCGCCCTGCTCGCGCTGATCTGCGGCCCGGTCAGCGTGTTCGTCTTCGTCAGGCGGCTGTCGTTCGTCTCCGACGCGCTCACCCACACCGTGTTCCCCGGAGTCGTGATCGGGTTCGTCGCCGGCGGCATCGAGGGCCTGTTCGCCGGAGCGCTCGTCGCCGGGCTGCTCACCGCGGTGGTGCTGACCGTCCTGACCCGCGCCGCACGGCTCACCGACGACGCCGCCACCGCGGTCGTGCTCACCGCGATGTTCTCGATCGGGGTGGTGCTGGTGTCGCGGCGTACGTCGTACACCTCAGATCTGACCGCCTTTCTCTTCGGCCGTCTGCTGACCGTGACGCCGCGGCAGATCGCCGAGACCGCCGTCCTCGCCGCGGTGATCCTGGTGGCGCTGGCCATCGGCGCCCGGGCCTGGCTGTTCCGCGCCTTCGATCCGGCCGGCGCCGCCGCGGCCGGACTGCGTGTCGGCTGGCTCGACCTGTGGCTGAACGTCCTGCTCGCGCTGGTGGTCGTCGCCGCGGTCCGTGCGGTCGGCACGATCCTGGTGGTGGCGCTGCTGGTGGTCCCGGCCGCGGCGGCCCGGATGATCACCGCCCGGCCCGCCGTGATGGCGCTGGCCGGCACCGGTCTCGTCCTGGTCGCCGGGTATGCCGGGCTGCTGCTGAGCTGGACCGCGTCGCTGCGCTACGGGGTGGCGCTGACCTCCGCCTCCGCCGTCGTCCTGATGCTGGTCCTGGCCTATCTGCTGCTCCTGCCGGTACGCCGCTGGCGCGACCGCTCGTTCGCCGGAGGGCTGACGTGATCCTCCGGGCGGTCGTCGAAGTGGTCCTGGTCGGTGTGCTGACCGGGTTGATCGGGGTGCAGGTGGTGGTGCGGCGGTTGTCGTTCTTCACCATGGCGCTGACCCACGCCACCTTCCCCGGCGTGGTGGCCGCGTCCATCATCGGGGTGAATCTGCTGGTCGGCGGGGTGCTGACCGGAGCAGTCGTGGCGCTGGGGGTGGCCGCGCTGACCCGGCGCCGCGGTCAGGACGCGGCGGCCGCCACCGGGGTGCTGGTGTCCGGCGGGTTCGCGCTCGGCGCGGCGCTGGTCGCCACCCAGAGCGGGTTCAGCCGGGACCTGTCGTCGTTCCTGGTCGGCTCGATCCTCACGGTCAGCCGATCGGACCTGGCCGCCACGGTCGGGGTGCTGGCCGTGGTCGCGCTGGTCCTGGCGGTCTGCGCCCGCCCGCTGCTGTTCGCGGGTTTCGACCCGGCCGGCGCGCGGGCGGCGGGTGTCCGGACCGGCGGCTGGGACGTCCTCCTGCTCCTCACGATCGTGCTGGTCGTGGTGACGGTGGTGCCGGCGGTCGGCACCATCCTCGCGCTGTCGCTGATCGTCGCCCCGGCCGCGGCCGCCCGGCTGTGGTCGGCCCGGCTGCCGGTGATGACCGGGCTGGCGGTCCTGTTCGGCGTCGCGAGCGGCCTGGCCGGGCTGTACGTCTCCGCACACTGGAACGTGGCCGCGGGCGCGAGCATCTCCCTGGCCGCGACCGCGGTCCTGACGGTCTCCTGGACCCTGCGCCGCCTCGTCCGGGCGGTGCCGGCATGACCATCACACCCCGGATCGAGCAGGCCGACCTCGATCGTGCGGTCGAGGTGCTGCGCGGCATGGCGTACCAGCACCGCCTGCACATCCTCCTGGTGCTGCGCGCGGGCGAGGCGACCCCGGCCGACCTGAACGGGATCGTCCCCGCCCACCCCACCGCGATCGCCCACCACCTGCGCCACCTCACCGACGCCGGCCTGATCCTGCGCCGGCGGCAGGGCCAGCGGGTCTACTACTCGCTGCCGAACGAGTCGACCGGCCGCCTGATCGACGGCATCCTCGACTTCGTCACCGGCGGCGACCGGCAGCGGCCGACGTGACCAGCCGGTCAGACGGTGGTCAGCTCGGCTGCCCCGAACGAGACGGCGAACCGCTTGCACCAGATGCTGACGCTGCGGAACTCGGCCGGGTCGACGCCGGAGTCCAGCCGGTACACCTGATCCCCGTGGTTGCCTTTGAGCTTGCCCAACTCCGCGTACTCGCCGTCGTCGAAGACCCGCCATCCGGCGGTGCCGGTGCGTACCTGCTGGTCGGACAGCCACACCCGCAGGTCCGGGCCGTCGCTGGTGTCCAGGCCGGCGATCTCCAGCTGGTGGCTGCCGTCCGGGTTGCGCACCAGCCGGGCCGTGCCGCTGGTGTCGTGCTCGTGGGTGATGAAATCCCCCTGAGCGATGATCACCGGTGCGGCCGGCGGCGGCGCTTCTGCGGAACCGGACGATGGCGGTACGGCGGCGGGCGGTGCGGCCGGCACGACGGTCAGGGTGTCGGCCACGACCGTGTCGGTGAACAACCGCCACGGCGCGAACCAGTAGAACGCCCCCGCGCCGCCGATCCCGAGCACCGCGACGACGATCCAGGTGGCAGGTCTGCTGAGAAGTCGGCGAATCACATGTACGAGTCAAGCCGCCCACCGCCGTGATCGGTAGGCCGGACCCGCTTACGGAACCCTTACGTCACCTGGGTGGGAGCAGGTCGGCGAGGAGCGTCTCGACACGTGACCTGATCTCGTCGCGGATCGGGCGCACCGCCTCGACGCCTTTGCCGGCCGGGTCGTCCAGCTTCCAGTCCTCGTACCGTTTGCCGGGAAAGACCGGGCAGGCGTCGCCGCAGCCCATCAGGATGATCACATCCGACTCCCGGGCGGAGTCCAAGGTCAGCCTGGTCGGCGACTGGTCGGTGATGTCGATGCCGACCTCGTGCATCGCCTCGACGGCGGCCGGGTTGATCGTGTCGGCCGGCGCGGACCCGGCCGACCGGACCTCGACCCGGTCACCGGCGAGGTGCCGCAGCCAGCCGGCGGCCATCTGGGAGCGACCGGCGTTGTGCACGCAGACGAACAGGACGGTGGGCACGATCATCTGATCGCTCCTTTCACGAGGGGTGACTGGTTTCCGCTACGGCCCGGCCGGTCACCGGGTAGAGCACGAGGATCGCGCCGGCGCCGGCTACTGAGCGATTGCCGCCGGGTCGAGCAGGGTGGCGAGCTGCCGCATCAGGGCGGGGCGGGGCCGGTAGTAGACCCAGCTCGCCCGGCGCTCGGCGTCGACCAGGCCGGCCTCGCGCAGCGTCTTGAGGTGGTGGGAGATGGTCGAGCCGGACACCTCGAACGCCGGGGTGAGGTCGCAGACGCAGATCTCCCCGTCCGGCGCCGACGCGATCATCGACATCAGCTGGAGCCGTACCGGATCGCCGAGGGCCTTGAACGCGGCCGACAGGTTCACCGCCGTGGCCGAGTCGATGCGCTGCTGCGTCATCGGCGGGCAGCAGGGTACGTCGTTGCTCTCATCAAGCGGGGCGGGGGCGGTGGTGGCCGGCTTCGACATGGGTCGAGTTTGACAACTATCGAATCGGTGTGCAAATCTCGGTTTCGAGAACGGTCGAATCCAATGGTTGTCGAAACCGCGTCGCCTCACAGGCAGGAGTCACCTCCGTGTCCAGCCAGCTCTCCCAGCTTCCCGTCGTGGTCATCGGCGCCGGCCCGGTCGGCCTGGCCGCCGCCGCCCAGCTCGCCGACCGCGGCCTGCCCTTCCTTGTTCTCGAAGCCGGTGACGGTCCGGCCGCCGCCGTCCGCGAATGGGGTCACGTGCGGTTGTTCTCGCCGTGGCGCTACGACCTCGACCCGGCCGCGGCCCGTCTGCTCGGCGACGCGGGCTGGGTACGGCCCGACGACGACAAGCTGCCCACCGGCGCCGAACTCGCCGCCGACTATCTCCAGCCGCTCGCCGACCTGCCCGCGCTCAAACCGCACATCCGCTACAGCGCCCGGGTCGTCGCGGTCACCCGGCTCGGTCTGGACCGGGTCCGCAGCGCCGGCCGGGCGGACACACCGTTCCTCGTGCGGCTGACCGACGGCACCGACCTGCACGCCCGCGCGGTCATCGACGCCTCCGGCACCTGGGACACACCGAACGTGCTCGGCGCGTACGGCATCCCCGCCCACGGCGAAGCGGGCGCTGCGGCGTACCTGGAGAATGCCCTGCCGGACGTCCTGGGCCGGGACCGGGACCGGTTCGCCGGACGCCGGGTCCTCGTGGTCGGCGCCGGGCACTCCGCCGCCAACACCGTCCTGGCCCTGGCCGCCCTCGCCGAGCAGGCCCCCGACACCCGGGTGACCTGGGCCGTCCGGTCCAGCAGCCCGACCCGGACCTACGGCGGGCAGAGCGCCGACGCCCTGCCCGAACGCGGCGCCCTCGGCACCCGCCTGCGCCAGGCCGTCGAGTCCGGCGCCGTCACCCTGCTCACCGGCTTCCGGGTGGAGCGTGTGCGGGTCGACGGCGACACGGTTCGGGTGTCCGACGGCGACCGCACCGTCACCGCCGACCGGATCGTCTCGGCGACCGGGTTCCGCCCCGACCACGGCATCACCGGCGAGCTGCGGCTCGACCTAGACCCGATCCTCGGCTCCACCCGGGCTCTCGCACCGCTGATCGACCCGAACGAGCACTCCTGCGGCACCGTCCCGCCGCACGGCGTCGACGAACTCACCCACCCCGAGCCCGGCTACTACGCGATCGGCGTCAAGAGCTACGGCCGGGCGCCGACGTTCCTGCTCGCCACCGGCTACGAACAGGCCCGCTCGGTCGTCGCCGCGCTCGCCGGCGACTGGGCGGCGGCCCGCGACGTGCGGCTCGACCTGCCCGAGACCGGCGTCTGCAGCAGCGACGCGGTCGACGGCGACAGTTGCTGCGGCACTGCACCCGAAGAATCCGCCGAGCCGCTGCCCACCGCGCCCCTGAACCTGATCACCCTCGGTGACTCTCCCGCTGCCGGTCAGGCCGGCACCTGCTGCTGACCATCCTGCGGTGTTTCACGGCTGGTGGATCGTGGTCACCTTCGCCGTCACCCAGACCATCGGGTACGGCACCCTCTACTACGCCTTCGCCGTGCTGCTGCATCCGATCGCCGCCGACCTGCACACCTCACCGGCCGCGGTCACCGGGGCGTTCACCACGGCGATCCTCGCCCAAGCTGCGGCCGCCGTGCCGGTGGGCCGTTGGCTCGACCGGCACGGCGGGCGCGCCCTGATGACCACCGGCGCGATGCTCGGCGCCGGAATGCTGGTGGCGTGGGCGCACGTCCGTACAATATGGGCGCTTTATCTGGTCTTCGCTGGGCTGGGCGTGGCGATGGCGATGGCCCTCTACGAGGCGGCCACCCCGGTGCTGGTCTCCTGGTTCGACGCCGTCCGCCGGCCGCGGGCGATCCTCGGCATGATCGTGGTGGCCGGGTTCGCCAGCACCGTGTTCATGCCGCTCACCGGCTGGCTCACCGAACGCGAGGGCTGGCGGGCCACCCTGCTGGTGCTCGCCGGGCTGTACGCGGGTGTGGCCGTACCGCTGCATCTGCTCGTCGTGCGCCGACCACCGGAAGCGGTGCGCGGACCGCGGCGCGCAAGTTCCGGTCATCGGCGGGCCCTGGTCCGGGCCGCGATGCGGGACCGCCGGTTCTGGTGCCTGGTCGCCGCGTTCGTGGCGCATGCCGCCGCGAACGCGACCATGACCGTCCATCTGGTCGGCTATCTGGTCAGCCGCGGCCACCCGGCGACCTTCGCCGCGACCGTGGCCGGGCTGCTCGGTGTCCTGTCGGTCACCGGCCGTCTGCTGCTCACCGCCACCTCCAGGCGTGTCCGGCTGCACCGGATCGTCGCCGCGATCTTCGTCGTGCAGGCCACTGCCACGCTGGTCCTGCCCGTGGCGGGCGGAAGCCGCCCGGGGGCGATCCTGGCGGTGGTGGCGTTCGGGCTCGGCTTCGGCATCGCCAGCCTGGCCACCCCACAGTTGCTCGCCGATCGCTACGGCACCGCCGCCTACGCCGCCATCGCCGGCACCCTCGCGGCCCCGGTCACCCTCGCCCGGGCCACCGCGCCGCTGCTCGCCGCCGGCCTGCTCGCCGCCACCGGCGGCTACCTGCCGGTCCTGCTGGCCATCGGCGCGGCCGGCCTGCTGGCCGCCGCCGGAATCCTGGCCCTCGCGGAAAGCCCGCCACCGGCCGTCAGCCGGGCGCGAGGGCTGGGTCCTCGCATGATGACGGCGTGATGACGCCGGGCTGACGGGTCCCGGCGACGCTCTGCCTGTCGCCGAATCCGGTGGCCCGGCCTCGCGGGATGCGAGCCCGGCGGAACGTTTCTGGAGGCACCACCATGCACAAGCGAAAGACCCTGGCCGCGGCCGCCGCGTTCCTGCTCGCCTCGGCCGCGCTGGCGACGTCGGGCGCCTCGGCCGCCTACGCCGACGACGAGGAGCACTGCCTGCCGAAGGGGCCCGGTGTGGTCCTCATCGGTGACGGCATGCCCAACAACCTCGTCGGCACCCCGTTCGACGACTTCATCGACGGACGTGGCGGCGCCGACTTCATCAACGGACTCGGTGGCAACGACGTCATCCTCGGCGGGGACGGCAACGACACCATCCTCGGCGGTGACGGAGTGGACAACATCGGCGGCGAGAACGGCAACGACCTGATCTTCGGCAACCAGTGCGACGATCTGGCCGGCGGCGGCGACGGCGACGACACCGTCAACGGCAACGAGGACGACGACACCCTGACCGGCGGCCCCGGCGCCGACGTGGCGAACGGCGACAGCGGCGCCGACCAGCTCGCCGGTGACCTCGGTGACGACGTGCTCAACGGCGGGGAGGGCCAGGACCGGGTCCACGGGGGACCGGGCGCCGACGAGCTCGCCGGCAACGAGCAGAACGACCGGCTCGACGGCGACGCCGGTGACGACGTGCTCAACGGCGGTTTCGGCAACGACGACCTGTTCGGCGGCGACGGCGACGATGTCGTGCGCGGCAACGACGGCGACGACCAGATGGACGGCGAGGCCGGCACCGACACCGGCAACGGCGGACCGGCCGGCGGCGCCGACGTCTGCAGCCCGGCCACCGAAACCCAGATCAACTGCTGATCAGCGGGTACGGCCGGCGCCGTGATGACGCCACGATGACGGGCCGGTGGGATGTTGCCCGCATGACTGAAAACCTGCGCAAGGTAATGGCCCTGCTGGGCGTGACCATCCTCGCCACCGCCGGTCTCACACTCTCGGGTGTGGGACCGGCTGCCGCGATCGACCCGTGCGAGACACCCGGGCCCGGCTTCGTCATCGAGGGCACCCCCGGCGACGACGTGCTCAACGGAACCCCCCGCGACGACCTGATCCGCGGTCACGGCGGCGACGACGTGATCCACGGCCTCGGCGGCAACGACGTGATCCACGGCGACCCCGGCGCCGACAGCCTCTACGGCGACGACGGGTGCGACGAGATCTACGGCGACAAAGGCGCCGACGTGCTCGACGGCGGTGCCGGCAACGACCTGCTGTTCGGCGAGGAGGGCTACGACACCGGGTTCGGCGGCACCGGCGTCAACATCTGCGACGTCGAATCCGCGCAGGTCTACGCGTACTTCGACATCGTCCAGTATTTCGTCCGGTGCGCCAGCGAGCCCATCCTGAACTGAGGAGAGGCCGTCAGGCCCGGCCGGCGAGGACTCCGGTGGTCGGCACCGGCGCGTCGATCGACCGCATCGCCTGGCACCAGCGGTCGAAGGCGCGCCGGGCCTCGCCGTGCCGGCCGGCCCGCACCAGGACCTCGACCAGGGTGCGGTGCACCACCTCGTCATACGCGTCGATGGCGAGCAGCCGAACCAGGTAGGTGACCGCCTGGTCGAGATCGCCGGCGGCACGGCTGAGCCCCGCGAGGTCGCGCAGCGCACGCAGCCACACCGCACGCGCCTCCTCGCGCAGCCCGTCGGCCCATTCCTCGTACGGCTCGTCGCCGAACGCGTCACCGCGATACAACCGATCGAGCTCGACGAGCACCTCCCGCGCCTGCGCCCGGTCACCGGTGCGGACCAGCAGCGCCGCGTGTGCCGCGTCGCTCAGCAGCTCCTCGACGTCGACCGCGACGTGCCCGACGTCGAGCGAGATCCCCGCCAGGTCGGCCCGGACATGGTGGTCGGTCGGCCAGCGGCGCGCCGGATCCAGCACCGTGCGAACCACCGACAACAGGACCGACAACCGGTGCGCCGTACGATGTGCCTCGTCATCGGGCCAGAGAAGCTCCCGCAGCTCCAGGCGCGGGACGGGCCGGCCACGCCGCGCGACCAGGATCTTGACCAGCGACCGCGCCTGCCGGGAGCGCCAGGCCGGCAGTGGCACCGGCCGGCCGTCGACGAACACCTCGAACCCACCCAGGACCCGCATCCGCACCGGTGTCGATCTGTCCTCGCCGGCCGGCAGACGGGCATCGTCGACAGCCGCCACGCCCAACTCCACCAGCCGCCGGGCAGCGGCCTTCGCCGCCGAACGCTGCGCGCCGTCAGCACCGGGCACCCGGCCGAGCAGCACCACGGCCCGATCGGCGGCGGGCAGCGCACCCGCGGCACGCCAGATCGCCTCCGCCTCACGCAGCGCCGCCACCGCGCCGGCGGTGTCGATGCTCACCGCAGCGACCAGCTCGAGCGCATTGGCAAGACAATCGGCGCGCCGGCTGGCCCGGGCGGCGGTCACCGCCGCGGCCGCCCGCTGCTGCGCGACCGGCAGGATTCCCTCCGCGAACGCGACCCAGCCGGCGGCCACCAGGGCGATCGGCAGCAGAATCTCGGGCGCGACACGTTCCGCCTCCTCGGCCGCGGAACGAGCCGCGGCAAGATCGGGGTCCGGCCCGTCCAGCAGCACCCGGGTGAGGCCGGCCAGCGCCGGTACGAGGACCTGCGTGTCATCGACCGCGTGCGCCGCCTCCACCGCCTCCTCGAACGCGGTCCGGCTCTGTTCACGCCGGCCGATCTGCCGCCGGACCTCGGCGATGCCCCACAGCCCGGACGCCGCGCGGTTCAGGCCGGCCCGGTGTGACACCGCGACCACCCGCTCGAAATGCCGCTCGGCCTCGTCGTACCGGCCCAGCCGCAGCAGCGCGTCGCCGGCGTTGGACAGCGCCGCCACCAGCAACCCGGGCGGGCAGCTGTGCTCCGCGGTGTGCACCGCCTGCGCGGCGACCCGCAACGCCTCCGGGTACCTGGCGTCACGGATCAGCCCTTCGGCCCGGTTCACCAGCACCCGGACCACGGTGACCACGTCGTCGGCGCGCTGCGCGGCGTCGAGCGCGGCGGCCAGGTGCCCGTCACGCCGGGCGCCTACCGCACCGAGCGCGGCAGCGATGTGCGCGGCTGCCTTCCCCCGATCGTCGCCGCTGCTCTCCGCACAGCGCAGCGCCTGGGCCGCCACGGCAGCCGACTCGGCGGACCGGCCCAGCATCATCAACGCGCCGGCCCGGCAGGCCAGCAGCAGCACCTCGTCGACGGTTCGGCCGGGGCCGTCCGGCAGGGTGCACAGTTCCAGCGCCGTCGCGTACTCGCCGCGCATGTAGTGCACCATCGCCGCTCGCCAGCGCAGTCCCGGGTCACCGCCGCGGGCCGGATCCCGCAGCAGCGGAGCGAAGACACGCAGCGCCCCGGCGGCGTCGCCGGTCATCCGCAACGCGTCGCCCTGTACCAGCCGCAGCTCGAACGACCGTTGCTCGGCGGGGAGCGATCGCAGCAGCCGCACGACCTCGAACCCGCCTCCGGCCGCCAGCATCCGGTCACCGTGCTCGGCGAGCACGGCCGCGCACTGCTCCGGCCGCCCCGCCCGGTGCAGCAGCGCCGCCGCAGCAAGGGAGTGCCCGTGGCGCGAATACCACGCGGCGGCGAAGTCGACGAAGGCCTCGGAGGGCACGCCGGCGCCCGCACAGCCCGACCGGCGCCGGTGACCGAGCACCGCAGAGACCGCCGGCACCAGCCGCGGCGCCGCACCGGCGCGCGCCACGAGCAGACCCGCCCGGTTCAGCCATCGCAGCGAAGGCAACGGCGTGCCCGGCACACCGTTGTCGAGCAGCCCCGCGTCCGCCAGGCCCAGGCAGAGCGCCTCGGGCACCGGGCCGAGCGCCACGGCCGCATCCAGCAATGCGGCGGCGCCTACCGGCTGCTCGGCCAGGACCTCCTCGCCGAGCCAGGTCGCGGCCGGCGTGCCGGGGTCGGTGATCGCGGCGAGGAGCTCCGCTGAGCCGACTCCCTGCCGGCCCAGGGCCTCACCGGCGAACTGGACCAGCGCGGGCCATCCCGCCGTCACGTCGTGCACCAGCACGGCCAGCTCGGCATCGACGACGCCGTGCTCCTCCCGCAGGACCCGCGCGACCTGGTCGAGGGTGAGGGCGAGGTCGGCGGCGCCACGTTCGACGGCCGCACCCGGCAGCGTGGCGTAGAACTCGGAAGCGAGGGGCCGGCGGGCCGCCAGCCAGAGCTCGACATCGGCCGGCAGCGTCGCCAGTTCCCGCGCCAGCCGCCGCTGCGCCGGAGCGGGCAACGCGCACAGGTCGTCGACGACCACCCGGGCCAGGGCTTCCGGCGGGTGACGGTACGGCGTGGCGAGCAGCGCCTCGGCAGTCCAGTACGTCCCCGCGCCGTCCGCGCACATCGCTTCGAGGGTCGTCGTCTTGCCGTATCCGGCTGCGGCCACATAGCTGAAACAGCGTCCGGCACGGCGCTTGCGACGGGCCTGTTCCGCCATGCCGGCTCCCTGTCCGTCGTCCGCAATCCATCGACGCCAATGGCAGCACGAATCGGCGGCCACAGCACCGATTGGTCGCCAACCCGCCAGAGTCGGAGACTCGCGCCCGGCCGGGTCATGAACCCGCTTGTGTCGTACCCGCGCCGTAGGGTGTGCGGTGATGGCTACACGAGGTGTTGAAGGCGCTTACCAGGGAGCGCTCCGGGCGTTTCAGAATCCGATGCTCGCCTTGCTTCACCAGACGCACGCGCCGTTCGTGGTGACGGTGCTGGCGATGGTCTTCACCGCGGAGCGCCCGACCGTCGCGGTGGCCGACGCGCATGCCGAGATCAACGACGCCCTCGGCCAGTTGCGGGCGGCCGGCTACGGCGACGAGGACAGCCAGCCGCTGCCCGTGGGCAGTGCGCGTGATCTCTGCCGGCAGTGGGTGCAGGCCGGGTGGCTGGTCCGGCAGGTGTCCGACGACGATGCCGAGGTGTATCGGCTTTCGGCGTACGGCGTCGGTGCGCTCGAGGTCGCCGGGCGGGTCGGCGGCGCCCGTACCCGGGTGTCGGAGTCGCGGGTCCGGACGCTGCTGGAGGCGATCGAGCGACTGGCGCAGGACGCCGATCCGGACCTGATGTCCAGGATGGTGCGCCTGCACGAGGAGATCCAGCAGCGGCAGAAGGAGCTGACCCGCCTGGAGAAGGGCGGCGCCGTCGAGACGGTCGACGACGAGCAGTTGCTCGAGGCGGCCGAGAACGTGCTGCACCTGGCGCGGGAGCTGCCCGCGGACTTCGCCCGTGTGGCCGAGTCGATCAAAGCCATTCAGCGTGACGTCGTCGCGGAGTTGCGGCACGACGTGCGCCCGACCGGCGAGGTCCTGCGTGAGTATCTCGCGCGCGGCCAGCGGATCCTGGACGCGACACCGGAGGGCCGGGCGTTCGCCGGGGCGTTGCGCCTGATCGGTGACCCGGCGCAGATCGACGGCCTGTGGGGCCAGTTGCGTACCGTGCTGCGGCACCGGTTCACCGAGCTGTTGCCGCCGCAGCAGCGGCGTGAGCTGACCGAGATCTCCCGGCGGATCGAGCAGGGCGTCAAAGAGGTGCTGGCCGCCCAGCGGCAGGCGTCGCACGTCATCACCACCCAGGTCCGCAACCACGATCCGATGCGTGACCGCCAGGTCGACGAGCTGCTGCGAGACGTGATGTCGGGCCTGCACAGGTGGGTTCCCGGCTCGCGCCGCGGCGAGGCCGTCGAGCCGTTGCGCCGCCTGCCGGTCGCCGACGTCGGGCACCTGCGCCAGCGGATGAGCGACCCGCGGCCTCCGCAGCCGCCCGCGCCGTTGCCGGACTGGGACGAGCCGGAGGACATGCCGGCCGCGGACACCCGGGCGTGGGGCGGCCCGCGCTACGCCGAGTTGCGGGCCCATCTGGAGACGTTCGCGGCCGGGGCGGCGAGCGTCGACGTGGTGGACGCGTTCCGTGCGGCCGGCGAGGAGTTGCAGCGGCCGGTCGATCTGCTCGGCCTCCTGGAGGTCGCGCACGGCGCCGGGATGACCGAGACGGCCGAGGTCACGGTGGTCGAGACGGTGCGACCCGACCGGACCCGCCGACGTTTTGCCCTGGGCAGTGTGGTGGCGGCGAATCCGGCCGGTGTGGACAGGAGTGGTGACGATGAGTGAGCCGGACGAGACCGACGGCTGGTCGGCGGGTTTCATCGACCCGGTGTCGATGGAGGAGGATCCCGCCGAGCTGTTCGCCGGCGATGCGGGCACGCTGGACGCGGAGGTCCGCCGTGTGCTGGTCCAGCTGTTGCGGCGCAAGTTCCTGCTCGCCGAGAAGAACCCGGCGCACTGGCGCACGTTGCTGGAGAACCAGCAGATCATCGAATCGCGTATGCACGACCTGTTCGTCCGCCTCGTGGTCGACCACGACCGCGGGGTCGCCTACAAGCAGCAGGTGCGGTCGGTCGAGATGGACGTGCCGATCCTGCTCAAGGACGACCCGTACAACCGGGCCGAGACCCTGGTCCTGGTCCATCTCCGCACGGTCTTCCAACGCGAACGGGGTACCGGTGAGACGTCCGCGCGGGTGGACATCGAGGAACTGGAGCAGACCGTGCTGACCTACTTCGACCCGCACGACCACAACCTGGCCCGGCGTCAGCAGGAGGTGCGCAACGCGGTGCAGCGGCTGGTCACCGAAGGGCTCCTCGCCGAGGAGTCGGCCGGCCGGTACCGGATCACCCCGATGGTGGAGGTCGTGCTGAGCACGGAGAAACTGGCCGAGCTGGACCAGTGGCTGCGCGACCAGAACGAGGTCACCGCGTGAGCATGATCGACACGCTGTTCGGGCTGGTCCCGGCAGCCTCCCGGGGCCAGCAGTGGGTGGCGCGTGACCTGCAACTGGTCAACTGGGGCGGCTACGACGGGTACCACCACCTGCGCCTCGCACCGGGCGCGACCCTGCTGAGCGGAGGTTCCGGATCGGGCAAGTCGACGCTGATGGACTCGTACATCGCGTTGCTCATGCCGCACACGACCCCCTTCAACGGGGCGTCCAACGGCGGAGTGGTCGGCCGGCCCCGGGGCAAGGACCAGCGAAACATCCTCTCGTACGCCCGTGGCAAGCTCGACGAGTCCCGCGCCGACGGTGAGACGAAGCTGCGGGTGCTGCGTGGTGACGGCCGGGACACCTGGTCGGCCATCGCGATGACGTGGGTCGACCACACCGGCGCCGAGTTCACCGCGCTGCGGGCCTGGTATGTCCCTTCGTCGGCCCGCAACCTGGACGACGTCGTGGCGGTCCGGGCCAGCTGTGACCACGCTTATCAGCTGCGGACGCTGGAAGGCCCGGCGGGCAACCGGTTCGCCCGTACCGATGTGGTGGCAACCGGTTTGACCTGGAGTGACACCGACCGGGAGTTCACCGCGCGCCTGCACACCGTGCTCGGCATCGGCGCCGCCGGCGACGGGCACAAGGCGATCGCGTTGCTGGGGCGGATCCAGGCCGGCCAGCAGATCACCACGGTCGACGCCCTGTACAAGACGATGGTGCTGGAGGAGCCGGCCACGCTGGCCACCGCCGACGCGGTCGTGCAGCAGTTCGACGAGCTGTCCGGCACCCGGGCCCGGATGATCACCGCTCGCCAGCAGGTGAAGGCGCTGACCCCGATCCGCGAACACCGGCGCACCATCGACGAGGCGGTGGACCGGCTGCATGCGATCGACGAGATCGGATCCTTCGCCGACACGTCGTCGCCTGCCGCGTTGTGGCGTCATCAGCGCCGGCTGGATCTGCTGCGCTCGGCCGAAACGGACCTGGACCAGCAGAACCGCCGGGCCCAGGCGGCGCTGTCGGAGACCAGCGCCCTGGTCGAAGCGGCCGAGGCGCAGCGTGACGGGGTGACCGACACGATTCGTGCGTCAGGTGGCGACCGGATGGAGACCGCACAGCGGGAGATCCGCGTCGTGGAGCAGCGGCTGGCCGACGTCGAACGGGTACGGGAGCGACTGGACCGGGTGCTGGCGACGATCGGGGCCTCGGTCGAGACCGGTGCGGACTTCGCCGCGCTGATCGAGACGGCGCATCGCTCGGTGGCCGACGTCGACGCCCGGCGGACCGCTCAGCAGTCGTACGCCGACGCGGCGGCGGAGAAGAAGGAGGCCGAGCGGGAGCTGGGCGGGCTGCGCGCCGAGCGCAACGCGGTCAAGAACCGCCGCGGCAACATCCCGACCGACCTGCACGCGGCCCGCGCGGCGCTGGCCGAGGCCGCCGGACTCACCCCGGAGGACCTGCCGTTCGTCGGCGAGCTGATCGAGGTCCGGACGGAGTTCGAGCCGTGGCGCGAGGCGTTCAACCTGGCGCTCGGCGGGTTCGCCACCCGGATGCTGATCGACATCGGCCGGCTGAACGCGTTCCGCGAGGCCATCAACGCGGTGCCGACCGCACGGCGGATCCAGTTCGAGGGCGTGCGCACCGGGCAGCGTGACGAGGTCGGCCTCGACGGCAAGACGCTGCCCGGCCGGCTCGACTACCGGCCGTCGCCGTTCACCGCCTGGCTCAAGGGTGAGCTCGCCCGCCGCTTCGCGTACGTCTGCGTCGACACGCCGCGGCTGCTGCCCCAGTACGCCAAGGCGCTCACGATCACCGGCCAGACGTCGGAAGGTGGCCGGGGCGCGCACGGCGGCCAGGGCCGGGCCAACGTGCTCGGCTTCACGAACAGCCGGACGCTCGCCGAGCTCGACGAGCGGATCACCCTCGCGCAGAAACGCCTCGACGATGCCGCCGCGCGAATGTCGGGGGAGGAGGCGAACCTCGACTCGGCGGAGGCTCGGCGTACCGCCTACCAGAGCGTCACCGAGTTGTCGTGGGATCAGGTGGACGTCGCGGCGGTCCGGGCCGAACAGGACCGGTGGAGACGCGTCATCGACGAGATCCGTGCCGGCAACCCGGAGATCGATCAGCTGCAACACCAACTGGACGAGCTGAAGCAGCAGGTCAGGGAGATGACCGAACGTGTCGGCCGGCAGAAGGACACCCTGGAGGCGGTCGGGAAGTCCTGGGCGGCGATCGTCGACGAGGTGGACCGCGTCCAGGCGGCGCTCGACACGGCCGCCGAGTCTGGCGTCGAGGTCAGCGAGGAGCACCGGCACTACCTGGAGACCCTTTTCGACGGCGACACGGACGCGCTCGAACAGTTCGACGCGGCCGCGAGACACGCCACCGAGCGGCTCCGTGCCGATCGGCAGAACGCGACGGAGGCGATCGGCCGGTCCAGGAGGGCACTGCACGACACCTTCTCGACGTTCCTCGAACGCTGGCCGAACCCCAACCTCGGCATCGACCCGGACGCCTCCTACCGCGACTTCGACCACCTGCTCACCGACCTTACGACCAGCGGCCTGCACGAGCTGGAGACCGAGTGGCGCGACAGTCTGCTCAACCTGTCCGGCAACGACCTGACCGGCCTGGACAGCGAGCTCGCGGCCGCGGTCCGGGAGATCCGCGACCGGATCGACCCGGTCAACCGGATCCTCGCCGAACTGCCGTTCGCCGACGACGGGCACCGGCTGCGCATCGACCCGCAGGAGAGCCATTCCACGACACGTGCCCGCTTCCGCAAGGAGCTGCGCGACGTACGCGCCTTCATCGACAAGGCCGAGACCGAGGACGACCGGGAACGCGCCTATCACCGGATGACCAAGGTGATCGACCGGATCCGCCGTGCCGCGCCGGATTTCGCCGACCTCGTCGACGTCCGAAACCACGTGCGGATCAGCGCCGAGAAGATCGACCTCGACGGTACGCACGTCGCCGTCTACGACCACATCGGTGAGAAATCCGGCGGCGAGTCACAGGAGCTGGTCGCGTTCATCGTCGGCGCCGCACTGCGGTACCAACTGGGCGATGCGGGCGCCACCCGGCCCCGTTATGCCCCGGTCTTCCTCGACGAGGCGCTGATCAAGGCGGATGCGCATTTCACCGGCCGTGCCATCGGCGCGTGGCGCGGCCTGGGCTTCCAGCTGGTCATCGGCGCCCCGAACGACAAGCACAGCGCGATCGAGCCGCACGTGGACGCGGAGTACGTGATCCTCAAGAACACCCACGGCCGATCCTGGGCGAAACTCCTCGTCGGCGTTCCGGACGCATGAGCGCACTCGTCACCCCGGAAGACGCCGTCGCGACCGTCCGCCGCAGGTTCGAGAAGAACTGGGCGGAGGCCGTGTGCGCCGAGTTCGGCGTCGGCGACCGCGTGGTCTTCTCGGTCCGGCTGCGTCCCGGGGTGACGTCGGGCCGGGCGGTCGAGCAGTTCGGGTATCCCGCCTGGCAGGGCTGGCACATGCGGTGGCGGGACTTCTGCGCCCGGCTCCCCCGCGGAGTGGAGGTCGGCCGTGCCGCGGTGACGATCCGGGGAGTCGCCGGCGATTTCCCGGAGGTGCTCAACGCCGGCCTGGACGGCGCCGCCGCGCTCCTCGCCGACGCCGGACCACCGGCCGTGGACATCGGCCGGGCCCGTGCGCGGGCATCGGCCCTGAAATCCGCCGGCGCCACCCTCACCCCGGCCACGCTGCGGGCCGTCGACACCCTGTCACCCAACGACGTGGACGTGCTCATCAACGCGGTGACCTGGTTACACCGGCACCCCGACGCCGGTGACTGGACGCAGCGGCAACTTCCGGTGCCCGGGATGCACACCAAATGGCTCGACAAGCACGGCGCGCTGCTGCGTGCGGTCGCCGGGCGTGAGGTCCGCGACGAGGTCCGGCCCCGGCCGGCCGTCATGCATCTGACCTATGTCGACCCGCGCCACGTTGCGTCCGGCCGGCGCAGGCACGACGCCTGGACCACCGGGGACGTGCACGACATCGCCTACCCGCCGCATGTCGTCCTCGTCGTCGAGAACCGTGACTCCCGCCTCTGGTTCCCGCCGGTCAGCGACACGATCGTGGTGGAGGGCGGTGGCAAGGCAGCGGCCGCCCTGCTCGCGAACGTGCCCTGGATCCGCTCGGCGGATCACGTCCTCTACTGGGGCGACATCGACGCCGACGGCTACGCGATCCTGGACCACTTCCGCGCCGCACTCGCCGTGCCCACGCCGGACGGGGCACCGGCCACGCAGGTCACCTCCATCCTCATGGAAGCCACCGACCTGCACCGTTACGCCCCGCACGGCGTGAACCACGACAAGGCCGGCCGGCCCATCAAGCCGTCCCGGGAGGTCCTGCCGCACCTGACCGAGACCGAGACCCTCGCGTACGCCACCATCGCCACCGCGGGCCTCACCCCGTTCCGCCGCATCGAACAGGAAGCCATCCCACTCACCGACGCGGCGGCGCGACTGCTACAGATCTCGCAGGGGTGAGGGCCATCTGAACGCCGAACGCACGCGCCCAGATCCGCCTGTCCCACCTGGCCTGGATCGCCTGATGCCCACCACCCGGCCCCACCCAACGGCGCCTCACATGACGGCGGCCCTGGCGTGGCCGGGTGGTGTGCGTCCCGGGTCGGCAACGTCGACCAGCGCACACATTGGCCGATCGTGGGCTCTGGTCCTTGCCCGAGCAGAGACAGGAGCACACGCAAAGCCGATCGTGGGCGTTCATCCACGCCGGGGCGACTACGCGGGCACACGCAACGTCAACGTGTGCGCCCGTCACCGCTACTGGGACGCCCGCCGGCGGTGCTCGACAGCCCGGGCGGCGAGAGAGCCGGCGGATGGGCGACTACCTCCTCGGTACGGGCTTCTCGCGGCCTGGCCTCCGATGCCACCGCGGTCGAGGATTCCTTATTTGTCGAGTGCGATGGTGAGGTCGCCGGTGGGCAGGGTCTGGCAGGCCAGCCGCCAGCCGTCGGCCAGTTCGGCGGCGGAGAACATGCCACGGCTGTCGGTCTCGTGTTCGCCGGCCCGGACCACCACCCGGCAGGTCCCGCAGGAGCCCTCCCCGCAGGACTGCGGCAGCTTGACGTCGGCGACGTTCGCCGCGTCCAGGACGGTCTGCCCGGGCCGGCACGGGAAGCCCGGCGCGGAGTCCTCGACGTCGATGCGGAAGGCGGTGATCCCGGCCTCTTCGGCGGCACGGGCGATGGCCTGCGCCTTCTCCCGCCGGGTCTGGCGGCTGTGCCCGGACACGAACGCCTCGGTGTGGATGCGGTCGCGGGGCAGCCCGAGTTCGGTCAGGTGCCCGATCAGGTCCTGCATCATCGGCGCCGGCCCACAGAGGTGGGCCCGGGCCGTCGCGGTGACGAACGGACGCAGGGTGCCCGCGCTGATCCGGCTGTTGCGCCCGCTGACGAAGGTGAGCCGCCGCAACCCGGGCAGTTGCTCCTGGAGAGCCGTCAGCTCAGGACCGAAGAGTCGTTCCGATTCGGACCGGTGGGCGGCCAGCAGCACGATCCGCCCGTCGTGCCCGGCGTCGGCCGCCGCCGCGAGCACGCTCATCAGCGGTGTCATCCCGACCCCGCCACCGATCAGCAGCAGCGTCCCGGTGTCGTCGCCGGGCTGCCAGGTGAAGTCGCCGTGCGGGCCGCTCACCCGCAGCGCCTGCCCGGCTTCCACCTCGGTGTGCAGAAAACCCGACCCCAGCCCGCCCGGCTCGTGTTTGACCGCGATCTCCACGAACCCGGTCTCGCCGGGGCCGCTGCAGATCGAGTAGGAGCGTTCGATCGGTTCGACCGCGACCGGCAGTTCGATCTTCAGGTACTGCCCGGCGGCGAACGTGAACGGCATCGTGCCGCCGTCCAGGGGCGCCAGCCGGATCCGCCGGACGGTAGGCGTCAGCTCCTCGACCACGGCCACTCGCAGGTATCCCGACCAGGGCGTCTCCGGATTCCGGACCGGGACGGCGGACCGCACGGTCCGCCACATGGCGCCGGTCTGCCGCGGGCTGAGCACCGCGTTCGCGGCCATCAAACCGCCGGCCAGCGCCCCGACGACCCCGGAGCCCCAGGCGTCCTGACCGGCGACGATCAAATTCTTCACGGGGGTACGGCAACCCGCGCGCGACGATCGGAGCCGCTGCGGTGTGGCCGCCAGCCCGTAGAACGAGCCCCGCACGCTGTGCTGATAGTTCTCGAACGTGAGCGGGGTGGCGAGCTCGGTGAACTCGACCGCCGCACGGAACCCGGGCCACTGCCGTTCCAGCCGGCCGAGCAGCCGTTCGGTGGTCTCCTCCTTGAACCGCCGGTAGTCGTCCGGCCGCCGGTCGGCGGGCGTCGACGGCCACCTGTCGACGATCGCCGGGTCGACCAGTTCCAGCACTTCGACGGTGTGGGTGCGGGCGGCCGGATTGTTCAGCGACGGGAACGACACGTAGAGGGTGCCGTCACCGCCGTCCAGGTCGGGCATGAACCAGTGGTTCTCGCCGCGCGGCCCGAACTCGGCGGGGGACCGTTTCATCCCGAGGAACAGCATGGCCGCCGACGGCTCCGGGGGCAGATCGGCCAGCTCCTGCTCGCGGCCGATCAGGGCGTAGGTGTTGCGCACCCCGGTCGCCGAGACGACGGTGCCGGCCTTCACGTGGTACCGGCGCCCGCTCGCGGTGTCCACCACGTCCACCCCGGTGACCCGGCCGTTGTCCACGGTGACCCGTTCGACGCGTTGCCTCGGGCGCACCTGGACCCCGTACCGCTGAAGGGTCTCCAGAATGATCCGGCCGATCTCGCCGGGGCCGCCGACCGGATGGGCGGTGCCGTTCATGAAGAACGTCAACGGGACCGCGGCGTGGTAACCGAACGCGCTGTCTCGTGGCGGGATCCCGTAGAGCCCCCAGCGGGCGGCGAGGACGGCCCGCAGTTCGGGATCGCGGAAGCTGAGGCTCATCTGCTCGGCCAGCGACCGGTACGTCGACGGGTAGAGCCGTTCGACGATGGGGGTGCCGAGGCGGCGGATCCCGGCCGGCATGGCGGCGAGCACGTTGCGGGCGGCCAGGCCGGTCATGCCCCGCCGGATCGCGGTGAAGAACCTGTCGATCTCGCCTGCCGAGTCGGGGAAGCACTGCGCCAGACGCTCGCGCAGCCGGTCGCGTCCAGCCGGGACGGTGAAATCGAAATCGGGGAAGTGCAGCACGTCGTAGTCGTCCGGCAGCGGCTGGAGCTGCACCCGGCCGTCGGTCATGAAGTTGAGGAACGGGCCGGCGTCGGCGCTCATGTAGTGCAGCCCGGTGCCGAACCGGTAGCGGCCGTCCCTGGTGAACTCGTGGGTCATGCCACCCGGCGTGTAGTGCTGTTCCAGGACGAGGACACGCCGCCGGCCGAACTGGGCGATCGTGCGGGCGGCCGCGAGACCACCCATTCCTGATCCGATCACGACCACATCGGATTCCTCGAGCGCGTCCATCCGTACCCCTCAGATCAATGTCTTTTCGGGGTCAGCCTGGTGACGGCGACTTTATTTCGACTGAATGATCCGATCCATTTCCCGTCAAGTGGCCGGCGTTAGCTTTCTGCCGACACCTGAGAGAAAGGGCTCATCAATGACATTGCCGACGATCGTGCTGGTGCACGGGGCCTTCGCCGACGGCAGCGGATTCCAGCCGGTCATCGAACAGCTGGTGGCCGCCGGATATCCGGTGGTGGTGGCGCCGAACCCACTTCGCGGGCTGTCCTACGACGCGGCCCAGGTCCGGGCGCTGCTGGCGTCGATCCCCGGACCGATCGTCCTGGTCGGTCACTCGTACGGCGGCGCGGTGATCTCGGCCGCCGCCACCGAGAACGTGCAGGCCCTCGTCTACCTGGCGGCGTTCGTCCCGGAAACGGGGGAGAGCGTGCAGCAGCTGGTCGAGCGGTTCCCGGGCAGCACCGTCGGCCAGTCGCTGAAGCCGGTGCCGCTGGCCGACGGGCAGGTCGACCTCTACATCGATCCGCGTGTGTTCCACCCGAACTTCGCCGGTGACCTGCCGGCCGGACAGGCCGCGCTGCTGGCGCTCACCCAGCGGCCGGCGACCGGCGCCGCCCTGGGCGAGCCCGCGTCCGGGCCGCAGGCGTGGCACTCGATCCCCACCTACCACCTGATCAGCGGCGCCGACCGGATCATTCCGCCGGCCGCCCAGGAGTTCATGGCCGAGCGTTCCGGCGCCACGGTCACCGTTGTCGACGGCGCCTCCCATCTGGTGTTCGTCTCCCACCCGGCCGCCGCGGTGGCCCTCATCGAGAAGGCGGTTGCCGAGAATGTCCAAGAGTGAAGAGGGGATGCGGCGGGGCGTACAGATCCATGCCCTCTGCTATGTCGCCGCGAATCTGATCCAGGCGCTGGCGTGGTGGCTGTTCACCCCGGGGCTGCACTTCTGGCCGATCTGGTCGATCATCGGCTGGGGCACCGGGCTGATCGCGCACATCTGGGGAGTCCGGGCCGCGACCAACCGGGTCATCCGGACCTGAAGGCCGACGCCAGCCGCCGTGCCGCCTCGCGCAGTTCCGCGGGCGTCCGGTCACTGTAGGCGAACCGCAGGAACCGGTCCGACGACCTGTTGCCGGGGTCCGCGGCGAAGAACTCTCCCGGCTGGTAGAGCACACCGCTGGCGGCCGCCCGCCGGAACAGGTCCGCCGGGTCGAGGCGGTCGTCGGTGAGCCGCGCCCACAGGAACAGGCCACCCTCCGGCGGCCGGATCTCGAAAGCGCCGGGAAGATGCTCGTGGAGCGCGTCGACGAGCACCCCGGCGCGCTCCCGGTAGATCGCGGAAGCGTCGCGTACCAGCCCGTCGAACCACTTGTCGTCGCTGGTGACGACCCGTTCGATGATGGCCTGGGTGACCGAGCCGGTGTGCACGTCGAGCCGGTTGCGCAGCCGGATGACCGGGTCGACGAGGTGTTCGGGCAGCACCATCCAGCCGGCCCGCCAGCCCGCGCCGAGGGTCTTGGTGAACGTGTTGACGTGGACCGCCCGGTCCGAATCGTGGAACACGCCGGCGCCCTGGTCCCGGCCGGCGAACCGCAGCTCCCGGTACGGGTCGTCGACGATCACGTAGAACCCGTGCCGCTCGGCCAGCTCGACCAGGGCCTGGCGCCGCTCCGCGGACAGGCAGACCTGGGCCGGATTGTGGAAGTCGGGCACCGTGTAGACGGCGGCGATCCGTTCCCCGGCGGCCAGGCGCCGGGCCAGGTGGTCGACGTCGAGCCCGTCGGCGTCCAGCGGCACCGGCAGGACCCGCTTCGTGGCGACCTCCAGCGCCCATCGGAACCCGGGGAACACCGGGTCGTCGACGGCGACCGTCGCGTCCCGCTCGACCAGGGTGAGCACCGCGAGGGTGAGCCCGTGCATGCCACCGTTGGTGATCACGATCCGGTCCGGGTGGACGCCCTCCCGGCCGGCGATCCAGGCCCGCAGCCCGGGGAACCCGTGTGGCGCCGAATACTGGAGGCTCGCGATCGCGGCCGCCGGGTCCTGCCACAGTTCGGCCGACGCCCGCGCGAGCTCCCGCACCGGCAGCGCCTCGGCCGCCGGGACCCCACCGACCAGCCGGATCGCGTCGGGCGCGGGGACGGCCTGGCTGGCGACGACGAACCCCTGCGGCCCGGACAGTCCACGGGCCAGCTCGGACAGCCCGCTCATGCGGCCAGGAACTCGTCGGCGCGGCGGGCGAACAGCAGCGCCCCGCTCGCCCGGGAACGACTCGACGCCTGTTCAGCGGCAGCCCTGACCACGGTCACCGGTTCCCCTCTCGCCTGCAGGAGGCGTGCTTTGAGCAGCAGACACAGGCCTTCGGCGTATCGCTGGCCGTACTCCCGGGCGGCCCGGTCGGCCCGGTCCAGGGCGGCGGTCGCCCGGTCACAGCGGCCCGCTGTCAGCCACATCTCGGCGACCAGCGCGTGATGGAACGCGACACCCCACTGTGGTGGGTCGACCAGGCTCGCGGCCAGGTGCTCCTCCGCCTCGGCCGCCGCGCCCGCTGGATCGTCGCCGGTCAGCGCCCGCGCCCAGCAGCGGCTCTGCCGGACGTAGTGGCCGATCTGCGCGTTCAGCCGCTCGAGATCCTCGGCCACCCAGCGGTCGCCGGCGCGGCGGGCCAGGCCGGCGTCACCGGCCATAGACGCGATCATCGTGGTGTAGTAGACCCAGACCGACGCCGCATAGGGGTCACCCGGCGCGTCCCAGCCGTCGACCACGGCCAGCGCGGCCGGCACGTCGTCGTGCAGGGCGGTCGTCACCGCCAGCCAGCCCGGTCCCTCGCCGGGGATGGCGCCGTCCCGCCGCAACGGAGTCTCCTGGGCGAGCCGGTCACCGTCGTCGTCGGCGGACAGGAGACGGACCGCCTCGCCGATGTTGCCGACATCCCACTGGTGCAGGCCCCACGACTGCCGGGCGTACCGCCGCACGGCCGGGTCGGCGGACGCCTGCCCCATCTCGTGCATGCGGCGGGCCAGCCGGTCCCGGTCCTTCTCCAGCGCGGTGTAGGCGCCCATCGTGCGGATGAACAGGAAGTCGGCGGCCTCCGCGGGCCGGCCCAGGGTGCCGGCCAGATACTCGGCGCGATCCAGCAGGTCGACTGTCGAGTCGTCGAATCCGGCCTGCCGCCGGACCACGATCGCGAGCAGCGTCAGCGCCGCCAATTCAAGATCCATCAAACCCGACGATCTTGTCACCTGTACGGCGTACCGCAGCTGCCGGTTCGCGGAGTCGAAAGCCAGCTTGCCGGCCGCACAACGGCCGGCCCGGATCAGCGCCTCCGCGGCCCGCACCGGCTCGACCAGCGGCCCCGCCGCCCACAGGTGGTAGGCGAGCCGCTCAGCGACCACCTCGTCGTCGGCGTGGGTCCGTTCCAGCGCGTCCGCGACCCGCAGATGCAACCGGACGACCTGCTGTTTCGCCGTCGTCTCGGACACCGACTCGCGAACCAGGTCATGGGCGAAGCGCATCGACGACGGATCGTCCGGCCCCGGTTCGAGCAGGCCGAGCGCCTGCACCGGCTCCAGCCGGTCGACACAGTCGGCCACGCCCACCCCGGTCGCCCGGGACAGCAGCCGCAAGTCGACGTCCCGGCCGATCAGCGCGGCCACCTGCAACAGGTCACGGGCGTCGTCGTCGAGTCCGGCCATCCGGCTGCGGACCACGTCCCGGATCGTGTTCGGGACACCCCTCTCGCTGAGCCCCTTCTCATTGAGCAGCCGGGACAGTTCGAGGACGAAGAACGGGTTTCCGGCCGTACGGTCGTGAATGGCCTGCGCGAGATCACCGTCCGGATCCCGGCCGACCTCGTTCCGGACCAGCGCCGCCACCTCGCCGACACCGAGCGGGCCGAGCCGCAGCCGCCGATGACCAGGCACCCGGCTCGCGGTGGCCAGCACCCGGGACAGGGCCTGGCTCAGCGTCGGCGCGCGGTCCCGCAGCGCCGCGATCATCGCCGTGCCACCCGGCAGCCGGGCCGCCAGGTGATGGAACAACTGGAGCGACGCGACGTCGGCCCACTGGAGGTCGTCGAGGACCAGCAGGGTCGGCCGCTGCGCCGACGCCTCCCCGACGAGCGCGACGGCCTGCTCGAAGAGCCGGAACTGGGCGTTGCCGTCGGGCACCGTCCGGTCCGCGCCGTCCCTCGGCTCCAGGATGATGCCCAGCTCGCTGGCCAGCCACTTCTCCCGGGACGGCGCCGGCAGGCTCGCCACGATCCGGCCCAGCGCCTGCTCCCACGGCCACATCGACGGGGTGCCGTCACCCTCCAGGCACCGGCCCCACACCACGAGGGCGTCACCGCGGGCCGCGACCGCGGCGGCCTCCTGCAACAACCGGGTCTTCCCGGCGCCGGGTTCGCCTTCGACGACACCGATCGCGGTGCCGCCGGCCAGAGCGCCCTCGACGGTACGCCGGAGCAGCGCGAACTCTTCGATCCGGCCGACCAGGTCGCTCTCCGGCCCGGCCAGGCTGCTCTCCTTCTCGGCCGGGCCGCTCACCTGTCCGGGCGGGCTCTCTCGTCCTGGCGGGCTTTCTCGCCCGGACAGGCTTTCTCGCCCGGGCGGGCTTTCTCCTCTGGGCGGGCTTTCTCGTCTGGGCGGGCCGGTGGTGGTGGCCGGCGCCGGGGGCCGGGTCAGGACGTTGTGGTGCGCCTCCTGGAGTGCCTGGCCCGGATCGATGCCGAGCTCGTCGGCCAGCCGGTCGCGGACCGTACGGAACACCGCCAGCGCCTCCGCCTGCCGGCCGGCCGCGCCGAGCGCCGTCACCAGGGCGGCCTGCACCGGCTCGTGGAACGGCGCCATCGACGCGGCCAGGTGCAGGGCGGGCAGCACCCGGTCCGGGCGGCCGGCGGACACGGCGAGATCGGCGGCGGCCGTGCACGCGCGGTAGAACTCGTCATCGAGGGCGGTGGCCGTACCGTCGCCGGCCGGTCCGCGCCACAGCTCCAGTGCCCGCGTGTAGTGGTCGAGAGCCGCCTCCCCGGACGCGGCGGCAGCGGCGCCGACGTGTTCGCGGAAGGCGGCCAGGTCCAGGCGGTCCGCGCCCGCGGTGAACAGGTAACTGTTGCCGCGCCGATGCAGATACGCGCCGGACTCCCGGGCCGGCAGCCGCGGTTGGAGGATGCGGCGCAGCGCCCCCACGTACTTGTGGATGACGTTGAGGGCGCTGGCCGGCGCCTCGTCACCCCAGATCAGGTCGATCAGCTCGGCCGTGCTGACCGGCCGGCCGGCCCGGGTCAGCAACAGGGTGAGCAGCAGCGCCTGCTGACGGGGACCAGTGTCCACTTCGGCCCCGTCACGCCAGAGCCGCAACGGGCCGAGCACCTGAAACCGCAGCTCACCAACGGCATCGACGGGCACTTTTCTCGACCTCCGCGCGGATCGTACCGTGCTGCCGTTACACATTGACGCCTGTCCGAACCCCGAAGGGATCCTGATGATCGATCACCGGCTGCCGCTGCGTGCCGTCGTCCCGTTCGCCACCGGCTCGATCGGCATGGGGATCTGGGTGACCGTGCCGGGGATCCTGCTGCTCTACTTCCTGACCGACGTGCTCGCCGTGCCGCCGGCCGTGGCCGGCCTGGCCCTGCTGATCCCGAACATCGCCGACATCGTGCTGCACCCGTGGATGGGCCGGGTCACCGACACCGACCGGGCCGCCGTCGGTCATCGCCGCCGGGTGATGCTCGTGGGCTGCGCGGTGGTCGTCACGTTCGTCGCGCTGTTCGCGGTGCCGGCCGGGCTGCGCGGGACGCCGGCCGCGATCTGGGTGGCGGTGGCGCTGGTCGCCGGGAACCTGCTCTACTCCGCCTACCAGGTGCCGTACCTGGCCACCCCGGCCGATCTGGGCATCGGCTACCACGAGCGGACCCGCCTGATGGGCTTCCGCAACACCGTCATCACGATCGGGGTGCTGCTCAGCGGGGTGGTCGCGCCGCTGCTCACCGGCACCACCCCGGACGTCGGCGACTACGGGCGGATGGCGGCGGTCCTCGGCGTGGTCATGCTCGCCGCGATGCTCACCGGAATCCTCGGGGTGGCCCGCCTCAACGTCGCGGCACCGCCGGCGCCGGCGCCCGCGGCGGATCACCGTGGCGGACTGCTGGCGGCCCTGCGGGACCGGCAGTTCCGGGTGCTGACCGCGTCGTACCTGACCATGGCCATCACGATGAGCCTGGTCCTGGCCGCCCTGCCGTACTTCGCGAAGTACGAGCTGGGCCGCCCCGAACTCACCCCGGCCCTGGTCGCCCTGTTCATGGGCCCGGCGGTGCTGACCACGCCACTGTGGGTGCTGGCCGCCCGGCGCCTGGGCAAACAGCGCTGCCTGCTGACCGCCCAGTCCGGTTTCGTGGCCGGTTCGCTGGTGCTGGCCTTCGGCGCCGGAGCCGGCCTGCCGGTCCTGGTCATCGCGATGGCGCTGCTGGGCGTCTCGTTCGCCGCGATGCAGCTGATGCCCCTGTCGATGGTCCCGGACGTGATCGCCGCGTCCGGCCCCGGCGGTCCGGCCCGGGCCGGCGCCTACACCGGCCTGTGGACCGCGGCCGAGGCCACCGGTGGCGCGGTCGGCCCCTACATCTTCTCGGCGGTCCTGCTGGCCGGCGGTTTCGTGGCGAGCACCGCGGGCGACCAGATCACCCAGTCACCGGGCGCACTGTCCGCGGTCCGTTACGGCTCCACCCTGGTCCCGGCCGCCCTGATGACACTCGCCGCCCTGCTACAGCGCAACTACGCCCTGGACCGCCCCACCCCAGCCCCCGCCCACAGCCGTCGCTGACGCGGCTTTCGGGGCACGCGTAACCGTCGTGGGCGACGGCCGAGACCGCGAGCCGTCGCTGACGTGGGTTTTGGGGTACCGATAACCGTTGTGGGCGACGGCTGGGACCGTGAGCCGTCGCTGACGTGGGTTTTGGGGTACCGATAACCGTTGTGGGCGACGGCTGGGACCGTGAGCCGTCGCTGACGTGGCTTTCGGGGCACGCATAACCGTTGTGGGCGACGGCCGAGGCCCTGAGCCGTCGCTGACGTTGGTTTTGGGGCACGCGTAACCGTTGTCAGCGACGGCTGGGGGCGTGAGCTGGCGCTGGCGGGGACGGGCCGGCGGGGGTTAGGACTGGTGGGGGTAGGGGGTCAGCTGGACCCAGACCTGTTTGCCGGGGCCGTGCGGGTGGGCGCCCCACGTCTGGGCGAACGCGTCGACGAAGACGAGGCCCCGGCCGCCGGCGCTGCGTTCGTCGGTGTCGCGGCGGTGTGGCATGCGGGCGGAGTTGTCGGTCAGCGACAGGCTCACCCGGCCGTCCGAGGCGTGTACGTGCAGGGCCAGGAGACCGCCGCCGTGCCGGACCGCGTTGGTGACGAGTTCGCTGACGATCAGGGTGGCGTCGTACAGCCAGTCCTCGTCGGTCAGGTTCCAGCCGGTGAGCAGGGCGCGAAGCGCTGCCCGGGCGGCCGCCGCCGCGCCGTTGCCGTCCGGTAGTTCGATCTCGGCATTCAATTCACTGACCACATCGGCTTTCCCGTCCCCCGTGACAGCGATCACCTATACCCCGTTCCGGGGCGGATCAACCGTTTCGGGGCTGAAGGTCGCGTGCCTGGAAACCGTCGATGCCGCGTTTCCAGGCCGCGTCCAGTTCACCCACCGGGGCCCAGCACGCAAGGGGTGAAGCCGATCCGCTCGTCCGGGTCGCCGGCCACGGTCGGGTCGAGCGGCGTGTCGGCGGCGGTCCGCCACGGCAGCCGCGGCCACCACTGCTGCTGAGCGGCGACGGCGTCCGCGGTCGGCTCGGTCGGCACGCCCGGGACCAGGACCAGATGCTCCTGGTTGCGGCAGCGGGCCTCGGCGCGGACCCGCTCGACCGGCTCGGTCCAGTTGTGTGGGGCGAGGTTGAGCAGCCCCCAGTGCACCGGGATCATCAGCTTCCCGCCGACCAGCGCGTTGGCGTTGACGGCGAGCTCCGGACCGAGGTGGTTGTCGGGCCAGCCCGGGTCGTACTGCCCGGACTCGATCAGCGTGACGTCGAACGGGCCGAGCCGCCGGCCGATCTGCTCGAGGTCGGCGAAGTAGCCGGAGTCGCCGGAATACCAGGTCCGGTGCTGTGGGCCGCGCAGCGACCAGCCCGACCAGAGGGTCTCGTTGCTGTGCAGCGGATCGCGGCCGGAGCTGTGCCGGGACGGGGTGGCGGTCAGCTCGACCGGGCCGACGGTGGTGCTCTGCCACCAGTCGAGCTCCCGGATCCGGTCCGGGGCGATGCCCCAGCGCTCCAGGTGGGCGCCGATGCCGAGCGGCACGACGAAGGTGCTGGTCCAGCCGGCCATCGCGGTGATCGTGGACTGGTCGAGGTGGTCCCAGTGGTCGTGGGAGATCAGGACCGCGTCGATCGGGCCGAGGTCGGTGAGCGCGGCCGGTGGGGGATAGAACGGCCTGGTGCCGAGCAGGCTGGACGGGCCGGAGTAGTCGCCCCAGAACGGGTCGAGCAGCACACGTGCCCCGTCGATCTCGACGAGCGTCGACGAGTGGCCGAACCACGTGATCCGTAGTCCGGTGGTGGGGCTCACGGCGTACACCCCGGTGTCTGTCGGTTTGATGTCGAGGGGTTGATCGGGGCTGCTCGTGTCGCCGCCGGTGAAGAGTGAGCTGGTGGTCGCCTGCCAGAGGGAGAGCCATTGCGGCTGCGGGTTGGTGAACTCACCGTCGCGCCACTGCGGCGACTGCTCGTTGCGGGCCAGCCGGTCGCCGGCCGGGGAGGCGCCGAACGGTTCGGTGCGCACGTAGACGAGGCCGCCGACGACGGCCAGGAGCAGTAGGGCGCTGATGCCGGCCGCCGTGCGGCGCAACCAGCGGCGGCGTCGCTTGATGTCGCGCATGCTGCTCCGTTATCGTTTCCGTCATCGTTGTGGAGAGGTCTCCAGTAAGATAACGGAGAGATCTCCGGATCGCAAGGAGGGGCATGGTCCGCTCAGACGCCCGGGAGAACCGGGCCCGCATCCTGGCCGCTGCCCGGCAGGCGTTCGCCGAGGACGACGACACCTCGATGAACCGGATCGCGCAGCTCGCCGGGGTCGGCCCGGGCACCCTGTACCGGAACTATCCGTCACGGGAGGCGCTGATCCTGGAGATATATCAGGAGGAGATCGAACGTCTGGTGGGCTCGGTGTCCGAGTTGCAGGCCACGCTCCCGCCGGTGGAGGCGCTGCGCCGGTGGACCCTCGACCTGGTCGACGGGATGCGCAAGAAACACGCGTTCGGGTCGGCCCTCAGCCCGGACACCCACCAGTCGATCGCGGCGCGCAGCTACGGGCCGGTGATCGGCGCGATCACCCAGCTCCTCGACGCCGGCAAGAGTGCCGGCAGCATCCGCGAGGACGCCGAACCGGTCGATTTCCTCCAGCTCACCGGCGCGCTGTGGCGGGCCGCGCCGGACCGCACCGAGCCGATGCTGGCCCTGATCCTGGACGGCCTCGGCTCACGCTGAGAACTCCTGGGTGCCGAGGACGGTCAGCAGCCGCAGTTTGCTCTCGGACTCGCTGCGCGGCGCCGCGGTCAGCACCAGCAGCGCCTGCGACTCGTCCTCGGTGAACAGCACCTGGCAGTCGACCTCGACCGGCCCGATCCGCGGATGGATCAGCGTCTTGTGGTCCTCGAACCGCCGGGCCACCTCCTGCGCCTCCCACAACCGCGCGAACTCGGGACTTCGCAAGATCAGGTCACGCACCATCTCGCCGGCCCGCGACGCCGGACCCAGCAGGCCGTACGCCACCCGCAGCGACGCCACCTGGGCCCGGCTCTGCCGATCGTGGTCGGCCGGCGGATAGGCGCGCCGCTCCTGCTCCGGCCGGCTGAACCACCTGTAGAAACTGCTGCGCTCCGGACCCGCGAAATGGCTCGGGTCGCCCAGCAGCGCACGGGCCGGCTCGTTCTGGACCAGGGTCTCGCCGAGCACGTTGAAGATCAGCGCCGGGGTGTCGGCGAGCCGGTCGAAGATCCGCAGCAGCCCCGGCGCGACGTAGTCGGTGACCGCCACCCGATCCGGGGCGCTGTGCCCGGCCACCCGGTACAGGTAGTCCCGCTCGTCGGCGGTCAGCCGCAGCGCCCGGGCCAGCGACGCCAGCATCTGCGGGCTCGGCTGCGGCCCACGCCGCTGCTCCAGCCGCGTGTAGTAGTCGGTCGACATGGTGGCGAGCTGGGCCACCTCCTCACGGCGCAACCCGGCCGCGCGCCGGCGGGGCCCCGGGCTGAGGCCGACGTCCGACGGCTGCAGCGCCTCCCGGCGCCGGACGAGGAAGTCGGCCAGGCCATCACGATCCATGCAGGAAGTATCGGGGAGTCGCCCGGCGGCAAACAGGGATCGGCGATCCCCCGACATCCGGTCTCTGGTACGCGATCCGCGCCCCGCCAATCCTGGTGGACATGAACATCACCGGAAACACCGTCTTCATCCCCGGCGCCACCAGCGGCATCGGACTGGCGCTCGCCCTCGAACTCCGGTCCCGGGGCAACGAGGTGATCATCGCCGGCCGCCGCACCGAACTGCTGGACCGGATCGTCGCCGAGAATCCGGGCCTGCACGCGTACCGCCTCGACGTCACCGACCCGGACCGCATCGCGGCCGTCTCCAAGCAGGTCATCGCGGAGCACCCCGAGGTGAACGTGCTGATCCCGATGGCCGGCATCATCCGCTTCGAGGACTGGACCACGGCGGCCGGTTTCCTCGCCCCGGCCGAGGAGAACATCACCACCAACCTGCTCGGCCCGATCCGGCTGATCGCCGCGTTCATCGAGCACCTGCGCACCCGTCCGGACGCCACGATCGTCACCGTCTCGTCGGGGCTGGCCTTCATCCCGTACGCGGCCAACCCGACCTACAGCGCCACCAAGGCCGCGATCCACCTGCTGAGCGAGGCGATCCGGCTCCAGCTGGCCGGCACGTCGGTGCGAGTCCTCGAACTCGTCCCGCCGAAGGTCGCCACCGACCTGACCCCGGGCCAGAAGGAGAGCCCCACGTCGATGCCGCTCAACGAATTCATCAGCGAGGTGATCGAGCTGATCGAGACCCGGCCCGACGCCACCGAGATCCAGGTCGAAAGAGTCAAATTCCTGCGGTACGCCGAGCAGCGCGGCGACTACGACCAGGTGGTGACGCTGGTCAACGAGCACGGCTGACGCGGCTCTCTACAGGCGGAGCGGTTCCAGCAGGCGGTGCGGGGTGCGCAACGCCTGGGCGTACGGGTCGGCGGTCCCGAAGCTCGGTTTCTGGATCTCGACGTCGGCGGCGGCCGGGGTCACGCCGCACTGCGGGCAGCCACCCACCTCGTCGAGCTGGGCGCCGCACACGGCGTGGGTGAGGCGGGAGCGGGACTCGGGCTCGACGTAGTGCTCGTTGCCCCACTGGCTGAGCCCGTTGAGCACCGGCCACAGCTTGGCGCCCTTGGTGGTCAGCGCGTACTCCTCGCGGGCCCCGCGCCCGGGCACCCGCTCGACGACGTCCTCCTCGATGAGGCGGGCCAGCCGGTCGGTGAGCACGGCCGGCGGCAGCCCGATGTGCTTGCGCAGGTCGCTGTATCGGCGCAGGCCGTAGAAGAGATCTCGAATGATCAGCAGCGTCCAGCGCTCGCCCACGATCTCCAGTGAGCGGGCGATGGCGCAGTTCTGCCGCACGTAGTCGGTTCCCAGGGGCATAGCAGCCAAATTAACACGGTCCGGTTCAACTACCGAACCATGTTACTTCAACCACTGTACCTATTTGGTTCAGTGGTTGATGCATATGGTGGCGGCATGACAGTCGTGAACACCCTCCCGCGCCGTACCGGGTTCGTCGGCATCTCGGCCGCCCTGGTCGCGTTCTTCATCGCCGCGGGCGCCGTCACGCCGCTGCTTCCGCTCTACGAGAAGAGCTGGGGCTTCCCGCACTCGACGCTGACCCTGGCGTTCGGCGTCTACGCGATCGCGCTGCTGGCCGCCCTGCTGGTCGCCGGATCGCTGTCCGACCACGTCGGCCGCCGTCCGGTGCTGGTCGGCGCGCTCGCCCTCGAACTCGCCGCGATGCTCGTCTTCGTCACCGCGCCCTCGATCGGCTGGATCATCGCGGGCCGGGTCCTCCAGGGGATCGCGACCGGAGCGGCGTCGAGCGCGTTCGGAGCGGCCGTCGTCGAACTCGCCCCCGAACGGCACAAGAAACTCGGCGCCCTGATGACCAGCCTCGCGTCCACCGCCGGGCTCGGCATCGGCGCGCTGCTCTCCGGTCTGGTCGCCCAGTCCGTACCGGCCGAGGCGGCGTTCACGGTCTGGCTGGTCCTGGTGATCGTGATGGCCGCCGGAACCGTCTTCGCCGTCTTCACCCCGGAGACCGTCACCCGGCGGTCCGGCGCGCTCGCCTCGCTCACCCCGCGGATCTCGGTCCCGGCCCGGGTCCGCCGGCAGTTCGCCGCGACCGCGCCCGGGGTCGCCTCGGTGTTCATGACCACCGCGCTGTTCCTCGGCCTGGTCCCGATCGTGTTCGCTGCCGTCTTCGCGGCCGGCGGCCCGGTCGTCGGGGGACTGGCCGCCTTCGTGCTGTTCGGGGCGGGCGCTGTGGTCTCGGCCGCGACCAGTGGCGTACGCCCGCGTGATCTCGAGGTCGCCGGCGACCTCGGCCTGACCGCCGGGTCGATCCTGTTCGTCGGCGGGATCGCGCTCGGCGCCTTCCCGCTGGTGTGGATCGCCGCGATCCTCTCCGGCGCGGGCATGGGCGCGACCTTCTCCGGAACCATCCGCGGACTGGTGCCGCAGGTCGAGGCGCACGAGCGGGCCGGCCTGTTCACCGCGGTGTTCGTGGTGGCGTACCTGGCGCTCGGGGTCTCGGCGATCGTCGCCGGCCCGATCGCGACCGCGGTCGGAGTGGCCGACATGGCGATCGGTTTCGGTGTCGTCCTGGCCCTGGTGTCGGCCCTTGCGCTGGTCCTGAGCCTGAGAGGCCGGGCTTTCCAGCAGCGAGGAGATCGGTCGTGGACGGGGGTGGCGGCCGGGCGCTAGAAATTTAGTAGACAACCGGTCTACTACCAAGGAGTGCAGGGCCATGAGCTCACCGAAGGTCGCCATCGTGACGGGCGCGTCGCAAGGATTCGGAGCGGGGATCGTCGAGGGATACCGCAAGCTGGGCTACGCGGTGGTGGGCACCTCGCGGTCGGTCGGCGAGTCGTCGGACCCGGCCGTCGTCAACGTGGCCGGTGACATCGCCGACCCGCAGACCGCGGATCGGGTGGTACGGACCGCGATCGAACGGTTCGGCCGGATCGACACGCTGATCAACAACGCCGGGGTGTTCGCCGCGAAGCCGTTCACCGAGTACACCGAGCAGGACTTCCAGTGGCTGGTCGGGGTCAACCTGGCCGGGTTCATGCACATGACGCAGCGGGCGATCCCGCACATGCTCGCCCAGGGCGGCGGTCACATCCTGCAGATCACCACGAGCCTCGTCGACCAGGCCGACCGAAACCTGCCGGTGGCGGTGGCGATGCTGACCAAGGGCGGCCTGCAAGCCGCCACCAAAGCGCTCGCCATCGAGTACGCCCGTCGCGGCATCCGGGTCAACGCGGTGGCGCCGGGCATCCACAAGACACCGATGAACCCACCGGAGACGTACGCCGAGCGCGGCGCCCTGCACCCGATGGGCCGGATGGGCGAGGTCAGCGACATCGTCGACGCCGTGATCTACCTGGAGAACGCCCCCTTCGTCACGGGCGAGATCCTGCACGTCGACGGCGGCCAGAACGCCGGCCACTGACGACCTGTAGCCCGTCGGCCGGCATGTCGAGTACCGCCCGGCATGTCGAGTGCCGGGAGGCATCGCGGCAACGGTGACGGGCGCACACGTTGGCGTTGCGTGTGCTCGGGTAGTCGTCCCGGCGTGGATGAACGCTCATGATCGGCCTTGCGTGTGCTCCTGCCCCTGCTCGGGCAAAGACCAGCGCACACGATCGGCCAACGTGTGCGCTGGTCGACGTTGCCGACCCGCGCCACCGGCAGCCGCCGCCGCGGCCCGATTCGGAGCTGAGGCCGAGGTGGGAAACGCGGTCTCAGCTCCGATGCTCGTCAGACGGCGGCGGTCCGCGGCTCGGTCGCGGACCCCATCAGCCGTCGCTGAGCACGGTAAAGCCGCTGGTATTCCAGTGGTGAGCGACGGCTGGCGGTCTCGGCCGCGACCGCCAGCCGACAGGCCACGGCGTGGTCTCGGCCGCGGCCGAGCCGGCAGGCCGCGGCGTGGTCTCGGCCGCGACCGAGCTCACAGACCACGGCGTGGTCTCGGCCGCGACTGAGTCAGCAGACCAACGACAGGTCGTTGGAAACGTGTCAGGCGGCGAGTGCTGCATGGTAGTGGCTGATCAGCCAGCGCTCGTCGATCCGCTTCAGGATGACGGTCAGGTGGTAGTGCAGCACGCTGCCGTCCGGGCGGCTGAACGTCGGGTCCACATAGGCGGACAGCACCCCGTCGGCGAGTGGGCGGATCTCCCGCACCACGTAGTCCACGTGCAGCCCGGCGGCGTGCGGCCGGCTGTAGTAGTCCTCGACGCCCTGGCGCCCGATCGAATGTGCCGGTAGCGCGCCCTGGAACAGCGCATCCTCGGTGAAGAACGTGGCCACATCGGCGGGCCGCTGCTCGTCGATGCCGTTCTTCCAGCCGTCGAGGGTTTCCGCGACGATCCGGCTGAGGTCGGTCATGATCTGGCTCCTGAATAGTAGACCGGTTGACTACCCAATCGTGGCCGGGCCGCCCGCGTTGTTCCAGGACGTGTTTCCTCGCTGCTGAGAACCAGCGGCTCCCAAGCCGAGCAGGCGGACGGCCGAGCGGGCAGGCGGCCGAGCGGGCAGGCGGCCGAGCAGGCAGGCGGCCGAGCAGGCAGGCGGCCGAGCGGGCGGCCAGCCGAGCAGGTGGGCGGCCGGGCAGGTGGGCGGCCGGGCAGGCGGATGGCCGAGCTGCTGAGCACATCCGGCGGCTAACCGACCAGTCGTCTAGCGGGGATAGACTTCCGGGATGGGACGCCGGAGTGACTCGAAGACGCGCATCCTCGCCGCCGCGCAGCAGCTCATCGAGCTCCGGGGTTACTCCCAGATCGGCGTCGCGGAAATCTGCGCGTCGGCCGGCGTACCCAAGGGAAGTTTCTATTATTTCTTCGCCTCGAAGGATGCCCTGGCGCTGGCCGTGATCGACACGCAGTGGGAGTCGCAGAAGGCCGACTGGGCGCGGATCCTGGACGGCGAGGATCCGCTGCGGCGGCTGTGCGAGATGATCGTGAGCACGCTCAACAGCGAGCAGGTAACCGGCTGCCTGTACGGCAATCTCGCTCTGGAGCTCAGCAACGAGCGGACCGAGGCGATCCGTGACCGGCTCCGGGAGATCTTCGACGCCCAGGTCGACCTGATCGCGCAGGTCACCGGGCCGGACACCGCGCGGGCGGTGGTCGCGCAGATCGAGGGTCAGATCATGTTCGCCAAGCTCCACAACGACATCCGCCGTCTGGACGCGCTGTGGCCGAGCATCCGGGTGCTGTCAGGCGAGCAGCAGACGGTAGGGGTCGTCGACCGGCACCCACCAGCTGTCGCGCGGCGGTGACGTCCAGCCGTGGCCCCGGCCCACGGCCAGCAGCGATTCGACCGCCGCGTGGACGGCCGGGCGGTCGTCGCCGGCGCGGTGCAGCAGCGACCACGTCCACAGCGGGACCGGGCCGGTGACGGTTCGCCTGAGGAAACCCGGCGGCGCCGCACCGGCCAGCCGTTTGGGTGAGGCCAGCACCGGCCGCCCGAGCCGGCTCACGTGCGCGTAGAAGGCCGGCCCGGCCACCCCGCCGTCGCTGATCCGGGCCACCTGGGCGCCGACCGTCTCGGCGAACTCCTCGGCGAACACGTTCCACGACGACCAGGCCGCCTCGTCCGCGTCGACGAGGACGGTCAGCTCCGACGCGGGCAGCGGATCGTGAGTGAGCGCCCCGGGGGCGACCGCGTGCAGTTCCTCGGCGCACAGCAGATGGGCGGCGAGTTTGCGCTCGGCCGCGCCGGACGCGGTCACCCACGCCATGGCCAGGTCGAGGCTGCCGTCGCTGACCCGGTCGGCCTGCGCGTGTGACGGCAGCACCCAGCTGTCGACCTGCAGCGAGAACCCCAGCGTCTCGACGTTGTCGGGCAGCCAGCTCACATATCCGATCCGCAGCGGGGTGGTGGTCTCGCCGTGCGCTTCGCGGGCCCGTTCGGCGGCGCTCTCGGCGAGTGCGAGCAGCTGCCGTGCGTCCTGCTGTAGTGACTTGCCGGCCGCGGTCAGCTCCACCGAGCGCCGATCACGTATGAACAGCGGCACCCCGATGTCCCGCTCCAACGCGATGACCTGCTGCGACAACGCCGGCCCGGAGATGTGTAAGCGTTTCGCCGCCCGGCCGAAGTGCAATTCCTGCGCGACCGCGGCGAAATAGCGAAGCTGCCGTAGTTCCACAGCACCCACCCTAGGCCGACGTGATGCATCATCACCGGATGGGGGAGACGCCGTCGGCCGCGGATCTGGCCCGGCTCGACCTGAACCTGCTGGTCGCGCTGGATGTGCTGCTGCGTGAGCGCAGCGTGACCCGGGCCGCGGAGCGCCTGAACCTCACCCAGCCCACTCTTTCGGCGTCACTGCGACGGCTGCGCCGCCATTTTCAAGACGAGCTTCTGGTACGGGTGGGCAACCGCAACGAATTGACGCCGCTCGGTGTGGTGCTCGCCCCTCTGGTGGCGACCGCCCTGGGGGTGGTGTCGAGGGTGTTCGCGACCGCGTCACCGGCCGACCCGGCCACCTCGACCAGGCAGTTCACCCTGATCGCCTCCGACTACGGCGCCTCGGTGGCCGGCCCGCCACTGGCTCGCGTGCTGGCCGCCGAGGCGCCGTCGATGCGGGTGCACCTGCGTCAGGCCAGCCCGCTCGAGTACGCCCCGTTCGAGCAGCGGCTGCGTGAGGTCGACGGCCTGCTGATGCCGCACGGCCTGCTCCCGTCGGCGTTGCCGCACCTCGACCTGTACACCGACCGCTGGGTGATCGTCACCGCCGCCGACAACCCACGGGTCGGCGCCGAGCTGAGCCTCGACGAGCTGCGGGACCTGCCGTGGGTGGTGACGTTCTCCGGCGGCGGCTCGGGCACCGCGGCCTGGCGTCACCTGCAACTTCTGGGTGTGGAGGCGTCCGCGCAGATCGTCGTCGACAGTTTCGTGGCGGTCCCGTTGTTCCTGGCCGGCACCGGCCGGGTCGCCCTGCTCCAGGAGCGGCTGGCCCGCCAGCTGCCCGGCCTGCGGTTGCTGGAGTGCCCGTTCGACGCGGTTCCGCTGGTGCAGGCGCTGTGGTGGCATCCGGTCTACGACCTGGATCCGGAGCACATCTGGCTGCGGGACAGGCTGGCCGCCCTCATGTCATAGACGCCGTCTATGGGGGCCATCGGAAACCTTCGTTGGCGTTGTAACTCCTGGTCCTGGGACTGTGATCGGCGTCGCAGTGATGACACGGCGATTTCCGACCGGTTACTCCAGGAGTGCCGATGCTTCGAAAAACCTTCGTCGCCGCGTTCACGGTCGCCCACTTCGGGCTGTGGGTGTCGCTGCTGGCCCCGATCATCATCACCCTGCAACTGCGGGTGCAGTCGCTCGCCCCGGGCCGGGAAGCCGGCGTGCTGTCGCTGGTCCTGGCGATCGGCGCGATCCTCGGGCTGCTCGTCAACCCGATCGTGGGCCGCCTCTCCGACCGCACCACCAGCCGGTACGGGATGCGCCGGCCGTGGCTGGTCGCGGGCGCCCTGACCGCCTTCGCCGGAGCGCTGGTGATGGCGCTGGTGCCGACCGTGCCGGGACTGCTCAGCGGCTGGGCGCTGGCCCAGGCCGGCTTCAACACCACCCTCGCCGTGCTGCTCGCGCTGCTGCCCGACCACGTCGGCGCGGAACGGCGCGGCCTGGTCAGCGGGCTGCTCGGGCTCGGGCAGGGGCTGGCCGCGGTGGTGGCGGCCGGGATCGCCGGGAGCGTGGCACAGAACAACCTGACCGCGGCGATCCTGATCCCGGCGGTGATCGGCCTGGCCTGCGGGCTGGGGGTGGTGCTCGTGCTGCACGACAGGCGACTGTCGCCCGAGGACCGGCCGGCGTGGTCGCTCGCCGAGATCCTGCGCGCCTACACCTTCTCGCCCCGGCGGCACCCCGACTTCGGATGGGCGCTGCTGTCCCGCTTCGCGATCTTCATGGCGACTGCTGCCGTACTCAACTATCAGCTCTTTTATCTCGTCGCCCGTCTCGGTCTGGACTCCGGTGCGGCGGCCGGGATCGTGGCGGCCGGGACCGGCGCGCAGACCGCGTGCGTGATCGTCGCCAGCGGCACCTCCGGATGGCTGTCCGACAGGTTGCGCCGGCGCCGGATCTTCGTGGTCGCGTCCGCGCTGTCCTGCGCGGCCGGGCTGCTCGTGCTGGCCGCCGCGACCACGCTGCCCGGCTACTTCGCCGCGATGATCCTGCTCGGCCTCGGCCAGGGCATCTACTTCTCGGTCGACCTGGCCCTGATCACCGACGTGCTCCCGGACCGGCGACGCGACGCCGCCAAGGACCTCGGAGTCGTCAACGTCGCCAACCTGCTGCCGCAGTCGCTGGCCCCGGCGATCGCCCCGCTGCTGCTCTCCCTCGGCGGTTATCCGGCGCTGTTCGTGGCCGGGGCCGTCTTCGCCGTCATCAGTGCCGTCTCCGTGCTGCCGATCCGCGGCACCCGCTGAAAGGACCCCCTGTGTATCTGTCGAACTTCCTCGGACCGCTGTCGCTGTCACCGGCACACGACGGCCCCATGATCGACCTCTGTCTGCGGCAGGCCGAGGAGTCCGCGGCCGCCGGGTTCGCGATGGTCACCTTCGGAGAACAGCACCTCAACGGGTACGAGCCGTACTGCGACCCGTTCCTGATGGCCGCCCGCCTCGCGCCGGTGCTCGGCGACTGCTGGTTCGGCACCACCATCGTGCCGCTGCCGCTGCGGCCCGTGCTGCGGCTCGCCGAACACGCGGCGATCGTCGACTACCTGCTCAACGGGCGGTTCCTGCTCGGCGTGTCGGCCGGGCGCGGTGGGCCGGCGCCGGAGTTCGAGGTCTTCGGCGTCGACCCGGAGGACCGGCCGGCCGCCTTCGACAGCAAACTCGCCCTGCTCCAGGCGATCTTCGCGCACCAGCCGGGCGACATGCCGCTGGACCTTAACACCAAGTGGGACACCGGCACCCTGATCGGGCGGCTCATGCCCACGCCGTACCGCCGGGGTGGTCCGCAGATCGCGGTCGGCACCAACACGCCGGAGAAGATCGACGGCATCGCCCGGCAGGGTCTGCCGCTGTTTCTCGGGCCGTGCCTGCCGCACGTCGCGGCCGGTCTGCTCGCCCGGCACCGGGACGGGCTCGCCGCGGCCGGGCACTCCGGTGACGCGGCCCGCAAATCGCTCGTCACCAGGCACGTGATCGTGGGCGCCAGCAGCGAAGAGGCCTGGGAACGCGCGGAACGTCTCGCCGGGCGCAACCCGATGATGGACCGCACCACCGACCGCCGGTCGCTGCGCGAACTGTCCACCGCCGACGTCGCCGACCGCAACGCCGCACACGTGCAGAGCTGGATCATCGCCGGAACCCCGGACGAGGTCACGGCACAGATCCAGGCGTACGCCGACGCCGAGATCCAGCACCTCAACGTCCGTTTCACCGTCGGCACCTCACTGCCGCCCGATGTCGACGCCTCGTTCGCGCTGTTCCGCGACGAGGTCCTGCCCGCCCTCAAACCGCAGAGGTTCTGAACATGCGCATCGACGTGCACGCCCACTACTGGGCCGCCTCCTACCTCGACGAGCTCGTCGCCCTCGGCCGCCGCGACCTGGCCCACGCCGGGCGGCAGCGCGACGACCTGGACGAACGGGTCGCCGAGATGGACGCCAACCGGGTCGACGTGCAGATCCTGTCCGCGATCGGGCTCGACACCCACGTCGGCGACCCGGACGGCGACACCACAGCTTGCCGGCACATCAACGACGTGTACGCGGATGTCGTCACCCGCTACCGCGGCCGGTTCGCGGCGTTCGCCAGTGTGCCGCTGCCCTGGGTGGACCGGGCGGTCGCCGAAGCCGTCCGTGCCCTCGACGGCCTGGGCATGGCCGGGATCGCGCTGCCCTGCTCGTTCGACGGCCGGCCGCTCGACGACCCGGAGTTCGAGCCGTTCTGGGCGGCGCTCGCGCAACGGTCAGCGGTCGTCTACGTGCATCCGGTCGGCGCGCACAGCTCGTGCCATCCGGGGCTGGCCGAGTGGGGGCTCAACATGGCGTACGGCAGCCCGACCCAGGTCGCGGCGGCGGCCGTACGTATTGCCTTCTCCGGCATCTCCACCAGATATCCGCAGCTCACGTTCATCTTCGCGATGTGCGGCGGCACCCTGCCGCTGCTGTGGAAACGCCACGAGGTGAACATGTTCCGCGGCATCCGGATGAGCGCCGTCGCGGCCGTCGGCCGCAACTTCTTCTCCTGGATCGACGACCTGCCCATCGACCGGGCCGACCCGATGGGACTGCTCAAGGATTTCTGGTACGACACCGCGTTCCAGGACGTGCCGGAGGTGATGTTCCTCGTTCAGCACAGCTTCGGCACCGACCGGCTGCTGCTCGGCAGTGACGCCATCTTCGCCGGCCTGACCGAGGCGGTCCGCTACATCGAGGACTCGCCGTACCTGTCCGACGAGGAGAAACACCAGATCCTCGACGTGCGGGCGGCCAAACTGCTCCGCCTGCCGACGTGATCGCCGACTTCCGGGAGGTGATGGCCGCCGTGGCCACCCCGGTCGCCGTCGTCACCACAATGACCGGTGACCAGCCGCACGGCACCACGGTCAGCGCCTTCGCCTCACTGTCGATGGACCCGCCGATGGTGCTGGTCTCGCTGGCCCGCACCTCCGAGTTGCTGGCCCGTGTCCGCGACTCGAACCGGTTCGGCCTCAACGTGCTCGGCGCATCCCACGCCGGACTCGCCACCACCTTCGCCGCGCGGTCCGGCACATCGCGTTTCCACGACGTGGACTGGACCACCGAACACGGTGTGCCCCGCCTGAACGGCGTACCCGGGTGGCTGGCGTGCGAGGTGACCGACCTGTTCGACGGCGGCGACCACGTCATCGTCCTCGGTCAGGTCCTGGCCGCCGATCGCAGCGAGTCGCCGCCGCTGGTCTACTTCCGGCGCGCCTTCAGGACCACCAGCCGTCGCTGAGCGCGGTAAACCCGCCCGCATTCCGGTGCTGAGCGACGGCTCGGGCTCTCGGCCGTCGCCCAGCGCGGTAATGCGGCTCGCATTCCGGTGCTGAGCGACGGCTGGCGGTCTCGGCCGTCGTCCAGCGCGGTAATGCGGCTCGCATTCCAGTGGTGAGCGACGGCTGGCGGTCTCGGCCGTCGCCCAGCGCGGTAATGCGGCTTGTATTCCGGTGTTCAGCGACGGCTGGCGGTCCCGGCGGTTGCCGGTTTGTCCAGGCTGGTGCGCAGGGTGATGGGCGGGAGCAGGGCGGCGGCGAGGATGCCGAGGACGGCCACCCCGGCCGAGACGGCGAAGATGTGGCCGGTGGCGTCGCCGTAGGAGGTGCCGGTGGCCACCTGACGGGCCAGAATCGCGCCGAGCACGGCCACCCCGATCGTGCCGCCCAGCGAACGGAAGAACGCCACGGTAGCGCTCGCCGCGCCGATGTCGGTCAGGGCGACGGTGTTCTGTACGACCAGGACGAAGTTCTGCATGGTCATGCCGACACCGGCGCCGATCAGGATCATCGCGGCGCCGATCAACGGCAGCGGGGTGCCGGCGTCGAGGAGGCCGAGGATCGCGAAACCGGCGGTCAGGCTGGTCGCGCCGGTGATCAGGTAGGGCTTGAGCCGGCCACTGCGGCTGATCATCCGCCCGGCGACCAGCGACGACACCAGGATTCCGGCCATCATCGGGATCGTCAGCAGCCCCGCCTCGGTGGGCGTGTGCCCCCGGGTGACCTGGAAATACTGGCTCAGGAAGACGGCTGCGCCGTACATCGCGGTGCCGGCCGCGAGGCTGCCGAGAATGGCCAGGGCGGTGGTCCGGCTCCGCAGAATCCGAGGGGGTACGACCGGCTCCGGCACCCGCTGCTCCACCACGACCGCCAGCCCCAGCAGGACCAGCGTGCCACTGACCATGGCCGCGGTCTGCCACGACCCCCACGCGAACGCGTCACCGACGAACGACACCCAGATCAGCAGCAGACTGACGCCGCCGGTGATCAGGGCGGCGCCCCAGTAGTCGATCTTCACGTCGTCACGGCGGGTCACCGGCAGCCGCAGGGTCAGCTGGAGCATGACCAGCGCGAGCAGCGCGAACGGCACCCCGATGAAGAAGCACCACCGCCAGCCCAGCCACGACGTGTCCACGATGAACCCGCCGAGCAGCGGCCCGCCGATCGTCGACACCGACGTGACGCTGGAGAGGTATCCGGCGTAGCGGCCCCGTTCGCGCGGCGGGATCATCGCGGCGATCGCGATCTGCACGAGCGCCTGCAACCCGCCGACCCCGGCGCCCTGGACCGCGCGGGCGGCGATGAGCTGCTCGGCGTTCTGCGCGAGACCGGAGGCGACCGACCCGGCGATGAACACCACGGTGGCGATCTGGATCAGGTTCTTCTTGCTGAACAGGTCGGCGAGTTTGCCCCAGATCGGGGTGGCCGCGGTCGCCGCCAGCAGGGTCGCCGTGACCACCCACGTGTACTGGGTGGCGGTGCCGTCCAGGTCGGCGAGCATCCGCGGCAGCGCGGTGGACACCACGGTGCTGGCCAGGGTGGAGATGAACAGGGCCAGCAGCAGCCCGGTCAGCGCCTTGAGAATGCCGCTCATCGCGACTCCGCGGGGAGCACCTCGTCCATGCCGCCGTCGGCTCGCCAGGCGCGCAGCAGGTCGTGGAAGACGACCGGGCCGGGACCGAACGAATTGTTCACCGGACGTGGCCTTCCCTCGCCGTTGTAGTAGCCGGGCGTGCAATCGGCCTGGAACTGGAAATTGTCCATCGCGTGCGCGCGGATCGTGTCGACCCACGCCTGCTCGGCCTCGGCGGTCGGCTCGATACGTTTCGCGCCGCGTTTTCCGGCCTCGGCGACCAGCGCGCCGATGTGGGTGGCCTGTTCCTGGAGCACATGCACGAAGTTGACGCTCGCCGCGTTCTGCAACGAGCCGAGATGGAAAAGATTCGGAAAACCATTACTGCAAAATCCATGGAGGGTACGGGGACCGTTGCGCCAGTGGCCGAGCAGAGGCATCCCACCGCGCCCGAGAACGGGCAGAGTGCCGGACACGACACCGGAGATCCCGACCTCGAAACCGGTGGCGAAGACGACACAGTCGACCTCATACTCCCGATCGCCCACGACGACGCCGGACGAGGTCATCGCGGTGACGCCACCGTGATCGGCGGTGTCGACCAGGGTCACGTTCGGCCGGTTGAACGTCTGGAGATAGTGGTCGCTGAACCCGGGCCGCTTGCACATGTACCGGTACCAGGGTTTGAGCAGCTCCGCCACGGCCGGGTCGTCGACCACCGTGTCGACCCGGGCGCGGATCTCGTCCATCTTGCGGAAGTCGGCCAGCTCGTCGAGGTAGTCACGTTCCTCAGCGGACAGGGTGTTGTCGACCGAGCCGGTGAGCATCTGGCGCTGGAGCCGGGCGGTCGCCGTCCAGCCGTCGCCGACCAGATCCTCGTCGACGTGGCCGCCGGTGATGAGGGTCAGGAAGTTCTCCATCCGCTCCTGCTGCCAGCCCGGCTTCAGCGAGTCGGCGAACGACGGGTCGATCGGCCGGTTGTCGCGGACGTCGATGCTCGACGGGGTGCGCTGGAAGACGTAGAGGTGACCGGCCTCCTTGGCGATCTCCGGGACGACCTGGATGCCTGTCGCGCCGGTGCCGATCACACCGATCCGCCTACCGGACAGGTCGTAGCCGTGATCCCAGCGGCTGGTGTGGAAGGTGTGCCCGCGGAACGTCTCGATGCCCGGGATGCCGGGCAGTTTCGGGCTCGTGAGGGTGCCTGAGGAGACCACCACGTAGCGGGACGGGAAGACGTCGCCGCGGTCGGTGGTGACGGTCCACTCGGCGTCGTCGTCGTCCCAGCGCAGCTCGGTGACCCGGGTCTGGAACATGGTGTCGTCGTACAGGTCGAAGCGCCGCGCGATGGCCATGGAGTGCTGCCGGATCTCCTCGCCCGGGGCGTAGCGCCACTTCGGGACGTAACCGACCTCCTCCAGCAGCGGCAGGTAGACCATCGACTCGATGTCACAGTGGATGCCGGGGTAGCGGTTCCAGTACCAGGTGCCGCCGAAGTCACCCGCCTCGTCGATCATCCGGATCCGCTGCACGCCGGCCTGCCGCAGCCGGGCGCCGGTGAGCAGCCCGCCGAACCCGCCGCCGACGACCACCGCGTCGACCCGGTCGGTGCGGGGCGCACGCTCCTGGAACGGCGTGTACGGATCCTTGGCGTAGTAGCCGAACTCGCCCGCCGCCCGGCGGTACTGGGTGGCGCCGTCGGGGCGGATGCGGCGGTCACGCTCGGCCCGGTACTTGGCGCGCAGCGCCTCGATCTCCTCGGGCCGGTAGCGGTGTGGCGTGGGGGACATGCCGAGGAGCCAACCGAACCGCTCAATTTAAATCAACTGAATGACTTAAACTGTGGCCCAGCGCACTGGCCGATGTGGACCGTTCAGGCCGGGGCCCGGTACAGGCCCTCGACTGCGCTGATCAGGGCCTCGGCGATGGCGGGCCAGGGTGGGTCGGTGGTGTGTTCCCGCTCGGCGCAGAAGTGCACGATCAGGGTGTGGGCCATGCTGTCCCGCTCCCGGCGGACCGAGGACGGCAGGTGCGGCAGACAGGCGTGCAGACGGTCGTGGACGGTGTGCAGCCTCGCGTCGGCCCCGAACTCGGCCCCGGCCAGCTGCCGCAACGTCGGCTCGGTCATCACCTGCGCGGCGAACCTGGCGTACCAGCTCGGACTGCCCAGCGCGATCAGGTGGTCGGTGATCGGGCGCACCGTGCAGGTCACCCAGTCACGCAGGGCGGTGCTCTGCCCGTACTCATCGATCAGGGTTTTGCGGATCTGTTCCATCGGCGTGGCGTGCCGCGCGATGATCGCCCGGACCAGATCGGATTTCGCGCCGAAGTGATAGCTGACCGCGGTGACGTTGCCCTGCCCGGCGGCCTCGCTGATCTGCCGGTTGGAGACGTTCGACACGCCGTGCTCGGCGAACAGCCGCTCGGCCGCGTCGAGCAGCCCGTTACGGGTCTGTTCGACCTGGTCGACGCGTAGGCGACGGACGGGACTGGTCAACTGCGGACTCCGGGTGCACTGGGCTGGGCGGTGGTGGCCAGGATAGATCCGAACCGCGGACGGCGACACGCTGCGGGCCTCCAGCGAGCTTTACGCCAAGCGTTTGGAAACCGAGGGTACGGCTGAGCGATCGAAGCGATCAGCGTCGGTGACCAGGTGGCGGACGGCCGGGAGCAGGGCGTCGGCCTGGGCGGCGAGCTCCGGGTCGAACCGCAGCCGGGCCAGCCGGTCCAGGGTGAGCAGGGCGATCTCGGTGTCGTCGGCGGCCCGGGCCGCGGCCAGGACCTGATCCAGTCCGGCGCCCGCCTCCGGGGCGCCACGGTCGGCGGCCAGGGCGGCGGACAGGTGGGCGGCCAGGCGTTCGCCGTCACCGCCACCGGCCGTCGCATACCAGTGCAGAGCTGTGCGAACCTGGGATTCCGCCTCGCCGAGGTCGCCTTCGGCGCGCAGGATGCGGGCCAGCCGCACCCGGGCCAGGGCCACGATCCGCAGGTCGCCGGCGGTGTAGGCGTCATCGGCGGCGCGGGTCAGGGTGGCCTTGGCGGCGGCGATGTCGCCCTGCTGGTGCTGGGCGCGGCCGAGGTTGGTCAGGTGCAGGGCGCTCGCCGCGGCGAAACCGAGGGCGCCCGCCGCGTCGGCCGCCCGGGACAGGTGGGCGACCGCGTCGGCGAACCGGTGTTCGGCCTGGGCGAGCCCGCCGAGCAGGCCTTCGGCGTGACTCAGGGCCCAGGCGTCACCGGTCGGTTCGAGCTGCCGGACGGCTTCGACGCAGGCCTGCCGGCCGGCCGTGACGTCGCCGAGAGCGAGCGAGGCCCAGGCGGTGAGCAGCCAGGCCGCGCCGCCCTCCCAAGCCGCGCCGCCCTCCCGTGCGTCGGCGTCCGGGGCTCGGCCGGTGGAGAGAGCGGCCGAGGAATGGTCGGTGGAGAGAGCGGTCGGGGCACGGTATGCGGCCAGCGCGGTCAGGGCATCTGCCGGGCGGCCCTGCTGACTGTGCACGAACGCCAGGAACAGGTGGGCGCGGGCCCGGAGGCGCGGGGTGTCGGCCAGGGCGATCGCCTCGCGCATCCCGGCTTCGGCGCGGGCCAGGTCGCCACCGGACGCCTCGAACCAGCCGGTGAACAGCAGCCCCTCGACCCGGTCCGGCACCGCCGCTCCGTCCGCCGCGTCCAGGGCGGTCCCGGGCCTGGTGGCGGCGTTGAGAGCGCCCCGGTGTCTGGCCGCCGCGTCCCGTCCGCCGCCGAGGAACACCCACGCCCACCCGAATCCGTTCGCGATTCGCAGCCCGAGCGCCGGGTCATGGGCAGCCGTCCAGGCGAGCGCGGCTTCGATGTCGGCGCGCTCGGTCCGTACCAGAGCGAGATGTTGACCTTGATCTTGCCCGCGCAGCCCGATGGCGGCGCCGGCGGCCGCCGCGGCGAACCACTCGGCGTGGGCCCGGCCGGCGACCTCGGGCGACGGCAGCCGCTGCCGGGCGAAGGCCCGCACACTGTCGAGCAGCCGGTAGCGGACCCGGCCGTCCGGGGATTCGTCGACGGTCACCAGGGACCTGTCGACCAGCCGGGTGATCACGTCCAGGGCCAGCGGAGCGGGCACGTCGAGGGCAGCCAGCACGTGCTCGGCCGCGTCCAGGCCGGCGCCCCCGGCGAACCACGCCAGGCCCCACAGGCCGCGCTGGTCGTCCGCCGACAGCAGGTCATGACTCCACGTCAGGGCCGCGTGCAGGGTGCGCTGCCGGGCCGGCCGTCGGCTCGTCGGGTCGTTGAGCAGGGCGAACCTGTCGTCGAGCCGGCGGGCGATCTCCGGCGCGGACAGTGCCTTGGCCCGGGCGGCGGCCAGCTCGATGGCCAGCGGCAGCCCGTCCAGGGCCTGGCACAGCGCCTCGACGACGTCGTCGCCGGCCTGGAACGTCCGTCGCTGCCGGGTGGCCCGCCGCCGGAACAGGGCCATCGAATCCGGCAGCGGCAGTGGCCGCAGCACGTGGACGGCCTCGTCCGCGGTGCCGAGCGGCGCCTGGCTGGTGGCGAGGATCCGCAGGCCGGGCACCGACTCCAGGAGCCGGTCGGCGACGGCGGCCGACTCGTCGGCCAGGTGCTCGCAGTTGTCCAGCAGGACCAGCGGGTCGAGGCCGTGCAGCCTGGCCAGGACCATCTCGGCGGTCGCCTCGCTGAGGCCGAGTGCCTCGCCGACGGTCGGCCAGATCGTCGCCGGGCGGGCGTTCTCCAGGCGCACCAGCCAGGCGCCGCCGGCCTGCCGGGCCACCTCGATCGCGAGCCGGGTCTTGCCGACACCGGCCGGTCCGGTCACCGTGACCAGGCGTTCCTCCTTGATCAGCGCGCCCAGTTCGGTCAGGTCGTCGTGCCGGCCGATCAGGTCGCCGCCGGTGACCGGCAGATTCCCGGCGGGTGGGCGCAGCGTGGCGTCGTGCCGCAGGATCCGGCTCTCCAGCTCGCGCAGGCCCGGCCCCGGATCCAGCCCGAGGTCGCCGGCGAGCAGCGCCCGGACCTCCCGGTAGGCGGCGAGAGCGTCGGCCTGACGGCCGCCCTGATAAAGGGCGGTGATCAAAAGCTCCCAAAACCTTTCGCGGTACGGGTGAGCCGCCACCAGTTCACGCAGCTCAGCCACGGTCGCCGGGGCGTTCTCCTCGGTCAGCCGCAGCCGGGCCTCCTCGAGGCGCGCCCGCCACGGGTCGGCCCACCCGCCGGCCGCGGGCAGCAACTCGCCCCGGAACATGGCCAGCGCCGCCACCGGATCGGCCGGCCCGTCCAGAACCGCCAGGGCGTCCACGTCGGCCGGGTCGACGTGCAGCGTGTAGGTGCGCCCGTCCGAGCTGACCAGCCCCGGATCACCGAGCACCCGGCGCAGTTTGGAGACCTTCGCCTGAAGTGAGTTCGGGGCGACGCCGACCGTACCCGGCCACAGGTCCTCGATGAGGGCGGCCGCCCGCACCGGCCGGCCCGCCTCGATCGCGAGCCGGACCAGCACCTCGGTGGTCCGGCCGGCGGGCACGGCGAGCAGTTCGCCGTCGCGGCGCACCTCGACCGGCCCGAGGATCGCCACGGTCAGCACGAGGCGAGCATAGGGCCGGGCGCAGCCTCGCGTCAGTGCCGCGTCAGCGCCTTTCGCCAGGCTGGGGGCGGCTTCACCCGTACCCCCCGAAAGGTTTTGAGAATGAACCGCAAGCTGACCGCCTGCCTGTTGATCCTCGCCGCCGTCCTGACCAATGTCGCGTTCACCGTGCTCGGATCGGTGTTCGACTATCCCGATGTGCTGAAGAAGCCGGTCGGCGAGATCCTCACCGCGTTCCGGGCCGAGCAGGGCGCGATCGTCGGGTGGTTCACCGTGCTGGCACTGTCCGCCGCGCTGTTCGCGCCGATCGCGATAGGTGTCGGGCGGCTGTCCCGGTCGGCCGCGATGCGTGCGGCCGTTCCGGTCGGTGTCGCGGCCGCCGTGGTCCAGGTGATCGGGCTGGCCCGCTGGCCGCTGCTGGTGCCCGGTTTCGCGGCTGACGGGGCAACCGACGATTTCGCGACGGCCCACCACATTCTGGGCACGCTGATCGGCGAGACCCTCGGGTACGCGCTGACCGCCGCCTGGACGATCCTCGTGCTGGTGGCCATCGGCGGGACCATCGCCGGCCGCTGGTTCACACTGCTCGGCGGGTTGTCCGCGGTGCTGATCGCGGCCGGGGTGGTGTCGCCGCTGGAGGTGCCGGGCGTCGATTTCGCCAACTTCATCGGTTACGTGCTGTGGAGTGGATGGCTGGTGGCGTTCGCGGTGGTGCTGCTGCGGGTCCGCACTCCGGAGCTGGTGCACTAGCGCCAATCGGTTTGTTATGGAAACCTATTGGCATGACTACTGAAGCGCTGCCCGGCGAGGACCCTCGCCGGCTGCTGTCCGACACACGTGCCCTCGCCCACCGGGTGCGCCGCGACCAGCGCGTCACCTGGGCCGCCCTGCTCGTGCTGGCCGTCGTCACGTTCCTGGCGATCCCGGCCGACTACTACGGGATGGACGTGCAGTGCACCGACGACTGGTGCCGGCTGTCCCGCGACGGGGTGGTCTGGTTCTGGCCGCCCGCCCTGCTGCTGGCCTACACGGCGATCGCGTACTGGTATGTGCGGATCGCCAGGTCCCGTGGTGTCGGCGCCCGGGTGCTGCCGTATGCGTACACCGGCGCCGCCCTGGCCCTGCTCTACGTCGTGGTCTGGGTCGTGTTCCGGATCTGGGTCGACCTCCAGCCGCAGTCCGTGCCACAGGCGGAGTGGACGCTGGCCCTGGACCGGCTGGTCGCGCCGGCCGGCACCATCGGGATCGCACTGCTGGTGCTGGCCTGGCTGGAGCGCAATCCCGGCCTGCTCGCCTTCACCGTCGTCTACCTCGCGGCGGTGCTGGCCCCGATCCGGGCCGACTGGCTGATGGGCGCCAACGGCCGGGGCGCCTTCGTCCCGGAGCAGGTGTTCAACGGCGTGGTGCTGCTGCTCGGCGCGGCCGTGTTCGCCCTGGCCCGGCGGTGGCGCCGATGACCGCCGAGGCGCCCGGCGCACACCCGGTCACCGGGCTCGACGACGTGGTGCACCAGCGGGTCCGGCTCGGCATCCTGACCATCACGCACGAGGCCCGCAAGGTCGAGTTCGGCTACCTGCGGACCCAGCTCCAGCTGACCGCGGGCAACCTCTCCCAGCACCTCGGCGTGCTGGAGACGGCCGGTCTGGTCGAGATCGAGAAGGGGTACGAGGGTAAGCGCGGCCGGACCTGGATCACCCTCACGGCCGCCGGGGACGCCGCGCTGGCCGCCGAGATCGACAGGTTGAAGCAGCTCATCGCACGCGTCGAAACCATCCGGGAGGCCCCGTGAACGTCACCCTGTCCCGCCGTGCCCTGCTCGCCGCCGCCACCCTCGCCGCGCTGCCGATCGACCCGGCCGCAGCCGCCGCACCACGGCTCGCCCTGCCCCGGCCCACCGGCCCGCACCGCATCGGCACCGTGCCGCTGCACCTGACCGGCCGGTCCCGGGATCTGATGGCCAGCGTCTGGTATCCGGCCGGAGCCTCCGCGCATCCACGGGCGCCATGGCTGCCCACCGCTGCCTGGCGGGCCCTGCTCGACTCGGGCGACTTCGGCGCCGACACCGCGGCCGCCCCGATCACCGCCGCCCGCCTCGGCGCGCCCGTGCTGCGGACCCGCGAGAGACTGCCGGTGATCCTCTACTCGCACGGCAACAACAGCACCCGCGCCGAGGCGACGATCATCGTTCAGGAACTCGCCAGTCACGGCTTCGCCGTGGTCACCGTGGACACCACCTACGACGCGTACAGCGAGTTCCCCGACGGCCGGCTCACGGTGCCCTCCGAGGAGATCGGCTACACGCCGTGGGACCACAGCGACGACGTCCGCTTCGTGCTCGACCGGATCGAGGACATCGTCGCCGGCCGCAACCCCGACGCCGGGTGCCGGCCCCTGCCGGCCGGTCTCGGAACCGCCCTCGACCTGCGCCGGGTCGGCATGGCCGGGTGGTCCAAGGGCGCCACCGCGACCGCTGTGACAATGAACGCCGACAGGCGCGTCCGGGCCGGGCTCGCCCTGGACGGCCCGATGCAGGCGCAGCCACCCGTCGACGTGATCGACAGACCGTTCATGCTGATGACCGCCGACAACACCCGGGACGCCGAGCCGAGTGTCGACGAAGTGTGGCAACAGTGCCTGCGCGGATGGAAACTCGACGTGCGAGCCGAAGGGGCGGTGCATTCGTCATACATCGATCACCAATGGCTGATTCCGCAATTGGCCGACATCCTCGGCATGAGCGACGAAGAACTCACCGGATGGATCGGCACCCTAGCCCCGGACCGCGCGGTCCGGATCCAGCAGGCCTATCCGCTCGCGTTCTTCGAACAACACCTGCGCGGCCGGCGGCAGCGTCTGCTCGACGGACCGGACAAGGCGTTTCCGGAGGTACGGTTCAATCGCTGACCGCTCAGAGCAGGAAGTCGAAGCTGTGCCCGCCGGCATGACCCTTCGGTAGCAGGCAGTCGTCCTGGCCTGGCCCGGACACCGCCGGACAGATCTCCAGGGCGGCGACCTCGTGGACCAACGGATTCCATCGGACCCACCACCACTGCTCACCGTTGTCGGCCGCCATCGCGAAAGCGATATGGCTTTCGGTGTGCTCGGACGCCAGTTCGCATTCGACATCGCGCAGGGGAGTGCCCAGCCGGTATCGCTGAGTCAGGAGAATGGTGAACTCGGAGTCGGTCACCGTGGTGGCCGCCCCGCACCTTCGCAACACGCTGAGATACTCCGTGCCGCGGTCGAACACTGACATGACAGCAATCTAGTCGCGATACACAAACCGAGCGTCAGCCAATCCGCTCGACGTTTTCGCCGGAACACTGTTTCCCATGGTGCGGACGACGCCGGCGGCGGCCCGGGAACCTGATCGGGCATGCTGGACGGGCACGACGACGAGAGGGGTGCACGATGGCTGCCGAGAAGGCGGTTCTGGCCGGTGGCTGTTTTTGGGGGATGCAGGACCTGATCCGCAAGCGTCCCGGGGTGCTGACCACCCGGGTCGGCTACACGGGCGGCCACGTGGACAACGCGACCTACCGCAACCACGCCGGCCACGCCGAGGCCATCGAGATCATCTTCGATCCGGCGGTCACGTCGTACCGGGAGGTGCTCGAGTTCTTCTTCCAGATCCACGACCCGACCACCCTGAACCGGCAGGGCAACGACATCGGCGACAGCTACCGGTCGGCGATCTTCTACGACGGCGACGAGCAGAAACACGTCGCCGAGGACACCATCGCCGACGTCGACGCGTCCGGGCTGTGGCCGGGCAAGGTGGTCACCGAGGTGACCGCGGCCGGAGCGTTCTGGGAGGCCGAGCCGGAGCACCAGGACTACCTGGAGCGCATCCCGAACGGCTACACCTGCCACTTCCCCCGGCCGGACTGGAAGCTGCCCCGCCGCAACGGGTGAGGGTCTCCCTCGCAGGGTGTGGCTGGCGGCCACGGACCGCCGAATACTTCCTGATGTGAACGCGAAACGACAGCTCGGCGAGTTCCTGCAGACCCGCCGCTCGCAGCTCAAACCGGAGGACGTCGGCCTGGCGACCTACGGCGACCGGCGGCGGGTGAGCGGGCTGCGCCGGGAAGAGCTGGCGCTGCTGGCCGGAGTCAGCTCCTCCTACTACTCCCGGCTCGAACAGGGGCAGTCGTCGAACGCCTCGGCCGAGGTGCTGGACGCCCTCGCCGGGGCGCTGCGCCTCGACGAGACCGAACGCCGGCACCTGCACGACCTGGCCGACGGCACCCGCCGTCGGCCGGCCGCCCGCCGGGCCGTGCCCGAGCGGGTCACCCCGGCGGTACGCCAGCTCATCACGGCGCTGGGCGAGGTGCCCGCGCTCGTGCTGGGCCGGCGCAGTGACGTGCTGACCTGGAACCGGGCCGGTCACGCCCTGTTCGCCGGGCATCTCGACCGCAGCGCCCCGCAGCGGGCCGAGACCCGGCCCAACATGGCGCACCTGGTGTTCCTCGACCCGCACACCCGCGACCTGTATGTCGACTGGGCGGCCAAGGCCCGGGCCGTCGTCGGCACCCTGCGGATGGCGTCCGGTCAGCACCCGGACGATCCGGCGCTGGCCGCGCTGATCGGCGAACTGTCGGTCAAGAGCCCGGATTTCAGCCGGATGTGGGCCGCGCACCGGGTCAAATCCGGCGGCGAACCGGTGTACGAGATGCGGCACCCGCTGGTCGGGCTGCTCAGTGTCACCCAGCAGAGCCTGCGTACCGAGCCGGGCCAGAACGTGGTGGTCGCCACCACCGAGGCGGGCTCCCCGTCACATGCAGCGATGACGTTGCTGATGCACGCCGCCGGCACTCGCTGACTTCCACACCCCTGTGACCGCGCCCGGACCGGGCGCGGCGAATCCGTGCGCCCGAAAGGACTTCAGATGCGCAAGAACATGATCGCTGCGGGACTCGCGGTGGTGACGGTGCTGAGCACCGGCCCGGCGTCGGCGGCCGAGGCTGTCGCCGGTACCCGGATCGCGGTGCACTTCGATCTGGCCGGCGGCCAGATGCCGGAGAACATCGTGCTGTCACCGGACGGCACCGCCTACGTCACGTTCGCCGGCGCCCGCCAGGTCGCCGCGATCAGCCGGGCCGGAACGGTCCGCATCCTGGCGACGCTGCCCGCCCCGGCCGGCGGCGCCGGCGCGCCGGTGCTCGGGTTCGCCCTGACCACGGGCATCGTCCGGCACCCGGACGGCACCCTGTACTTCCTGTACGCCAGCGGCGACGCCACCTCGACCGGCCTGTACCGGCTCCGGCCCGGCGGCGCACCGCAGCGGATCGCCGCCCTGCCGGCCGACGGCCTGCCCAACGGGCTCGCCTTCGACGACCACAGCCGGACCTTCTACATCACCGACTCGGTGCACGGCACCATCTCGGCGGTGCGGCAGTCCGGCGGCCCGGCGACGGTGTGGTCGTCGGCGCCGGAACTCGCGTCGACCGGCTTCCTGGGCGTCAACGGCATCAAGGTCCGCGACGGCGCGGTCTGGGCCACCAACCTCGACCAGGGCACGCTGCTGCGGATCCCGGTGCGCCACGGCCGGCCGGGGCCGGTGGAGGTCCGGGCCACCGGACTGACCGGCATCGACGACTTCACGATCACCAGGGACGGCACGGTGATCGCCGCGCTCGTCGGGCAGAACACGGTGGCCGCCATCGACCGGGCCGGCCGGGCGACCACGCTGCTGACCACCGCCGACGGCCTGCAGAACCCGACGTCGGTCGCGGTCCGCGGCGCGACCGCGTACGTGACCAGCGCCGGATACCTCACCGGACAGGATCCCAACCTGATCCTGACCACGCTTCCGGCGATCAGGCACTGAGCGGACGGGGGCGACCCCAGTGACGGTGCCGGCGGGAGACCTCCCGGGCCGGCACCGTCACCGTCGCGCCTCGGCGGAACTCGAGGCAGCGGTGGTCACGGCAGAGGCGCTATTGAGCGCCCCTTACCGCTAGCGGATCAAGCAACCAACCGGAACCGCAGCGCCGCGACGTGAGATAGCTGATCACGCCGGTCGGCGAACTCCGCGCATATCCGCAGAAGTAGGGACTTTAGGCCTCACTCTTCCGGATTCGCCGGAACGGCCCATGGCGGCCGGTGTCTACCCTGGCCGCGACGTCGCCGCCCTCGGGAGAGCCTGTGCCAGAGATCGTTCCGCCCCGCGTCCGCAACGCCGCCGAGACCGCCGACTTCGGACCGCTGGTGCAGCGGTTCCGGCACCCGAACGCCCGCGTCTTCGCGGTCATCACCTGGGCCTACTTCGCGATGGTCGCCGCCCTCCTGCTGGTCATGGTGGGGTCGATCGTCATGTACCTGGCCGGCTCCGGCCGCGAACCGGAGTGGCTGGTCGTCCTGATCTACACCGTCGTCGGCGGCGGGCTCGCGTACCTGCTCGCCCAACTCGCGATCGGCAACGTCACCCGCCGGGCCATCTATCTCTATCCGGGCGGCTACGTCGCCACCGGCCCGACCGGCCGGGTGATCCGCACCATCCCGTGGCACCGGCTGGCCCGCATCGACGGCATGGGCGTTCCACTGCAGATGCAGGTGAAGGTGGTGGGCGCCAAAGCGCGGACCATGTTCGCGTTCCGGCACCGCGGCGGCTGGCCCCGGCCGATCAAGTTCACCGAGGTCGCCGGGCAGGAAGAGCTGGCGCCATTGGCCTACGAGCTGTACATCCAGGCGATCAGCAAACCGGCCGGCTGAGTCAGGCTCGCATGTGGCCGGTCAGGCCGGCGATCTGGGCCGGGGAGACCCGGCAGCAGCCGCCGACCAGTCTCGCCCCGGCGTCGAGCCACGAGCGCACCGGCTCCGGGCCCCAGCCCGGCGAGCCGGTCCACTCGCGGGCGGTGGCGTCCCAGATCTCGCCGCTGTTCGGGTAGACCACCACCGGCTTGTCGGTCACCTTGGCGGCGACCCCGGTCGCGTGCGCCACATCGCCCGGGTCGCTGCAGTTCACGCCCACCGCGATCACCTCCGGCACGCCCGCGGCCAGCCGGAACGCCTCGTCGAGGGGCTGGCCGGCCCGGGTCCGGTCGCCGTCGATCGTGTACGACAGCCACGCCGGCATCCCCAGCTCCCCGGCCACCCGCAGCATCGCCTCGGCCTCGTCCACGTCCGGAACCGTCTCCAGCGCCAGCACGTCGGCGCCCGCCTCGGCGAGCACCCCCATCCGCCGTCGATGGAACCGGGCCAGCTCGTCGACGCTCAGCCCGTAACGGCCGCGGTACTCGGAGCCGTCGGCGAGCATCGCTCCGTACGGCCCGACCGAGGCCGCCACCCACAGCGGCCGGTCGGTGCCGGCGCGCTGCCTGGCCTCCCGGGCCAGCGTGACACTCCGGGTGAGCAGCGCCGTCGCCACGTCGTCGCCGAAACCGGCCCGCGCCAGTCCTTCGAAGGTGGCCTGATAGCTGGCGGTGATCACGACCTGTGCACCGGCCTGCAGGAACGCCAGGTGCGCGGCGATGATCGCCGCCGGCTCGTCGTGCAGCAGCCGGGCCGACCACAGATGGTCGGACAGGTCGTGGCCGGCGGCGGCGAGCTCGGTGGCCAGGCCGCCGTCGAGCACGACCGGGCCGGCGGACAACGCGGTGGCCAGGGATTCCACGGTGGATGCCTCTCAGGTCCAGTTGATGGTGGCCCGGCCGCGCCAGGATTCCCAGATCTCCGGGTCGCCGTCGACGGTCAGGTCCTCGGTGCCGGCCCGGTTCCACAGCAGCAGGTAGAGCATCGACACGGTTCCGGTGAGGTTCAGACCGGCCGGCCGGTGCCCGGCGTCCACGTACAGCCGGTCCTTCTCCATCCTCAGAGTCCAGGACTGTTCGATGTCGGTGGCGCGCAGCGACACGCTCAACGGGGGGTCGGCGGCGAGCCGTTCCGGCCGGCGCTGGAAGAAGCAGTTGAGGATCTCGTCGATGCCGTTGGCGGCGAACTCGGGACGCCACAGCGGCCGGGCGCCGGTCGCGGCCTCGGCGTCGGCGCGGTGGATGGCGGTCTCGTGGGCCTGCCGCCGGGCCCAGAACTCCAGCGGCGATCCGGCGGGCAGGAACGTCCAGCAGTCGAGCCCCGGATCGGCGGCGCCGAGCGCGACGGTCAGGGCGTGGTGCCCGTCCCGGAACCAGTCGAGCAGCCCGTCGTCGTCGGGGGCGGCGAAGAACACGCGTTCGTCATCCGGTTCGAAAGGCTTCTTCCGCTGCTGTACGACGTGGGCGGCCGCCCACCGATGCACCCCGCCGACGTGCCGCACCAGGTCGGTGACCCGCCAGCCGGGGCAGGTGGGCACCGGGGCGTCGAGGCCGGCCCGTTCGGCCGCCCCGGCCAGCCGCTCGCCATCGACCCGGAGTGTCTCGACGAACTGATCGACAAGCATTCGCTCATCCTGGCACGCCGGTCCGTGACAGCGGTGCTACAGCCAGCCGGCGCGGCGTAGGAGCCGGTACAGGACGGCCACGCTGACCAGCATGAACAGGGTCACGCTCGGGTAGCCGTACCGCCAGCTCAGTTCGGGCATGTTCGTGAAGTTCATGCCGTAGATCCCGGCGATCGTGGTGACCAGCGCGGCGATCGCCGCCCAGGAGGCGATGCGGCGCATGTCGTTGTTCTGGTTCACGCTCAGCTGCGTCAGCCGGGCCTGGAGCAGCGCGTTCATCACCTCGTCGAGGGCGACCACCTCTTCGACGGCCGCCGCGTGGTGGTCGGCGACGTCACGCAGATAGCGGCGGGTCTCCTTGGGCAGGTCGGCGAACTGGCTTCCGGCCAGCGCGACGAGCGGCCGGTGCAGCGGAAGCACCGCCGCCTTGAACCGCAACAGCTGCCGTTTCAGCTGGTAGATCTGCTCGATCGCGACGTCGTGCCCGGGGGTGAAGACGGCCGCCTCGATCAGGTCGACGTCGGTCTGGAGCGCCGCCGCGACGTCGTTGTACACGTCGACGAGCCGGTCCAGGATCTCGTGCACCACCGACCAGGGGCCGCCGGCGAGCCTTTTCCGGCTGGTGCTCAACTCGAACCGCAGCGAGCTGAGCTCCATGACGGTGCCCTGCCGGACCGCGATCACGAAGTGCGGGCCGACGAACAACCTGACGAACCCGGTGCTGACGATCTCGCTGGTGGCGGTGAACTGCTCGTGCTCGGCGTAGTGCGCGGCCCGGATCACGAGGAACACCACGTCGTCGTAGCGTTCGATCTTCACCCGCTGCTCACGATGCAGAACGTCCTCGACCGCGAGCGGATGCAGGCCGAACACTCCGGCGACCCGGGTCAGCGCCGCCTCGGTCGGCTCGTGCAGGTCGAGCCAGACGAAGCCGTCCGCCTGCTCCCGCGCCCTCTCGTGCAGTCGTTCCAGGTCGGCGGCCGAGCCGGGACTCTCGACGGACACCCCGTCGACGAACAGGTCGCAACCCACGATCGCGGTGTGGTCGGCCCGCCGGGGCGGTTGCCAGGAGCCACGCGCCACCAAGATCGATTCACCCCCGGATTGGTCACGGTCCGCGTCGGGTCGACGTTACGGCTTTTCCGGGGGTACGCAAGAAGCCGCTCGACGTCAAGCCGGGCCGGTGGCGGGCGCCCACCACCGGCCCGGCTCGGTGACTACTTGTCGAATTCGCCGTCGCGGACGCCGCCGACGAACGCGGCCCACTCGGAGTCGGTGTAGAGGATCACCTCGGCCCCTGGCCGCTGGCTGTGCCGGACCGCGACGTGGCCGGCGGCGTTGGGCAGGTCGAGGGCGACCTCGACACAGTTACCGCTGCCGCCGGACCGGGCCGACTTCCGCCACTCCGCGCCGGTGAGATCAGCATTCATGATCGTTCAGCTCCTTCAACCTTTGTGACATTGACTCGACCGATTGGGATTCGGTGAGTGCGGCTCTCTCCATGGCCGCCCATACGTCCATATATACATCTATCTCGGATGGTTTGTCTAGGTAAATTGCTCCGGTCTGGCTCTCGCTGTAGACGGTGCTCGGTGGCCTATTTCCGTTCTCAGCTGGGAAGTCGAGCAATCCGAATGCTCCGGAGACCGACGCGCGGTGCAAACCCGCCGAGAGTGGAATCACCCGTAAGGAGACATTGGGCAACTCGGTCGCCTGCAATAGGCGCCAGATCTGAGCGCGCATGACCCCCGCCGGCAATTCGGCGAGCAGAACCGATTCGGCGATGATCGCCTCGAAACGGGGTGGCGGCGGAAACGCGCGACTCAGCTGCCGTTGCCGCGACCGGCGCACCTTGACGCGGGCGGCGACCTGCTCCGGCCCCAGGCCCGGCTCGACGGCCAGTATCGCCGCCTCCATGTAGCCGATGTCCTGGAGCAGGCCCGGCATCAGCCACGGCTCGAAGGTCCGGATGCGGTCGGCGGTCTGTTCCAGGGCGACGTAGAGCTCGAACCACGCTGGGACGACATCGCCGTAGGAGTGCCACCAGCCCTTGGACCTGGTCTCGCCGGCCAGCTGCTCGAGGACCGTGCGAGTGGTCTCGGGGACACCGTAGTAGCGGCACAGCAGGGTGACCTTGCCCTTGGGGGTGGAGACCGCGCCGTGCTCGATCCGGCGCAGGCTCTGCACGGTCTGGCCGATCACCTCGGCGGCGTCGGTCATGGTGACCTGAGCATCCTCGCGCGCTCTGCGCAAAGCGATGCCGAGTGTCCGGCGGGGAATGGTGGAACCGACGCTGGTGGATGCTGACACATGTTCCCCTGTTCGTTCTGAGAGGCGTCAGGGTTACCGATTGGAAGGTTTCGAGCGTCATTCTGATAGGTCATTTGCCGATCGGGGTGAATTGCCTTGATCGAATCGAGAAAACAGCGCTGAAGTGTTGCCATCGGAAATCCGAAACGTCGAATATCGGAACCCGCACGACGTAACCGACCACCCGGGAGTGACGATGTTCGCCATCGCTGCGATTGTGGGACTCTGCACCGGCCTGATCGCCGGACTGCTGTGCGGACGAAATCGGGGCCGATGGTGCCCGGGATGCGGGCGAACGCTCGACTGCATCGCCTGCCGGCCCGAGCTCGTGGCACGTGGTCGTCGTGACCGTTGAGGAGATGGGCCTGGCCCACCAGGCGGACCGTACGTCGTACCAATGCCTCTGCTGCCTGAAGCCCTGGCCGTGCGACCCGGCCCGCGAATACCTGATCGTCACCATGGGTCACGACCGCCCGCAGCTGGCCATCCGCATGTGGAACGAGCTGGAGCACGCCGTGATGGGCCCGCTGCGCCACGAGCCGGTGAGCGAGCTGGCCGAGCGTTTCGTCAGGTGGGCGGCATGACGTCACCCCTCCGATCGCGCGGACGCCGGGTGCCCCGGGCGCCGACATCAGTGCAGGTGAACGAGCCGTGGTCCATGCACGAGACTATAGGCCAACGACAAGGGTGTTGGGAATCGGCAACCGGGAATCCATCCCTTGGATGGACACCGGCCCCGACGTTTGCGCCGGGTTTGACGGTCGCTGGAGGTTGGCTTGAGGTGGCGGGTGGATCGTTCTCGGCATGAACGCACAGCGCATCGAGCTCCCGCCCTTCCAGTCCGCCCCGATCGTGTACCCCTCGCTGGGGCGGGCGATCGTCGACAGTTCGCTCACGGTGGGGCGGACCGTTCTGATCGGTGGGGCGGGGCTCGGGCTGCTGATCGGGTTCGCCATGGTCATCGCGATCGCGATCACCTCGGCGGCGTACCTGCTCGGGTTCGACGTCACCTCGATCCTCTGACCGGCCGGATGCTACCCAGGTCGTAGCCGGCGGGCGCCGGAACGCGACCTCAGGCGCTCCCCGGGCAGGCGCGAGCGCCCATAGCGTCGGCCGCATGATTGAAGTACGGGGATTGACCAAGCGCTTCGGCGCGACGACCGCCGTCGACGGGCTGTCGTTCACGGTTCGGCCGGGACGGGTCACCGGGTTCCTCGGGCCGAACGGGTCCGGCAAGTCGACCACCATGCGGATGATCATCGGGCTGGACCGGCCCGACTCGGGTACGGCCACTGTCGACGGCCGGCCCTACCGGACTCAGCCGGCGCCGCTCTGCGCGGTGGGCGCGCTGCTGGAGGGACGGGCCGTGCACCGCGGCCGTACCGCACGGCAGCATCTGGCGGGCCTCGCCCGTACCCATGGGATCGGCGCCCGCAGGGTGACCGAGGTATTGGCGGCGGCCGGCCTCGGCGCGGTGGCCGATCGGCGGGCCGGAGGCTTCTCGCTGGGGATGAGCCAGCGGCTCGGGGTGGCGTCGGCGCTGCTCGGCGACCCGGCGGTGGTGATCCTCGACGAACCGGTCAACGGCCTCGACCCGGACGGCGTGCTCTGGATCCGGACGCTGCTGAAGGATCTGGCGGCACAGGGCCGGACGATCCTGGTGTCCAGCCATCTGATGAGCGAGACCGCGGTGACCGCGGACCATCTGCTGGTCATCGGCGGCGGGCGGCTGCTCGCCGACATGGGCATCGACGAGTTGATCGCGCGGGCCGGCGTGAACCGGTGCCTGGTCCGCTCGCCGGATCCGGACCTCCTGCACACCACGCTGACCGCCGCCGGCGCCACGGTCACCGTGGGCGAGGCGGGAACGCTCGTCGTGGCGGGGCTGGCCGCGGAACGGATCGGCGAGCTCGCGGCGTCGCACGGCACGATCCTCCACGAGCTGACCCCACATCGGGCCTCGCTGGAACAGGCCTACATGGACCTCACCCGATGAGCGCCCACCGGATCTCGTTCGCCCGGGTGGCCCGCGCCGAACTCGGCAAACTGATCGTCCTGCGCTCGACCTGGGCGGTGCTGTCGGCCGCCGCGCTGATCACCGTCGGCCTTGCGATCGCGATCAACATCAACATTTATCGTACGGCCGGGGCCGAGGTCTCACCCCGCGCGCTGACCGCGCAGTCGTTCCTGGGTGTCGACGTGATCTCGCTGATCCTGGGCGTGTTCGGCGTCCTGATGATCACCGGTGAGTTCGGTTCGGGGCTGATCCGGGCGACGTTCGCGGCCGTGCCCCGCCGGGTGCCGGTGCTGCTCGCGAAGGCGGTCGCGCTGATCCTGGTGGCGTTCCCGGCGACGCTGCTGGCCTGCCTGGCCGCCATGATCGCCGGCCAGGCGCTGCTCCCGGCCGGACAGCACGCCGGCATCCCGGCCCGGGCCCTGCTCGGAGCGGCCGCCGCCCCGGTCGCGCTGGCCCTGATCGGGCTCGGGATCGGCGCGCTGGTCCGGCACACCGCCGCCGCGATCACCGTCTACGTGCTGACCATGCTGGTGCTGCCGGCGATCCTGCAACCCGCGCTGCCCGAACACCTCGCCAACGACGTGGTGCGATACGTGCCGGTGGCGGCCGCGCAGGCGATGTACGCCGTCGACACCGGCAACCCGTTCCAGATGCTGGCGCCGGGCCCGGCCGCCCTGATCGTCGTCGCGTGGACGGTCCTGACCCTGGCCGCAGGCGGGACGATGCTGTGGCGCCGCGACCCGTGACCTCTTCGCGGGCCGGCGCCGAGGAGCGGGCCGGTGCCGAGGAGCGGGCCGGTGCCGAGGAACGGGACGACGCCGAGGAACGGGCCGGTGCCGGGGAGGGGGCGAGTGCCGAGGAAAGGGCGGGTGCCGGGGAGCGGGCGGGCGCGAGCGGGCGGGCGGGCGGGCCACAATGGAACGGTGAGCCTGAGCGTCCTCCGGTCCGCTGCCCGCCGCCACCCGCTGCTGGCCGACGCCGGGATCGCCACTCTCGTGGCGCTGGCCTGCGCACTGGTGCTCACCGGCCGTACCGGCGCGACCCTGGAACCCACCGACGCGCTGGACTGGATCTCGGTGGCTGTGCTCCCGGTGCCGTTGATCTGGCGCCGCCGGGCGCCGGTCCTGGTCTTCGCGGCGGCGACCGGGCTGTTCATCGTCTCGCAGATGATGGGCGCCCAGTCGCCGGCCGCGCTGGCCGTCACCCTCACCGCCCTGCACGCGGTCGCCCGCTACCGTCCGGCCCGGTTCGCGTGGCCGGCCGCCGTGATCACGGTGCTGCCCGGGTTCGGCAACCGGATCGAGGACGGGCCGGCCTGGGGCGCGTTCGCGGCGGTGTCCGCGGTCACGGTCGCCGTCGTCCTGGTCGGCGTCAACCAGCGGACGCGTACCGCGTACCTGATGGCCTTGGAAGATCGCGCCCAGCGACTGGAACAGGACCGCGATCAGCGGGCCCGGCTCGCCGTCGCCGATGAACGGGCGCGCGTTGCGCGCGAGATGCACGACGTGGTCGCCCACCATCTCGCGGTGATGGTCGCTCTCTCCGACGGCGCCGCGGTGACCGCGGCGTCGGCGCCGCAGCGCGCCGCCGACGTGATGGGCCAGGTCTCGGCGACCGGCCGGCAGGCGTTGGGGGAGATGCGGCGGCTGGTCGGGGTGCTGCGCGGCACGGCCCGGCCGGAGCCGGGCATCCGGGTGCCGCAACCCGGGCTCGGCGACATCGATGCGCTGGTCGAGAGAGTCAAAGCCGCGGGAGTACGGGTGAGCCTGCACCGGGAGGGGATGCCCGGCGAGTGGGGGCCGGGCACCGGACTGGCCGTGTACCGGATCGTGCAGGAGGCGCTCACCAACACCCTCAAACACGCCGGGCCGCGGGCCGAGGCCGAGGTCTGGCTGCGCTACCGCCCGGAGTCGGTCGAGGTGACAGTCGTCGACGACGGGGCCGGCCGGGTCGCGCGGCCGGCCGGGGTCCGCGACCGGCACGGGCTGGCCGGCATGGCGGAACGCGCCACCGCGTACGGCGGCCGGGTCGAGGCCGGGCCACGCGACGGGCCGGGGTGGCGGGTCCACACGAGTCTGGAGGTTCCGGGATGACCGTGTCGGTGCTGCTCGCCGACGATCAGCCGCTGCTGTCGCTCGGACTCCGCCTGGTGCTGGAGGCGCAACCGGGCATCACCGTCGTCGGCGAGGCGGGCAACGGCGCCCAGGCGGTCACCATGGCCCGGGCGCTGCGGCCCGACGTGGTGCTCATGGACGTACGGATGCCGGTCCTCGACGGCATCGAGGCGACCCGCGAGATCGTCGGCTCCGGCAGCCCGGCCCGCATCCTGATGCTCACCACCTTCGACCTCGACGAGTACGTGTACGCCGCACTGCGTGCCGGGGCCAGCGGTTTCCTGCTCAAGGACGTGCCACCGGCCGAACTGGTCAACGCCGTCCACGCGGTCGTCGGCGGGCACGCCGTGGTCGCCCCGGCCGTGACCAGGCGGCTGCTCGACATCGCCCTGCCGCACCTGCCCCGGCCGGTGACCGACCAGCGCCTGGACCGGCTGACCGACCGCGAACGCGAGGTACTCACCTGTGTCGCCCGGGGCCTGTCGAACAGCGAGATCGCCGCCGGCCTGCACCTGTCCGAGGCGACCGTGAAGGCGCACGTCGGACGGCTGCTCGCCAAACTCGAACTCCGGGACCGCGTGCAGATCGTGGTCTACGCCTACGAGAACGGACTCGCGCCCCGCTCTACGCCTTTCGGGTGAACGGGGATGTGTGGCAGATTAGGGCGGCAGGTGGTTCGACGACGGGGGTCGGGTACTACATGGCATCGAAACGGGCACGGCGAGCGGGCTTCTCCGCGGCGACGATCGCGGCGGCGGTCCTCTATCCGCCCACCACGGCACAGGCTGTTGGGCCGGCTGTCACGGCGCGGCCACCGCACCAGAGCGCGCTCGCCCCGTGCCAGCCGGGTGTGACCACGGCCGCCGACGAATCGGTCGCCGACCAGCTCCGGCCGGCGATGAACGGGCGACGGCTCGGCCCGGCGGTCAGCGGCCGCAGCATCACCTGCGCCCGGGCGATCATCGACACCGTGCAGGCCCGCGGGCTCGGGCCCCGCGCCGCGGTCATCGCGCTGACCACGGCCATCGCCGAGAGCACCCTGCACAACCATGCGGTCGCCTACGACCACGACAGCCTCGGCCTGTTCCAGCAGCGGCCCTCGCAAGGGTGGGGGCGGCCCGACCAGCTGCTCGACCCGGTGTACGCCACGAACGCGTTCCTCGACTCGATGCTGCGCAAGTACCCGGGTGACAGCTGGATGAGCGGCGACATCGGGGCGATCTGCCAGCGTGTGCAACGGTCGGCGTTCCCGCTGGCCTATACGCCGGAGGCGCACGACGCGTCGCTCATCGTGTCGGCGCTGTGGGGCCGGCCCGCGCCTGCACCGACGCCCGTCGCCCCGGTTCCTCCCGCCGTGCCGTCCGGCCCCTATCAGAAGGCGCTCGTCGCCACCGGCACCGAGCTGGGTGCGCTCGACGGGCGGCACGAGCTGGCGCTCGCCGACTGGAACGCGGACAAGAAACCCGACCTGATCCTCGTCAAGGGTTCGTCGGCGGCCACCGGCAAGACCGAGGTCCGCATCATGGACGGCGCCACCGGCTTCGCGACCCTGCTGCTGACCAGGAGCACCGCGCTCGGCGCGACCGACGACCGGCATGCGTACGCGGTCGCCGACGTCAACGGCGACAGCCGGCCCGACCTGATCGTGGTGCAGCGCTCCGGCACCGCCGGCGGCCACACCGAGGTGAGTGTCCTCGACGGTGCCTCGGCGTTCCGGCGGCTGCTGGCCGACCACGTCGCCACGGCGCTGCCGGCCACCGACGACAGGTCCCGGTTCTCGGCCGCCGACTGGAACGGTGACGGACGGGTCGACCTGGTGGTCACGCAGACGTCCGGCACCGCCAGCGGAAAGATGGAGGTGCAGGTGCTCGACGGCGCCACGAACTTCCAGCGCCACCTGCTCCCGGTGACGGCCACGGCCGAGCCGGCGAACGCGGACCGCCGGATCGCGGTGACCGACTACAACAACGACCGCCACCCCGACGTGCTGGTGATGCGGACGTCGACGACCACCGACGGCAAGACCCAGGTGCGGGTCCTCGACGGCGCGGCCAAGCTGAGCCGCCAGCTGGCCGTGGTGGACACCGCGCCGGGCGTGTCAGCCCACCTCGACCTGCTGGTGACCGACTGGAACACCGACACCCGCCCCGACTTGATGATGGTCCAGAAAACCGGAACCGCAAGCGGCCGAACCGAACTGGTGATCCTCGGCGGCTGACCCGAAGCAAACCCACCCAAACCCGGCCAGCGTCCCACCCGGCCAGCGTCCCACCCGGCCAGCGTCCCACCCGGCCAGCGTCCCGCCGGGCGAGCGTCTGGCCGGGCGAGCGTCTGGCCGGGCGAGCGTCTGGCCGGGCGAGCGTCTGGCCGGGCGAGCGTCTCGCCGGGTCAGCGTCTGGCCGGGTCAGCGTCCTGCCGGGTCAGCGTTCCGCCGGGCCAGCGTCCTGCCGGGTCAGCGTTCCGCCGGGCAGCGTCCTGCCGGGCCGGCCGCATTCCCGGGCTGTCCAGCGGGTCGAGGGCAAGTCCCACCCAGCCGGCCCAAGATCGCCACTGGGTGACACATGTACCGGGACCTCAAAACTGACAGATCTCATGAGACTCAGCCCTCAGGCGAATGACGTCTCCTCGCCCGTGACGCCTCCCCCTGGCTTGGCGTCTCGGCGGCTTGTGCCTGGTTCCGCACGGCTTGGCACCCCGGTTCGCTGCCCGTGGCTCGCCGCTCGCCGGCCGCGGATCTTGCACGATTCTGCACCCTCGCGCCGATCTTGCAGCCCTTTCCATGTCCCGACGGGAAGAAAGCTGCAAGGTCTCCCCGGCGCAGTAGACCTTGCACGACAAACCACACCCAGGCATGAAGAAACCTGCAAGATCGCCGCGAAGGCGGAGAATCGTGCAAGATCTACGCGGCTGGCCGGGGCTGAATCCTCTGCAAGCACGACATTTCGTTCCCAGTTTCCAGCACGACATTTCGTTTCCAGTGTCCCGGTCGCCGGAGTAACTGGTGCGACAGTCCGCAGGCCGGGCGCGAAGTCATCGCCCGGCAGAGGGATCGAGCTCGGACACAGCGAAAGCCTTGAAGACGCTTCCCTGACCTGGAGAATCGTGCAAGATCTGCAAAGCGTGTGCTCGACCTTCGCGCTTTCCGGATGCTCTGCGCTGGTGGCGACGATCAGCGCACACATTGGCCGATCGTGATCGCTGGTCGTTGTCCCGGCGAGGGCGGGCGCACACGTTGAGCCAATCGCGTGCGTTCGTCCACGTCCCCGCGACGACCCGGGCACACACAAGGCCAACGTGTGCTCCTGTCGTCGCGGCGACCATGGCGAAACCCCGACGGCGACTGGAACCACGTAGCCACTCCCGGGCTGGCCGGCATCCACCCGAAAGTAGATCTTGCGGTTGGTGCTCGGTGTGGAGTTCAGACCTACCGGGTCGGCGGGCGAGGTGCACGATGACCGGGCCGACGTCGGAAAGCCGCGCGGGAGAAGGCAGCCAAGGGGTCGGTTGCCGCTGAAGGGGCGAACGCCCTCGAAGGCCTGGCTGCCCTCGAGGGTGGTCGCCGTTTGGCCGGGGTTGTGCCGGCCTCGGGTCAGCTCAGGCGGCGGATGTCGCCGTAGGCGCGGTAGAAACCGCCTCGCGATGCCTCTCGGATGCCGGTCACCACGTAGCGGGTGCCGTTCTCTCGGATGCCCTTCGGGAACTGGACCTGCCAGTCGCTTCGGTAACCCGCCGAGACCACCCGGATGCGGAGGCGGCCGGACTCCTCAACGCACTCGACGACGATGCCGTCGGCTGGGTCGTGGACGATCTCGACCGTGGTGGACGGGGCGACCTCGGCCATCCGCGGCGGCGCCTTCACGTCCATCACCTGGGGGACCGTGCCGTCGACGGCCGAGCGGATCGCCTGCTCGCTGGCGTCGATGCAGGCCAGCGAACCGTCGGTGGTGACGATGTAGAGGCGCTCGTCGTGATATTGCATGGAGTAGGCGGAGCCGCAGCCGGTCGCGAGTTTCCACAGGCGGTTGCCGGCGGCGTCGAAGCAGTAGATGGAGGACGAACTGTCGCCGGCGAAGATGTACCGGCCGTCCTCGGCGGCGGCGCACGAGAACACGGCGGCGTCACACCGGTAGCTCTGGCGGTGTGTGCCGTCCTTGCCGAGCTCGACCACCTGCCGGTCGGACGTGCCCGCGTAGACGGTGTCGCGCTCCTGCCAGCCGAACAGCACCGCGCCACGGGTGCCGGAGTGCCACAGCTCCTGGCCGGTCCGCCAGTCGTAGCTGGTCACGCCGGCGCTGTGCCCGTGGTGGACGGCGTTGTCGTCGCAGCGGACCATCCACGCCGACGAGCCGCGGCCGGGCCGCTGCCACAGGAACTCGTCCTCGTGGTCGATCGCCGAGATGCCGCCGTTGGCGTCGGAGACACCGAGGACACCGTCGTGGATGTCCAGCCAGTAGATGTCGATCTCGGGCGCGATCCGGTACGCCAAGCGGGGCACCTTGCCGGACAGGTCGTAGACGTTGCCGTCGTCGCAGCCCGCGTAGATCCACCTGTCGTCGGCGACGATGCATTTCACCCCGTCGGGCAGGCGGAACTGCTGCTGCACCTCGGCCTTGTGGTTGAGCGTGGTGATCAGGCCCGCCTCGTTGCCGACCATGCAGACGTCGTCGTCGACGAACACGCCGAACGCGGGGCTGCCGGACCGGTAACGCCACAGGACCGGCGCGCTCTTGGCGGTGGAGCGGGTGCTGACGATCTGCCGCCGGGTCACCGATCGGGGCGGCCGCCCGCCGATGACCGCCGGGGCGTAGCCCTTGCGAACCTTTTCGCCGATCTTCTTGGCGGCCTCGGACCGTGCCTTGTCCTCGGTGGTGAACGACGACTGCTTGACCTGGCCGCGGTCGCCGATGCGGCCATAACGGACGGTCAGGTCGGTGCCGTCGACTGTCACCTCGTAGAACTTGTGGGCGCTCCCGCTGTCTTCGGACAGTTCGAGATACGTCGTTTCGGCCGGCATCCGGGCCACCTTTCGGCAGGAGGGGGAACGCGGATGAACTTAGCCGGGGGGTACGACAAAACCGATCAGCCGAGCAGCTCGATCATCTGTTGCTCGCCGAGGTGCTGGGCGGCTTCGGCGGCCGCGGCCCAGTCGGCGTCGTGCAGCATCGCCTCGATGGCCGCCGTCAACTGAGGACTGACCAGAGTCGGGTCGAGACCACGCCGGACCGCGTAGCCGCGTACCGCGGTGAGCAGCACCGCGGCGGTGTCCCGGTGCCCGGTCAGGGCGAGCGCCTGCGCGCCCATGTACAGGCAGGTCAGCAGGTTGCCGAGGTCGTCCTCGACGCGGAACAGGCGCAGCGAGCGGCGGATCGCGGCCAGCGCCTCGTCCGGCGGGACGGGTGAGCCGGCGCCGCCCAGGAACGCGCCGCTCAGGCCGAGCCAGCCGAGTCCCATCTCGCCGAGGGCGGCGGCCCAGCCCTGCCGTTGTGCGGTGGCGTCGGCGATCGCCCGGGTGAGCACGGCGTGTGCCTCGTCGAGGCGGCCGAGACCGGTCAGGGCGAACCCGAGGCACACCTCGGCGGACGGGACGATCCACTCCTCACCGAACCGGCGGGCGGATTCGGCGGACTCGCGGGCGCGTGCTTCGGCGGTGGCGTAGTCCTCCGCCCCGTGGTGGACGACCGAGTCGTAGTAGTGGATCTGCGCGTAGACGATGCGTTCGGCCCGGTGAGCGGGTGCCGGCAGGACCTGGTGTGCCTGGGCCAGCCACTGCCGGGCGCCGGCCAGATCGCCGCTGATGAACCGTACCGTCGCTCCGGCCCCCAGTGCTCTTGCCCGGTCGGCGGCCGGGGCGTCAGGTGCGGCGGCCAGTGCGGCGTCGAGCAGCCGCAGCCCGGTGGCGGTGTGGCCGCTGCGGAACCAGAACCAGGGCATCAGCGAGGCGGTACGCAGCGCCGCCTCGGGTGCCGCGGTCAGGTCGTGTTCGATGCCGGCGTGCACGTTGGCGAGGTCCCGGTGCAGCACGCGCATGGCGTGCGGCGAGTGCTCGCCGGACAGCTCCGGGATCCAGTGGGCGACGAGTTCGCGTACCCATGCGGCATGGGTCTCCCGGCTGGAAGCCGGTTTTGGATCATGAGCCCGGCAGTACGCCCGGATGATCTCCAGCAGCCGGTAGCGGGTCGGTGTCACGTCCGGGTCGGCGGCCACCACCGACCGGGCGACCAGGGCGGACAGCCGGTCGAGGTCGTCGTCGGCGGCGGCCAGCGGGAACCCGCCCTCGAACGGCCACAGCCGTAGCAGCAGCGCCCGGTCGTCGGGTGGGAGCAGGTCCACACTCCACGCGACCGCCGCCTCCAGCGTCTGGTGCGGGGTGATCGCGCCACGCGGGACGGTGCCGAGGGCGGGGAACCGGTCGCCGAGCATCGCGCTGAGATCACCGAGACCGATCATGCGGGACCGGGCGGCGGCGAGTTCGAGGGCGAGTGGGATGCCGTCGAGCGCCGCGGCGATGTGCGCCAGGTGCGCGGTGTCGGCGGCGTCCGGCTGCCAGTCCGGGCGCTGGGCCGCGATCCGGTCGGTGAGCAGCGCGATCGCCGCGGTGGCGGGCAGCGGGTCGACCGGCAGCAGCTGCTCGCCGCTCACCCCGAGCGGCTCCCGGCCGGTGGTCAGGACGCGCAGGCCGGGGCAGTGCGCGAGCAGGTGCAGGACCAGGTCGGCGACCGGCTCGACGAGGTGTTCGCAGTTGTCCAGCAGCAGCATGCCGGGCCGGTCGGCCAGGGCGGCGGTGACCTTGTCCAGGGTCGTCCCGCGCAGGCGCAGCGCTCCGGCCACCGCCGTCAGCGGGTCGGCCGCGTCGGCGAGACGGACGAACCAGGCGCGATCGGCTGCGAACTCGACGGCCAGCCGCGTCTTGCCGGCGCCGCCCGGTCCAACGAGAGTGACCAGCCGGTGTACGGACGTGAGCCGCCCCAGCAGCGCCAGCTCGGTGTCGCGGCCGAGGAACGCCGACAGCGGCCGTGGTGTGCGCGGCGGGCGCGCATCAAGCAGCAGGCGCGGGTCCTGGAGCAGCAGCCGGCGTTCCAGGTCCTGGAGGGCCGGGCCGGGGTCCAGGCCGAGCTCCTCGGCGAGCAGGTCACGGACCCGGCGCAGCGAGGACAGCGCGTCGGCCTGCCGGCCACTGCGGTACTGAGCGAGGATGAGCAGTTCCCAGCGCCGCTCACGGTACGGCTCCGCCCGTACCGCAGCCTCCAGATCGCCGACCACGACGGCGGCGTCACCGGCCGCGAGCCGCCCGGCCGACCGCTCTTCTTCCGCTACGGTCCGCAGCTCCGTGAGCCTGGCCCGGTACGGCACGGCGTGTTCGGGAAGGTCAGTGAACGGCTCGCCGCGCCACATCCCGAGCGCGCCGGTGAGGGCTTGGACCGCCTGCGTCGCGTGCCCTTCGGCCAGCAACGCCCGGCCGCGTTCGACGTCGGCGGTGAACCGGTCGGCGTCGAGCTCGCCGACGCGCAGCAGATAGCCGTCGTCGGTGCGGACCAGCGACTCCCGCTCCGCGCCGAACCCGCTGCGCAGCCGGGACACGTAGGAGAACAGTGAGTTCCGCGGGTTGGCCGGCGGCTCGTCGCCCCACAGCATGTCGATGAGGGTGTCCTCGGTGACCGGCCGGCCCTGGGCGGCGGCCAGCGCGGTGACCAGCCGCCGGGGGAGCGGGCCGCGGATGGGCACCGGGTCGCCGTCCACCTCGATCTCGACCGGACCCAGGACCCTGCACGTCAGCACGCGGCAGATCATAGGTGGCTCAGCCCGAGTCCGGGCCGAGCCGCAGACGGCTGGTGATCCGATAGCGGTCGCCGCGGTAGATCGACCGCGTGAACTCGATGATCCGCCCGCCGTCGTCCTGGGTGGTCCGTTCGAACAGCAGGGCCGGTGAGTGCAGCGGCACGTCGAGGAGGCGGGACTCGTCGGCGTCGGTGACGGTCGGCTCGACGGTCTGCACGGCCTCGGCCGGGTTCACCCCGTACTGCTCGCGCAGCCGGCGGTAGAGCGATCCGGAGACGAAGTCGGCGGCCACGATGCCGGGCACGAGCACGGCCGGCAGCCGGATCCGCTCGATGGCCATCGGCTCGCCGTCGACGATCCGGCGGCGTCTGACGTACACCACGTCGGCGCCGGGGGAGACCTGCAGCCGGCGGCCGAGCCGGGCGCCCGCCGGTTCGGTCCGGAACTCCAGGATCTCGCTGGTCCAGTCGCCGTCGGCGGGCGGGACGGGCTCTCCGGAAGCGGGCACCTCCTGTGAGATCTTGTGCGGGCTGGTGAACGTGCCGCGACCGTGCTGGCGCACCAGCAGGCCGGTGCGGACCAGCTCGTCGATGGCCGCCCGCACGGTCGGCCGGGACGCGTGCAGCGACTCGGACAGCGAGCGCTCCGACGGCAGGGGATCACCCGGCGCCCGCGCGTCGATCAGCTCCCGCAGCCGGTCGGCCACCTCAGCGCGGCGCATCGCGTCCCCCGAATCCCACTGTAAATAAACTTTCCCGCAGTCTATTGACGCATACCACTGGTCCGGATCACAGTAACCGAGCGGCCGATTCCCTTACCAGTGGTCAGTTCTGGCCTCACCCTCGAAGGAGCCCACCCCCATGGGACCAACCCCAAATCGCAAGATCGTCATGGGTACGGTCGTGGCCGCCGCCGTGGCCACCCTGACCGGCATCGGGATCGCCGCCGCCCCGAGCGGTAGCGCCGCCGCCGGCTGTGGCGTGCTCTTCGACGACTTCACCTACACGTCACGCACCGACGCGGCCCTGAGCCACCGCGGCTGGAGCATCCGCAGCAACACCGGCGGCCCGGGCGTGAGCGGCGCCCGCTGGCTGCCCGACAACGTGTCCTTCCCGACCGTCGACGGGCAGAAGGTCGTCCAGCTCAAAGCGGTCACCGACGGCACCGCCGCCGGCACGTCGCACGCCGAGTTCTCGCAGCCGAACCGGCGCTTCTTCGAGGGCACCTACCTGGCCCGCATCAAGTTCTCGGACACCCCGGCCGCCGGTGCCGACGGCGACCACGTGAACCAGACCTTCTACACGATCTCCCCGCTCGCCGCCCCGCGTGACCCGCTCTACTCCGAGATGGACTTCTCCGAATACCTGCCCAACGGCGGCTGGGGCGAGGCGGGCCCGATCAATTACCAGACCACCTGGTACACCTATGTCGCTGAGCCCTGGTACGCCGACAACGTGCACAGCCAGCAGTCGCGCAGCATCAACGGCTGGCACGACGTGATGGCCACCGTCTCCGCCGGCCACGTGAAGTACTACATCGACGGCGCGCTCGTCGGCGACCACTCCGGCAAGGTCTACCCGCGGCAGAACATGTCGATCGACTTCAACCAGTGGTTCATCGACCTGGCCGGGCACACCGGTGGCGCCAGCACCTGGCTGCAATCGGTCGACTACGTCTACCACGCCAAGAAGCAGGTGCTCACCCCCGCCCAGGCGACCGCGGCGGTCAGCGCGTACCGGGCCGGCGGCACCGCACACACCGACAACGTCGTCGCCGCCAACGACTGTGACCCCGGCACCACCACCCCGCCGGCCGGCGGCGCGACCATGCTCCAGTCCAACTTCAGCGGCCGCTGCATCGACATCCCCGGCGGCGTCCCCACCGCCGGCGTCGTCCTCCAGACCTGGGACTGCAACGGCACCGCCGCCCAGAAATGGACGTTCGAAGCCGACGGCACGGTACGCGCGATGGGTAAATGTATGGACCCGGCCGGCGGAGCCCTGACCAACAACACCCCGATCCAGCTCGCCGACTGCAACGCCAACCCGGTGCAACGGTTCACCCTCACCTCCGCCCGTACCCTGCAGAACGTCTCCTCCGGCCGGTGCGTCGACATCAAGGACTGGAACGGCAGCAACGGCGCCAAGCTGCAACTCTGGGACTGCGCCGGCACCAGCAACCAGATCTGGGGCAAGCTGGCCGGTTGAGCGTCTCGGATACGGTGTGTGGCCTCGAAGGACCACCTAGGGGAGATGCATGTCGCGCCGTGCTTCCGGGATCGTGCTGTTCGTGCTCAGCATTCCGCTGCTCCTGCTCGGCATCACGTCCTGGCAGGAGGCCAGCGATGAGGCTGGGGTGCGGGCCTGGCAGCTCGACCAGGCCCGCACCGTGGCCGACCCGCAGGAGCGCGAACGGTTCAGCGAGTACGCGGAGAGCACCCTGCGGCGTCAGCAGGACGCCGAGTACAACCGGAACATGCTGCTCGCGGCCGGGGTGGCCGGGCTGATCGGCGGCATCGTGGTCCTGGCGACCGGGCGCCGCCGCCCGAACGAGCCGGCTGCCGGGGCGGCCGCCGCCGCGCCGGTGTTCACCGCCTGCGCGGCGTGTGGTCGGCAGATCTCGGTCGCGGCGACCGCCTGCCCGCAGTGCGGTCACCCGCACAAGCCCGTCCTGACCGCCCCGGTGGTTCCGGCGACTCCGGCGGCCCGCGTGTTGCGGGTGTTCTACGCGACCCTCATCGTGCTGGGCCTCGGGTCGGCCGCGCTGATCTACACGGTCGCGTTCGACAGCCTGTCCGAGACCACGCTCGTGCGCATCTCGCCGTTCTGGCTCTTCCCGGCCGTCTTCGGCTACTACGGGCTGGTGGCGCAGCGGATGGAGGCCGGGCTCCAGGCGAGCCACCTGGACACGGTCTCCGACCAGCTGCTGAAAGTGATCAGGGAGACCGGTGTCCTCGGCCAGATCTTCTCGTTCCTGATCCACGCGCCGTTCCTGCTGGTGAAGAGCCGCCAGCCGTGGGTGACGGCCCTGGTCGGCTCACTGATCTGGGCGATCGCGCTGGCCCTGTTCTTCAGCGTGGTGTTCCCCACCTTGTGACCTGCCGCGGGTCAGCGTCAGGCCACCCAGCACCACTGCCACCAGGCCGAACGCCACGCTCGCGTAACCGCCCACCACGCCGTTCCCGGTGCCCGGGCCACCGTCGGCGGTGGCCAGCACCCAGACCCCGGCCAGCACACCACGGACGCGGTGGCCGGTCAGGAGCCCGAAACCGCCAGCCGTCGCTCACCGCTGGAATGCGAGCGGTTTTACCGTTGTGGGCGACGGCTCGCGGCCTGTTCGGCGCGTGCGGCCCTGCTGTGAGTGGAAACGCTGAGACGTGGACCTGACCTGCTGGTAACAAATCCGTAACGCAGTCTTCCTGGCGATCCGTGTGACCGGTCACACTGCCAGGGCGCGTCCAGGTGACCGGTCACATGGACTGGCGTCTCTGTGCGTACCGGATCGGGAGTGGGGAGAATCTGTGAATGGGCTTGCCATGCTGGCTGCGGGGGTCACGCTTGCGGCCGGGGTCCTGTCGGCGCCGGCCGCGGCCGGCGCGGCGGCGGCCGATGTGCTGAGCGTCGACTTCGGGCGGAGCACCGGTGAGTTCCGGGGCGGGGCGACCGGGACGCTGTACGGCTTCGGCGACGACGGCGCGCCGACCCAGGCGCTGATCGACGGCGCGCACATCACCAACACCTCGCAGAAGGCGCCCTACGGCACCCAGCACCCGAGCGGCGACGCGATCAAGGTGGAGGACGGGTTCTTCCACAAGCACGGCAAGGACATGTACATCTACGTCCAGGACTACTACCCGGACTGGCCTTACCACGGCGGCACCCGCCCTGGTGACACCAGCCCGGCGAACGGGATCTGGGACTACCTCGAAGTGGTCGAGTTCGTGACCGAGGCGGTCGCCACCACCTCGAAGCGTCCGCAGGACTACGTGTTCATCCCGTTCAACGAGCCCGACGGCGGCAACTGGTACCCGAACTGGGGCAGCCAGAAGGACACCTTCCTGGCCGACTGGAAGGCCACCTACGACAAGATCCAGCAGGTGTACGCCCGGCACGGCCTCGGCCACGCCCGTATCGGCGGCCCCGGCGACACCCGATGGCAGCCGGAGCGGTCCGCCGACTTCCTCACCTACGCCAAGGAGAACAGCGTCCTGCCGGACGTGTTCATCTGGCACGAGCTCGGCATCGACAACCTGCGCACCTTCCGATCGCACTACACCGAGTACCGGGCGCTGGAGAAGCGGCTCGGGCTGGCGCCGATGCACGTCAACATCACCGAGTGGGGCATGCTCCGGGACATGGGCACTCCGGGCCAGCTGGTCCAGTGGCTGTCCATCATGGAAGACCTCAAGATCGACGGCCAGACCGCCTATTGGGCGTACGCCGGGAACCTCAGCGACAACAGCGCCCGCACGAACTCGGCGAACGCCGGCTGGTGGATGTTCAAGTGGTACGGCGACCTGGAGGGCAGCCGGACCGTCGCGGTCACGCCGCCCGCGCTGAACACCGTCGACACGCTCCAGGGCATCGCCGCCGTCGACAAACGCAACAAGCGCGCCACCGTCCTGTACGGCGGCGGCGCCGAACCGGTCTCGCTGCGCCTGTCCGGCCTGGACCGGGACGTCTTCGGCAAACGTGTCGACATCGAGGTCCGCGAGATCACCCTGTCCGGCGCCGAGGGTGTCGCCGGCACGCCGCGGGTGGTGAAGGTCCTCGACGGGGTACGCCTCGACCGCGGCGCCGTCGACCTGGACGTGCCCACCTACGACAGATACGCCGCCTACCAGGTGCTGATCACCCCGGAGCAGGACCGCACCCCGGTGGCCGCCGCAGTCTGGAGCACCTCGATCGAGGCCGAGAACACCGCGCTCACCGCGGCCACCGTCTACGACCAGGACCCGCTCGCCGGCGGCGGCTGGAAGTTCCTCGCCTCCGGCAGCCGTGACGTCGGCTCGTTCAACCGCCCCACCTCGAAGGCCGAGTGGACGGTCACCGTGCCCCGCACCGGCCGCTACCGTTTCCAGGTGATCGGTGGCGCCCCCGGCGTCCCCGGCCGGCACGCGCTCTTCGTCGACGGCGCGGACCCGCGGATCGTCCAGTACACCGCCGACCTGGCCCTGACGAACGTGCAGCGCTGGCAGTACCGCGGCAGCTCCGAGCTCACCGTCCCGCTGACCGCGGGCACGCACACCCTGTCGCTGCGGGCCAGTCTCGACGGCGTCGCCGTGCTGCCGAACTCGGACATCACCCTGGACAAATTCCTGCTCACCGACGTCACCGACGGTGAGCCCACCGCCTACCCGGCCTCGACGCTGCGCTACTACGGCGGCGCCCACGTCACCTACGACAAGGCGAAGGCCCGCGGCCACGCCGAGATCCGCGGCAAACGGCAGCGCGCCGACGCGTACGTCCAGGCCTGGGAGACCGGCTACTACGACCTCGGCCTCGACTACCGCAGCACCGGCCGCACCGACGTCGACGTCACCGTCAACGGACGCCAGGTCGCCACGGTGGCGGCGGCCCGGGCCGGCGCGTGGCGCTCGACCGTGCGCCTGCACCTGAGCCAGGGCGTCAACGAGATCGAGATCCGCTCGAAGCGTGGCGTCCTGCTGCAGCAGCTCACCACCACCCGGGTCGCCGCCGCCGACACGGCCGCCGTCACGATCGAGGCCGAGGACACCATCCGGCACGGCGCCGTCAGCGTCACCACGCACGCCGCCTCGTCCGGCAGCAACGCCTCCGGCGGGAAATCCATCGGCTACGTCGGGCTCGGCGCCGGCAACACGTTCGAGATCGTCCGTGGTCCCGGTTTCGACAAGCCCGGGCCGTACGACGTAGCGGTGTCCTATGCCAACGCCGAGCTGGGTGGGCACCACGACTACAACCCGCAGGTCATCGATCGGCGGCTGGAGGTCACCGAGACCGGTGGCGACAGCGCGCACGGGTACTTCCGGTACACGTACGCGTGGAACAGCTTCCTGGAGAAGACCATCCCGATCACGCTGACGACCGCCGGCGGGTCGCTGATCTTCGGCAACCCGCAGGCGTACGCGCCGGACGTCGACAAGATCACCATCGCCCCGGCCGTCATCGGGACGCCGACGACCACGCCCCGCCGATAGCGTCACCACCCGGACCAGGCGGGAGCCTCTCCTGCCTGGTCCAGCTCGACCAGCCGGTGCCGGTGAGCAGTCGCCAGGCGGCACCGGCCTCGGCGCCGTAGCGGTGGCCGTGACCAGCGGGCACGTCCTGAGCGGTCAGCAGGTCGCCGGACACCTGCCAGAACGTGACGATCGGCCACCAGCGGACCTGCGGCAGGACCCCGTCGCCGCGACGCTCGCGCAGCCAGTCCGGCCGGTGCGACAGCAGGCCGGGTGACCACCACACGACCGGATCGGTGGCGTGCTGGAGAAAGACCACGCGGGGGTACGCCGTACCGCCCGCCGTGGACAGGCCGGCCAGGCCGGTGGCGAACCGGATGTCCGGCCGGCCGGGCAGCGCCGGTGCGATCTCGGTGCTGGCCGGGCTGCGGCCGGCCAGCAGCCGTTCGCGCAATGGGCCCGTGCTGGGTGGCCCGCTGATGAGCGCCCCGTCGACCTCGTCGAGCAGGCGGTCCACGCTGCCGAACGGGGCCTGGACCGCGCGGGCGCCGAGACTGTGCCCGTAGACGAGCAGCTTCGGCCGGGTCGTGGCGGGCATGGCCGACCAGCCGCGCCGGACCTCGTCGATCAGGTCGCCGGCGGCGGTCTCGGCGCGTTCGGGTTCGGCCGCCAGCGACAGCCAGCTGGGCAGCGCCGAATACTGGATAGCGGCGACCGCGGTGTCCCCGTCGAAGGTGTCCTCCAGGGCGGCCAACGTCGGCTCGTCGATCCAGCCGCTTCCGGTCGGGATCACCAGGCAGAGCACCTGGCGGGCGAACGCGCCGGTCCGCTGGAGTTCTGCGACGGCCAGGCGGGCGCGTTCCTTGCTGGTCGATGCGGTGCGCAGGCCCACATAGACCCGGATCGGCGGGCGTGCGTGCCGCACCGCGAGCGCGCCGGTGACGAAAGCCCGGCCCTCCCGCCCCAGCGTGGCCCACGGCACGAGCGATGCCGGACTGCCCGACCGGGTCGCCTCGGCCGGTGCCGCCAGGTCGGTGACCCGGCTGTCCAGAAGGGTCGAGAGGGCGCCGAGCGGCTGCATGCAGACCAGCAACGCGAGCACGACCAGAGTGGCCGCCGCGGGATGGCGCCGTCCCCGAAGAGCGAGGCCCGTCGTTCCGCTCCATCGTCCCCGAAGAGCGAGGCCCGCGGTTCCGCTCCATCGTCCCTCAGGGATGAGGCCCGTCGTTCCGCTCCAGCGTCCTGGAGGGGCGAGGCGCACTGGAGCGGAACGGAGGTTCCGAGGGGCGAGGCCCACTGGAGCGGGGCGGCCGTCCCGAAGGGCGAGGCCCGCCGGGCTGGGACGGTGTTCCCGGACCGGGAAAGTCGCCCTCCCGCCGCGGCGCACCAGGCCGGCGACCGCGAGCAGGGCGGCGAACACGGCCGCCGCGGTCGGTAAGGCGCCCACCCACGTCATTGCCGACGGGCCGTCCACCCCGACCATGGCGCTGACCTGCTGCTGCCAGCGCCAACCCTGACACGCCGCCAGGATCGTCGACGGCACGGCCGCGCTGGCGAAAAGGGACCACGCTCGGCCTCCGGCCCGCCACCGCGGCAGCACGAGACGCGGCAGGCAGCCGAGGGCGTATCCCGTCGCCGCGCACAGGCCACCGACGACGCCCTGCACGAACCAGCTGCGCGGCAGCAACGACGGTGTGAACGACAGGCACAGCAGGACGGTCGCCGCGACGGAACCGGGCAGGTCGAGCCGGGGGAGACGGGCCGCGGGCATCGGTCAGGCCCCGCCCAGGCGGAAAAAGATCATCGGGTTGTGGTCGCCGCGGTGCACCGGCTCGGTCAGGCCGAGCTCCCGCCGGACGGCGAGGATCTCCGCGTGGACGGCCGGAGCGGCGGCCCGCGACGCCGTGAAGTGGCCGAGCCCGCGGGCCGCTAGCCAGTCGAGCACCACCCGGCCCTCGCTGAACCGGCCGGCCCGCCGCCCGTGGTAGACGTCGTGCACGCTGACCGGCACGTTCGGGCGCAACTGGGGCAGCAGACCGGTGGTGTACCAGCGGGCGAACGGTGCGGTGTGCGCCGCGTCGATGAACAGGTAGTCGATCAGCCCCGGCGTGAGGCCGGCCTGCCGCACGTCACCGTGGTGGAACGTCCAGCGTCCGTCGGCGAGTTCGGCGGGCACCGATCGCCGGGCATGATCGACGATGTCGTACGACCGGAGCTCGCCCCCGCCGTTGTCGCGCAGCGCCCGCAGCAGCCAGGTCGTCGACCAGCCGTGGAAGGTGCCGATCTCGGTCACCATGCGTGGCCGGTGACGCCGGACCAGCAGGTAGGTCAGTTCGGCCTCGATGTCGTCGAGTTTCGGGTGCAGCCGTGGCCCGCCCGGCGCCAGCAGGGCCCGCTGTGCGGCTCGCGCGGCGGCCAGATCGGCGGCGTAGGCGCGGTACAGGTCCACCGCGTCGGCCAGGGTGAATGGGGACAGTACGGGGTGGACCTCGGTCATCGTGGCTCCTCCGGGTTGTCGGTCCGGAGAGTTTCGCCGTCGGAAGGGGCCGAGGTCGTCGCCCCGGAGAGCCGGATCCGGCGTAGCTCCACGGAGCTACGTCCAGCTGGCGGTGCTACCGCGAGCCGGCGTGAAGGACGACCAGGAGCCGCGACTGCCGCCGCGAGTCAGGTGCGCAGGACGACGAGGAACTGCGACGAAAGCCGCGAGTCAGGTCCGTGGGACGACGAGGCCGGCCTCGTAGGCGGCGATGACCGCCTGGGCACGATCACGCAGGCCGAGCTTGGTGAAGATCCGGCCGACGTGGGTCTTGACCGTCTCCTCGGCCACCACCAGCCGGGACGCGATCTCGGCGTTCGACAGCCCACCGGCGATCAGGGTCAGGACCTCGGTTTCGCGTGCGGTGAGCGCTGACACCACCGTACCGCTGGGGGTGCGTGGTGCCGGACGTGCCGAGAACTCCTCGATGAGACGGCGGGTGACCGACGGCGAAAGCAGGCTCTCGCCTGCCGCGACCACCCGGACCGCCTGCGCCAGATCGGCTGCCGAGGCGCCCTTGAGCAGGAATCCGCTGGCCCCGGCGCGCAGCGCCTCGAAGATGTACTCGTCGAGCTCGAAGGTGGTCAGCATGATCACCCGCGGCCGGCGCCGGCCCGGCGGGACGTCGAGGATCCGGCGGGTCGCCTCCAGCCCGTCGATCACCGGCAGGCGGATGTCCATCAGGATGACGTCCGGGTCGTGCTCGCGGGCGGCGGTGACGGCCTGCCCGCCGTCGGAGACGTCGGCCACCACGACGATGTCGGGCTGGAGCCCGAGGAGCACGGCCACACCTTCACGGACCATCGCCTGATCGTCGACGACCATGACCGTGATGCTCACTGAACGACTCCGACCGTGACCCTGGTCCGGCAGCGTAACATCGGCGACGTGGCAGAGGGCGAGGATGATCCGGCGCCGCCCCGCAAAGGGTTCTGGCGCGTCGCGCGGGTCATCGGCACCGCCGTCCTGTGCATCCTCGCCGTCATCGACACCGCCGTGTGGAACGCGGAGGCCGACGCCGCCTTCTGGCCGCTGGTGATCCTCGTCCCGAGTGTCGCGGCGGTGCTCTGGCCGGTGTCCCGGCGGCCATCCTGGCTGACCCCGGAGCTGCGTGCCGCGGTCCCGGCGGCCGGCTCTCTGGCGTTCACCATCGGTAACCATCTGTCCGGTGGGCCGCAGCTCGGCGGGCCGGGGGAGGCGCTGGCGCTGCTGTGCCTGCTGCTGATCACCGTCCGTAGTGCCCATCCGGCCCGGCTGGCCCCTGTCGCATCCGTGGTGGCGCTCGCGGTGGTGGCGCTGCCGCTGCGGCAACGCTCCGAGGATCCGGGAGTCCTCGACGACCAGTTCGGTGTGGTCGTGGTGCTGGCGCTGCTGGCGGCGATCTTCTCCGGCCTGGGCGGCTATCTGCGCACGATGGACGAACGGTACCGGCGCCGCCGGGTCGCGCTGGTCGACGCACGTCGTGCCGAGCGGCTCGCGATGGCCGCCGACCTGCACGACTTCGTGGCCCACCACGTGACGGGCATCCTGGTGCAGGCGCAGATGGGGCAGGCGGTGCTCACCCTCCAGCCCGAGCGTCTCGGCCCGATCCTGGTCGGCATCGAACGCGCCGCGGGGGAGACGCTCGAATCCATGCGGCGTACGGTCGACGTGCTCCGCACCGAGCCCGGCACGGCGGCGGACAACAACCGGACGGCCGGTGACCTGGCGGCGCTACCGGGTCTCGTCGACGGCTTCAGCCGGGCCGGGCCGGTGGTGACGCTTCTGCCGTACCCCGAGGTGCCTGCGGATCTGCCGCACGAGGTGCAGGTCGCCGCGTTCCGGGTGGTGCAGGAGGCGCTGACGAACGTGCGACGGCACGGCGCCGACGCCAGCGAGGTCACCGTCGAGCTGCGTCACGCCGCGCACCGGCTCACCGTCACCGTCCGCGACAACGGCACCGCCCCGGCGGCGCCGGATGTCGCACGCGGCACCGGTTTCGGCCTCACCGGCCTGGACGAGCGGGTGACCGCCCTGGGTGGCCGCCTGACCGCCGGCCCCCGCCCCGGCGGAGGCTGGGACCTGACCGCATCGATTCCCGACCGCCGCGGTTGACGACCGCGGCGCGGTAGACCCGCCGCGATCTCGTGAGGTTGCGGCAGGGAACCCAGAGCTGGCCCCTACGATCGGCGTGTGCGCGTCGACCGGCTGACCACCGACCGTGCCGCCGCCGTGGCCGTGTCGGTCGTCGCGGAGTTCGGCCTGGTCGCCGAGACCACGACAATTCTCCAGGAGTCGAACCGGATCACGATGCGGCTGCTGCCGTGCGACGTGCTCGCCCGGGTGTCCCCGGCCGGGGCGGCGGCCGGTTTCGAGGTCGAGGTCGCGCGACGTCTGGCCGCTGCGGGGAGCCCGGTGGCGGCCCCCGACCCGCGTGTGCCGCCGCGCGCCCACGAGCGCGACGGGTTCGAGGTCACACTGTGGACCCATCATGAGCCGCTGGCCGGGCCGATCCCGGCGGCCGGCTACGCGGCGGCGCTCCACCGGTTGCACGCCGGGATGCGGGATCTCGACGTCGCCACGCCGCACTTCACCGAGCGGGTCGAGCAGGCGCAACGTCTCGTGGCCGACCGCGGGCGTTCACTCGACCTCACCGACACCGACCGGGAACTGCTCGACCGCACACTGCGGCGCCTGCGCCGAAGGGTCTCCGGAAGCGGCCACGCCGAGCAGGTCCTGCACGGTGAGCCGCATCCCGGCAACCTGCTCCGGACCGGCGACGGCCCCCTCTTCATCGACCTGGAGACGTGCTGCCGGGGTCCGGTCGAGTTCGACCTCGCACACGCACCTGACGAGGTCGGCGACCACTACCCGGGAGCCGACCCCGACCTGCTGAACGACTGCCGGACCCTGACGCTGGCGATGGTCACCGCCTGGCGCTGGGACCGCGACGACCGTCTCCCGGACGGCCGCCGCCTCGCCGCCGAATGGCTCACCCGGCTCCGGGCCGGATGACCCCGCTCACGAAGCGGCGACGAAGGCGCGGATCTCGGTGGCGCAGGTCTGAGGCTGGTCCTCGGGCAGGAGGGTGAAGCCGTCCGGCACCTCGACCAGCCGGCCGCGTGGCAGGGCCTGCGCCAGGCGTGGGCCGTTCGCCCGGCGCATCATCCGGCTCTCCGGGGCCCACAACACCAGGCCCGGCCGCTGGAAACCGCCGAGCTTCGCCGCCACCTGGAGATACTCGCCGGGCCGGGTGGAGCGCAGGTATTTGAGCAGGTCGCGACGGATGTCTGCGGAACCGAGCGCCGGCGCCAGCCAGGCGTCCATGATGTCGTCGGGAACCGGGCGCTTCGACATCTGCCCGAAGTTGACCGGGGCCCGGCGAAGGCCCCGGACCCGCAGCGTCTGCAACGCGATCAGGGTGGCCCCGGGAACCTTCGACGACACATACAGCAGCCGGCCCGGCACCCCGGGCGGGAAGTTGTCGAACGACTCCTGCGGCAGCAGCACGAGCCGGGCCAGCCGCTCGGGATGGTGGGCGGCGACCACCTGCGCGCCACCCCAGTCGCAGCCGACCAGGGTGACCTCATGCAGGCCGAGCTCGTCGAGGAACTCCGCGACCAGCGCCGCCAGTCCGCGTGAGCTGACATCGGCGTCGGGCCGCAGCGGGATGCGATGCGCGCCGAGCGGCACCTCCAGCACCACACAGCGATGATCGACGCGCAGATCGGCGACGACGTGCCGCCAGAGGGTGGCGCCGACGAACGCGCCGGTGAGAAAGACCAGGACCGGTCCGTCGCCACCGGTGTCCGCATACTCGACGACACCGGCGGACAACTGCGCGTTCAGCATGCGAGCCCCCGTTCGCCCTGACATCGAAGCCTAACGCCGCGGCGGCAAGGTCAGAAGTGGACGGCGGACCTGGGCTGATCACCAGCGGAACAGTTCGTCCTCGGCCTCTCGTTCGGCTTTTCGGGCGCGTTTGCGGTCGCGGCGGGTGGGTTTGCGGCGCAGGCTGGACGGGTGGGGGCGTTCCGGGCGCCGGGAACCGGGGCGCCAGTCGAAGCCGACCGGGAAGTCGAACGTGAAGCCGTTGTGGGCCCACAACAGCAGCAGGGTGATGCTGAGGATGCCGCCGCCCCAGCCCAGGCCGGCCAGACTGTCGCCGAGACCACCCCGGGTGTCACAGGGGCGGATGTTCTCCGGCTTGGTCGAGTCGATCTCCACGCACACCTTCGTGCCGACGGCCGGATTCCCGGGGAGGCCGCGCAGGGCCGTCCGGTAGCCACGGTCGTTGTAGGCGTACGAGATGAAATGCTTGTCGTCTTCGAATGTTCCTTCGATTCTCAGCTCGACGAAAGTGCCGTCGAGCCGCACGGTGTGCGCGTCGATCCCGCGTTGCACGGGAATCTGCTGCACGACGCCGACCACCTCGGAGATCACGCCGATGGTGCAGATGATGGCGAGGATCCAGAGGAACGGGGTTATCCGACCGAGGAATGACACGGCATCGATGGTCGCAAGTCCCGGCAAGGTCAGCCGGCGAGGGCCTGCCGGGTGGCGTCCACGAACGTCCAGAACGCGGGCAGCGTGGAGTTCTTCCGGCCGGCCCGGGTGTTGACGCCGAACATCTGCGTACGCAGTGGGGTGGTCATCTCCAGTTGGGCGCCGGCGCCGGTCAGGGTGCGGTTGACGATGTTGGCCGGGTCGTCGCCGTTGAGATCGGGAACCGAGGCCGCGTCGATCGCCTGGACGCCGGCGGCCAGATAGGCCTGGAGCAGCGCCGCCTTCAGGGTGGTGTCGCGGCCGCCGACCAGGACGGCGGCGGCGCCGGTGGGCAGGCCCGCCTGCTCCGGGGTGCAGCCGTGCAGCGACACCGCCCGGCGGCTGCCGGCGACCGTCGCCAGCGCGGCCGGGTCGTCGCAGTGAGACGAGGTGACGTGCAGCTTGCCGTTGCCGGTGGAGAGCAGGCCCTCGAACAGCCAGTAGTCGTAGACCGGCCCGCCGGTGGCGCCGCCGGCCGGGTGGTAACCGGCGACGGCCAGGCACAGCTCGGACGTCCCGACCTCGATGCCGCCGCCGTGCAGCGCGACGATCACGGTGTCCGGGTAGGCGGCGCCCGGCGCCTCGGTGTCGTCGAGCGCGGCGTGCCGCCGGAAGCGCCGCGAGTAGTGGACTCCCTCGGTGAGCTCCGGGTCTGCGTAGAGCGCACTGTTCGACGGATAGAAGTCGGCGGCATGGGCGGGCCGGGCGCCGGCGGCGACGGCGGCGGGGATCGCGGCAACGCCGACTGCGGTCAGGACACTACGACGAGTGAGCACGGATCGGATGATTCCACACCTGGAGGGTTACCGGCTGCCCCGCTAAACCCGGGGTTCAGGCGTCCGATCACCCGTGGCGAGTCGTACGGCCCGGGGTCTGGAATCCCGCTACCGGGCGGCACCGGTACGGGTACTCGACAGGCAACCGCCACCCTGGAATCTCTTTCACATGCCCGGCCGACACGAGGCCGGACAACAGGGGGAGAGATTTTTGCGACGCGCCAAGCTGCCGATGTTCCTGACAGCTCTGACCGCCGTAATCGCGGGTGTCACCACCGTCCTGGCGCCGACCGCGGCGTCCGCGGCCGGAACCGGTGAGAACTGCACCACCGACGCCAACCTCGTGCCGTCCTGCGGCGTGTTGTGGGGTGGCGCGGCCGGTGGGTTCACCAGCAAGCCTCGTGACCTGGAGCACAAGAACTGGGAGAAGCTGAGCGGCCGGACCGCGACGATCTTCCACACGTACCACAAGGGCGACGAGCCGTTCCCGACCAAGGCCGAGATCGCCATGACCAACGATCCGGCCAAGCCGCGGGTGCTGCTGCTGAACTGGAAGATCGCGTACGGCTCGAACTGGGCCAAGGTCGCCAAGGGTCAGCAGGACAAGCGGATCGACGCGTTCGCGCAGCGCATCAAGGCGTACGACAAGAAGGTCTTCCTGGTTCTCAACCACGAGCCGGAGAACGATGTCGTGGCCAAGAAGGGTTCCGGCTGGGAGGCGAAGGACTTCGCCGCCATGTACCGGCACACCATCCAGCGTCTGCGGGCGCAGGGCGCCGACAACGTCGTGAACGTGCTGGCCTACATGGGCAACGAGAAGTGGATGGCGCAGTCCTGGTGGAAGGACCTCTACCCGGGCGACGACGTGGTGGACTGGATCGGCCTGGACTCGTACGTCTCGGTGGAGAAGGGTTACTACCACTTCGGCACCTTCGGTGACCTGCTGGACCGTAAGCCCAAGGGTGGCGGCCTCGGCTTCTACGAGTGGGCGACCACCAAGCACGCCGGCAAGCCGATCATGGTCGCCGAGTGGGGTGGCTACCACCGCATCGGCCGGACCACCGACAAGTCCGCCGTGTACGACAGCGTGCTGCCGCAGCTGGCCAAGCGTCCCGCGATCAAGGCGATCGTGCACTTCGACACCAAGAACGACGACGAGGGCAACCGCGACATCAGCATCGACAGCACCAAGGCGTCGCTGGCCGCGTTCCGCAGGCTGGCCGCCAACCCGATCTTCAACGTGAAGCTGGGCTGACACCTTCGAGCCGCCACCCCATCGCGGGGTGGCGGCTCGCTCTCATTTCGCCGATCTTGTGGAGTGCGGTGGGACAGAGGGTGTGCCGGAAGTCCCCAAGATCGAGGTGGGCGGCGACCGAGTAGCAGCGTGAAGGCGGCGAGGGAGCAGACCACCATGGTGGCGCCCATGGCGGTCGCGGTCACATGGCCGGACAGGCTCATCGCGGCGGCGGCGAGGCTGCCGACCAGGAACTGGAGCAGGCCCTGTAACGACGAGGCGGCGCCCGCGGCGGAACCGTGGCCGGCCAGGGCCAGCGACGTGGCGTCGGCGAGCACGATGCCGAGCATCGACACCACCGTGAACAGGGAGATCAGCAGCACCGGCAGCGGCAGCGCCAGGACCGCACTGGCCAGGACACCGGCCGAGCCCAGGGTGGCGACCGCCAGGGCGACCCGCAGCAGCGTGTGCTCGTCGGCGACCCGGCCCACCAGCAGGCCGTTGACCTGGCCGAACACCACGATGCCGAGGCCGTTGACGCCGAACACGACGCTGAACTGCTGGGCCGTCAGCCGGTAACCGTCCTGGAGGACGAACGACGAGCCCGAGATGTACGCGAACACGGCGGCGAACATCAGCGCGGCCGCCAGCACATACCGCAGGTAGTGGCGGTCGGTGCCGAGGGTGCGGAAGGTGCGCAGGGTGGCCCGCGGATCGGCCGGCGCCCGGCGGTCGGCGGGCAGCGACTCGGGCAGCGTGAACGTGACCGCGACCAGCAGGATCACGCCGACGGCGGCCAGCACCTGGAAGACCGCCCGCCAGGTGGTGAAGGTCAGCAGCTGACCGCCGATCACCGGCGCCACGATCGGGGCGACACCGTTGACCACCATCAGGGTGGAGAAGAAGCGGGTCATCGCGGTGCCCTCGAACAGGTCGCGGACGACGGCCCGGGCCAGGACGGTGCCCGCGGCCGCGCCGAGCGACTGCAGCACCCGGCCGGTCAGCAGCCAGCCGACCGAAGGGGCGAGAGCGCACCAGAGCGACCCGGCCACATACAGCGCCATCCCGATCAGCAGCGGCCGGCGCCGGCCCCAGGCGTCCGACAGCGGGCCGACGATCACCTGGCCCACGGCGAGGCCGACGACGAACACGGTCAGCGTGAGCTGCACCTGGAGCGCGCTGGTGTGCAGCTCACCGGCCATCCCGGGCATGGCCGGCAGGTACATGTCGATGGTGAGCGCGCCGAAGGCGCTCAGCGAGCCGAGCACGAGAGCAAGCTGCGTCCGGCGCTTTGTTATGTGCACATAATTATCCTTGCATAATCCACTACGGTAGGGCCATGCCCTCTGACGACGCCGTGCTGGCCGACCTGGCCGACCTGATCCTCAACGTCGGCCGGCTGGTGCGCGCCCGGACCCCGGAGGACGCCCCCCACGTGGTCCCGATGACTGAAACCGAACGGCAGGTCATGCGGGTGGTGGACCTCTACCCCGGGGCGGCGCCCAGCGAGATCGCCCGGCGCACCAGATTGCAGCGCACCAACGTCAGCACAGCGCTTCGCGCCCTCGAGAGCAAAGGCATGATCCTGCGTACGGCCACCGCCGGCCGTGGCGTCGCGGTGCATCCGACCGAGCTCGCCGAGACCAACCTCCAGGTCCTGCGGGAGGGGTGGACCAGGGAGCTCGCCGGGGTGCTGGGCGACGACATCGAGGCGGCCCGGCAGTGCGCCGACCTGCTCAGCCGGCTCGAACGCCACCTCACCTCGTGACGGTCAGGCCCGTCTGATCGCCGACGCCGGGGCCATCACGATCCGGGGCTTGGCGGCCGGATCCAGCCAGCGCAGCAGGTGGACCAGGTTCGCCCGGCTCACCGACACGCAGCCGGCCGTCGAGCCGCTGCCACTGGCGTGCAGGAAGATCGCCGAGCCGAGACGCGTATCCGCCCTCTTGGTGGCCACGTACTGCTTTCGGGTGGCGTCCCACCGTACCCCCGAAGGTCGGTTGAAATTGATCACGACGGCGTGGGCGTATTGCCGGGGATAGGCGGCGAGGCGCTCCGACTGCGAGATGCGCCAGGTGCGGGTCTTCGAAGCGGACGGCTGGAAGAGGTTGTACGTCTTCGCGTCCCGGTTGTCGCCGGCCCAGTAGTCGTTGCCGTCGACCTTGCGGTACGGCAACCGTGTCCCCGGGTCGGCCCGGACCCCGAAGGCCTGGGTCAGGGTGAAGGTCCCGGCCGGGGTCTGACCGGTGTCCTGGCGCCGGCTCGCAGCCCACTTCCAGCCGCCGTAACCGGTGCGGGCGTTCATCGTGGCGAACCTCTGCCGCCAGCGGCCGTCCGTCCCACGCTGATAGGCGCGAACCGTGGCATACGTCGACGTCCAGCTCCGCCCGGACACCGCGATCACCTGGCGGGCGTCGCCGACATGCGCGAGCTCGTCCGGCAGCGCGGCGGCCGCCGGCGTGCCCGGCCCGAGCACCGCCGCCACGACGAACGCGACCAGCACCGCAACACGCCTCACGGCCGTCGCCCCGGGCGCATTGCGGAGGCCCGCCGGGACGGTTCCGGCATCATGGGCGGGTCCGGTCGAGGCTGCGGGCGTCGGTGACCCGGCGGGCGGCGTAGACGTCGCCGGAGCGGGCGGTGGCTCGCCACGGGCGGGCCTTGTTGAGGGCGGAGTCCAGGTCGGGGTCGGTGCGGTCCAGGTCCACGCAGATCACGTCGGGCCGGTCCGGGTCGGCCCGGCGCAGCAGGTAGCCGTGCGGGCCGATCAGCGCCGACGAACCGGCCGGGGCGCACTGGGCGGGCACGGCGACACCGACCCAGTAGTTGTGGGCGGCGGCGTGGCCCCGGGCGATGATCTCGAAGATCGGGTCCTCGGAGTAGGTGGAGAACAGCACACAGTCCACGCCGAGATCGTGCTGCTGCCGCCACAGCTCCGGGAAGTTGACCTCGATACAGAGCAGGCAGCCGAACCGGAACCCGTCCACCTCGAACGTGCACACGTGCTCGCCCGGGGTGTAGAGGCCGGAGATCTCCGCGTGGGAGAGCAGGCGCTTGTCGTACCGATCGATCATCTCGCCCTTGTCGTTGATCACCCACAGCGAGTTGTGCGGCAGGTGATCGCCGGTCAGGCGGTGATTGCCGCCGATGACCGCCCAGACGCCCAGGTCACCGGCGAGGGCCATGGTGGCGGCCAGTTCGTCGTCGACCGGCGCCCAGTCGATCCGCCAGCCGCGGTAGTGGGGTTTGTCGGCGCCGGCGTACCCGGTCAGCGCGCCCTCGGCGAACTGCACGAGACGGGCGCCGTCGCCGGCCGCCCGCCGCAGCGCCGCCCTGATCGCGGCGCCGTTGGCGACCGGGTCGACGGTGACCGTCGTCTGCGCGATGGCGATGCGGATCGGTCTCTCCGTTCACTGGCGGGTATCGGGCCGCCGCCCAGCCTGCCCAGTTCCGCCGCGGATGGGAAGATGCGGACGGGAAGACGGTGCCGGGAAAATCAGCTCAGGGTGGCGCGGGCCTCGGCGACCCGGGCCGCGGCTGCGGTGTCGCCGGTGGAGTTGAAGATCATCTCCTGCCACTCCATGACGGCCACGACGTTGCGGCGCACGCCGTCGTCGAACGTGGCGAAGGGTGCGAGCTGAGCCACGATGCCGGTCAGCCAGCCCGACGCGTCGAGAGCGGCCGGCCACAGCTCCTGCTCGGCGTACCGCTGGCCGAAATTGATCACCGCGGTCAGCCACTCCAGCCCGAACGTCGCGAACTGGTGGCGCATGTTGAACTCGCCCTGCTGCGACGCCCACACGAACAGGGCGTGCGACTCCAACCCGACCAGGCGTTCCGCCGAGCCGCTCGTCTCCAGTTGCAGCTTGCCCAGTACCGCGCCGTAAGCGGCCGCGACACCCGTGCTCACCCGCATGGCCGGCACCAGCAGCCGCACCTCGGTCGGTGGTGCGGTGAGAACGCTCAGATAGCGGTCGTTGCCGGACTCGGTGAGCACCGACGCGAGAGTCGGCAGGCCGTCACGCACCTGCGCTACCTCGTCCGCCGACGGCGCGACCGGCCCTCCGGACACCATCCCGGCCAGCCACTGCGCCGCCTCGGCCAGCTGCCGGCGGCCGGCAGCGGTGTGCACGATGGCGGCGACCTGCCCGGCCAGCCCCAGCGTGCCCGCGTCGACCGGGGACAGCTGCAACCCGTCGCCGGGTGCCAGCCCGCCGATGATCTCGCGGAGCGCGAAGTCGGCCGCGCCGGCGATCAGGTCGGGGTCGCCGCCGATCATCAGCTGCACATGGGCGGCGTGCGCGACGATCCGGGCGACGGCGAGCCGGGCGGGCGAGCGAAGCGGCCCGGTGGCCAGGTCGAGGCAGCCCAGCACCGCCTGCTGCACATCGGCGACCGCCGACAGGGGGCGGCCGGCCTGGGCGTGCACCCTTGCCCGGCGGATCACCACGTCGGCGACGAGCTGGGCCACCTCGACGCTGTCGCCGAGCCCCCGATAGGTGGTCTCGGCCTCGTCGAGCGTCGCCGCGGCCTCGGTGAACTGGCCGGCGCCCCGCTCGAGCTCGCCGAGCGCATACAGGATCGAGCCGAGCTCACGGGCCGCGGCCGTCGACGACGCCGCCGGCCCGCGCAACCGCCCGGCAGCTGCCCGCAGGTCCTCGATGTCGGTCATCGGCACTCCTCAGGGCCGCCACCGCAACGGCCTCGAGGATCATTCTGGTCGATGCGAGCCAGTCACCAGTCGCGCCACGCGTCGGTCAGCTCGGCACGGTCCCGGCCGGCGCGGGCGGTCAGCGCCGCCACATCCACCCCGGCGCTGGTCAGGACCACATCGAGATACTCGGCGAGGTCCTCACGCTCACCCGTCTCGATCGCCCCGAACGACTCGTCGGCGACGTTGAGCCCCACCACGGCCCGCTCCACCGCGGCCCACACGGCCTCGTCGGAACTCTGGTCGACGTCGGCGACCTCCTGCTCGTAGGAGGCCAGCACGGTGTCGACGGCGGCGGTGAACGCCACCGGCCACAGCTCGGCGGCGTACGCCTTCTCCGGCGCGAGGGTGCCCGCGGCGACCTCGGCCTCCTGCGCGGCGATCCGGTTCCGCCAGCGCACACTGGGTCGTTCGATCATGCCGGGAGAATAGCGGCCGGGTACGACAGTCTGTTCGTCAGATTTACCGATGTGACTGGGCGCGGTGCCGCCGGCCAGGACGGCGCGCGGCCGCCGACCGTCGCGGCGATCGGACCTGTCGGTTCCCGCCTGCTGACGTCCCGGTCACAGTTTCCACAGTCGCACCGTGGAGTCCGTTGCGCCCGCGCTGATCAACATCCCACGGGTCCGATGGCAGCCCCAGACGAACGTCGACACCTCGCCGCTGTGTCCCTCCAGTTCGATGGTGCGGGAGTTGTCGAGATCCCACACCTGGATCGCTCCGCCCGCGGCGGACACCGCGAGGTAGGTGCCGTCGGCGCTGAAGGTGGGGTTGGCGTCGTCCGCGGGCGGGAGCGAACTGACCAGGCGCGGCCCACGTGCGCCGGTCCTGGCGTCGTAGAGCGTCAGACGGCCGCTGTTCCAGCCGGCGATGACCGTCCCGAGCGGGTTCTCCAGGTGGCCGCCCCATTCGACGTGCCCGCCGGGGCCCAGTTCCTGCGCCGTGACCGAGTTCCAGGCCATGGTGTCGCCGTTGTCGGAAGTCACCACGATCGGAGGCGGATTGCCCTCCCGGTCACCGGGGCGGGGCGTCCACGCATCGAGATCGTCGGGATCGCCGGGCAGGTCGATGGTGTGCCGCACGGCGCCGGTCCGCGCGTCGACGATGTCGACCCGTTTGTCCGGCGCCCCGGCCGACCGGCGTCGTGCGGCGACCAGGACCGGGTACGGCGAGGTGCGGTACAGGGAGTGGTCGTATGTGTTCGTCAACGGTGATGACGCAGGGCCGCCCACCGGCAGGATCCGTAGTGTGCCGTCGTTCGAGTCCTGCTCCGCGGTCTCCACCAGCAGCGCGGGCGTACCGGGGACGAACTCGACGTCGAGCACGTCCTCGTCGAGTGTCCAGGAGTCCCGCTGCCGGGCGTCCGCCGTGTTCCAGACGGTCACGGTGCGGTCGTCGTCGGACTGGTTCTCCCTGGTTCCGCTCGAACCGGCGAGCCAGGTCCCGGTCGAATCGAAGCGCAGTTCCGACTTGGTCTCCCGATAGACCTGGTCGGCCGAGCCGGGTTCCCGGTACAGCAGCGGGGCCGATGTCCCCAGCGACAGGTCGAAGAGCCTCGCACCGTTCCTGGTGCGCACCACCATCCATCGCCCGGACGGATCCAGCAGTGCCTCGTTGGGGCCGCCGCCCGGCTCGGCGATCACCTTCGCCGTGGCGTGGTCGTCCCCGATGTCCCATATCTCGAGCGAGCCGTTGTCCTGTCCCGCCAGCACGAACCGCTGCGGAACGAGGTCGACGGGTGCGCCGTCGGAGTCGTACTCGGGCGGAGCGGAGTCGCTGAGATCGGTGGCGAAACGGCCGTGGATCGAGCGGGCCGGTCCGCCGGAGGCGGCGTAGACGGTGAGTGTGGCGTCGGCCCGCCCGTCGGTGGCGGACAGCATGCCTACCTGTTCGCCGCCGTTCAGGAGCATCACGGCCGCGGGTGGGCGCGGGGTGCCGAGCGGTTCCCAGCCCTGCGCGGCCCAGCGCCACGCTCGTTCGCGGGGCTCGGGATCCGCGTTGGGACCGACCGTCGACGAGACCTTGTCGTGCACGATGAACAGCAGACCGCCCGGGTTGAAGTAGTGCTGGATCTCGTTGCCGGCGGTCTCGATGAAGTAGGGGCGGGCGTCGGGTTCGAGTTCCCCGTCCAAACGCCACAGCCGGATGCCGTCGTCCGAGGAGACGGCCAGGTTCAAGCCGTCCGGGCTGACCAGGAGGTCGTAGGCGGCGGTGCCGTAGGGCAGCCGCAACACGGTGTCGGCGTTGTCGCGAGGCGCCACCGTCAGCGGAACGGCGAGCGTGCCCAGGAAGGTCAGGATCAGCGCCGGTACGAGTACCCGGCGCCGCCGCCGGGCCCGCGCCTGAGCCGCCTCCACCTCGGCGCGGTATGCGGGTGACTGATCGTCGGCGAGCCGTTCCTGAAGTCGCAGGTGCCGGAACTGGTAGGTCCCGCCGACCTGCCGTAGCAGTTCGTGCGTGCAGGCGTCCTCGAGCAGTCCAAGAATCTGCCAGGGCAGGACGCGTCGGCCCGCCAGAACGGCCCGGGCGATCTGGAAGCGGAACCACGCCCGGGACGCCAGCATGCAGGCGCAGGTGAGCAGACCGGGCACCACGATGAGAATCCATATCGCGACCGGCCACGACGGGAAGAGACCGGGCACGGCATCGGCGAGACGTGCGCGGGTGATGTCTGGCAGCCGGGCGCCCCGCAGCCAGCCCGCGCCGCCGGTCGTCCAACCGTAGACGACACTGCCGAGCACGACGGTCGTCAGCATCAACGGGGCGAGAAGCAATGCGACGACGAGCCCGCCGGCGGTCGAGCCGACGAGCGTCGAGTCACGGTCCTGGCGCAGCACGGCCCGTGGTGAGTCCAGCCGGGCTGAGGCGGGCGCGGCCGATAGCCAACGGTGGACCGCGACCCCGATGGTGACCGCCACCAACAGCGCTGACCCGAGTCCCATCGATCCGAGGAACAGAGACGTGGTGGAGGTCGACCAGCCGTCGACCACCGTGATCGCGATCGCGGAGCAGAAGGCGAATGGGACCCAGACCAGAATGGCCGAAATCGGCGCCGGTGTGACAGCGATCGCCTCCCGAATCGTCGCCGGGGAGAACGGCCGGACCGGCAATCGGCTGGGCGGTGTGGCGTCGACCGACCAGCTGAGCATGATCAAAAGCAGGAACATCGAACCGACCAATGTGCCGATGGTGAGACCCGCATCCCTGGTTCCGCCGCCGGCCACGAAGCACGACCAGGTGGCGATCATCATCAGGAGGCCGGCCACCGTACCCAGAACGGTCCCCGTTCCGAAGCGGGACAGGAGGTAGGCGAAGTCCCACCAGCGCAGGTCACGCTCCTCCACGTCGTAGAGGTAGCGGGCCAGGAACCGCAGATAGCGCGACGCTTTCTCCTTCGGCCATCTGCCGGGCGGCGGTCGGTTCGGCTCCGTTCCGTCCGGCTGCGGATAGGCCGCGTCGACCAGTTCGTCCAGCAGCCGGTTCTCGACGGCGAGCCGCGAGTCCAGTGCCGGGTCGAGTTGCTCGCGCGGGTCGCGGCCGAGACGCCCGTACACGTCGCGGGCAATCGAGAGCATCAGCGGTGTCGAGTAGGCGAGGGCCAGCGGCGCACCGGGCCGTTCGATCTCGGTGAGGACCTCAGCCCAGGCCAGAGCCTCGGTGGGCGACGTCGGCGTCAGGTATGCGACGGCCTCGCGGGGGCGGATCGGTAGAACCCGGATCACGGTGGCCTTGCGCAGTGGCGGTGCCCCACCCTGGATCAGGTCCTCGTATTCGACCAGGCGGCAGGTGACGACGAGTGGCCGGCCATGCAGGTTGATCGCCTCGTTGACGGCGGTGGCGGCGGTGCCTCGCGACATTTCGGGGATCTCGTCGAGGCCGTCCAGGATCGGCAGCAGGCGGCCGGTTTCGAGTAGTCGCCGGGGATGTTCGGGGTTGCCGCCGTAATGCGCCCGGGCCAGGGCGTCGACCAGGAACTCGTCGAGGGTGGCGCCGAGTGGATTCCAGGACGCGACCGAGACCAGGGCGGGCACGGCTTCGTCGATGGCCCGTGAGTTCAGGAGGCCGACCTGGAGGGTGAGGGCCAGTACCGATTTCCCGGCGCCCGGCTGGCCCAGTACCACCAGGCTGCCGGTCGGATCCTTGCGGAACAGTTCGGCCAGCCGGCGTGCCGCGTCGTCGAAACGCATCCGGATCCGCTGCTCCGGCCGGGTCTCGTCGACCGGAACTCCGGGGGCGCCCGCTTCCACCTCGGTCCAGGCGATGGGTAGGAGGCCGGACTCCGCGAGGAGCTTCCGGTCGGTCACCTCGGCTCGGCATTTGTGTTTGAGGATGTCGGCGAGTTCGGTGGCCAGATCATCCGTGGACGGACCGGGCGCGAGGCGCTGCCGGCGCCGGTCCGCCGAGTCGCCTCTCAGCGACAGCCAGGCGGTGAGCACGCCGAGTGGTCCCCACAGGTCGAACTGGCCCTGTGCGACCTGGGCGATGATCCAGACGATCGAGCCGCCCGCCAGCAGGAAGGCGGCCAGCCGGGCCAGCCGCAGTTTCCCAGTCGACTCCGGCAAGGCCACCTCCAGTGCAGGTCACGCGTCGTAGCGTCACCGTCACCTTAGGAGAGTCCGATGGGGAGGTCGAGGGCCGCGCGGAGGCGTCCGTCGCCGGGACGCCTCCGCGACGATCGGTCTCAGAAGCCGGGGAAGACGGCGCGTAGCTGGTCGAGGGTGATGTTGCCGGTCACGTCGGCGCCGGCCGGGGTGTGGGTGGGGGAGAGGCGGCCGTACAGCAGGCGCAGTGCGGCCTCCAGCGAACCGGTGAACGTGGCCGTCGCCGGCAGGGTCTCGGTGGTGAGGCGGACCGAGTCGTCGATGACGATGCGGTACGGCGTGCCGCTGATCTCCACGACGGCCGACTCCGGGGCCTCCTTCGGCTTGCCGATGAACCCGAGCAGGAAGCCCAGACTGCCGCTCAGGTGCTCGGCCAGGACCTCGGCCGAACCCGCGGCGACGGTGGCCGCCGGGTCGAGGCCGGCCCGGACGTCCCAGGTGTGCTGGGCGACCTCGCTCAGCCGCAGGGCGGTGAACGCGGCGAACGGCACCGGGTCGGGCAGGAACGTGCGGACGCGGAGGGTTTCGTGGTCGGACTCGGGAACCGACTCGAGGCCGGTGACCAGGGCCTCGTTGGCGGCGAGCGAGCCGGTGGCCTGGTCCTGGGGGCTCAGCGCGTTCCAGTGGTCCCACACGCCCTGGTTGAAGTCGGGACCGGGGGCGTCGGCCTCGCCGATCGCCGCGCGGAAACCGGCTCGGGTGATCTCGGCGCCGCTGCCCAGGTGGGACAGCACGTCGGCGACGGTCCACTCGGCGGCCCCGGACGGGCCGGTCAGCTGCTCTGCGGAGAGTGCGGGGACGAGGCCGGCGAGGTTGTCCTGTTCGCCGCGCAGGGCCGCGATGGTGCGGCCGGCAAGGGTCGTCATGCTCCCACCCTAGATCGGCCGGGGCGCCGGCCCGGCGGTTAGGGTGAGCGCCATGTCACCGGCGTTGCTCGTCATCGTGTGCGGGCTGCCGGGCAGTGGAAAGACCACCACGGCGCGGGAGATCGCTGCCGAGGGGCGGGGTGTGCGGCTCAGTCCGGACGACTGGATGACCGCGCTCGGCGCCAACCTGTGGGATTCGGCCATGCGTGAGCGGGTCGAGGCGCTGCAGTGGTCCGTCGCCGAGGATCTTCTGCTCGCCGGGAACACCGTCGTGATCGAGTGGGGAACGTGGGCGCGGTCGGAACGCGACACCCTCCGCACCCGGGCGCGTGAGCTCGGGGCCGGGGTGCGGTTGGTGTATCTCGACGTTCCGGACGAGGAGCTGTGGCGGCGCATCCGGGCGCGGGCCAGGGAGGAACCACCTATCCGGCGGTCCGACCTCGACGTGTGGCGCCGCCAGTTCGAGGCCCCCGACGAGCAGGAACTCAGCCGGTACGACTGAGGACGGCCTGCACGCTGTAGGTTCCGTCGGTGCGCATCCCGGCGGTCAGGCTGCCGCCGGCGGCTTCGGCGCGTTCGCGCATGCCGATCAGGCCGTGGCCGGTTCCGGCGCCGTGGTGGCCGGGGCGGGCCGGGTTGACGACGCTGATCCGCAGGCCGGCATCGCCGTGTTCGAACACCACGTCGGCCCGCCGGGCGGTGCCGTGTTTGCCGGCGTTGGTCAGCGCCTCCTGCACGATCCGGTACGCGGCCAGGCCGGCGGCGCCGGTCAGCGGCCGGGGCGTGCCGGTGCGGGTCACCCGGATGTCGTAGCCGGCCTGCCGGAACCCGTCGATCAGCGCGTCCACCTCGGCCATCGACGGGGCCGGGCGCAGGCTGTCCGGCGGGTCGTCGTCGGTGCGCAGCAGCCCGACCGTGGCCCGTAGCTCGTCGAGGGCGGCGCGGCTGGTGTCGCGGATCCCGGCCAGCGCCTCGCGAGCCTTGTCCGGGTGGGCGCCCATCAGGTGGTGCGCCACCCCGGCCTGCGCGTTGACCAGGGTGATGTGGTGGGCGACCACATCATGCAGGTCGCGGGCGATGCGGACGCGTTCCTCGCGGACCCGCAGGCGGGCGTCTTGCTCACCCTGGGCCACGATCCGGGCGAGCAGCGCCTGCCGGTCGCTGGCGGCCACCCCGAGCGCGACCGCGATCAGCACGTAGTTGGCCGGGAGCAGGTTGGCCAGGTCGAACAGGCCACCCGCCTGCCAGGGGAAGGCCGCCGCGGTCAGCACCCCGGCGCCGATGACCCCGGCGATCCAGGCGGTACGGCGGTCGCGCAGCGTGGCGAGCGTGAAGAAGGCGACGACCGCCGCCACGTCGACGAGCACGAGATGCCCGGCCGCGGACGGCAGGGCGGCCCCGGCCAGCACGGTCACGATCGTGACGGGCAGTGGGTGCCACAGCCGGAACAGCAGCGCCAGCGCGCCGGTCAGGATCAGGATCAGCTGGGCGCTGCTCGGTGAGCGCACCACCTGGCCGTGCTGGTAGGCGACCGCGGCCATCATGATCATGATGACGAGCAGCGGCGGCCCCCAGACCCGCCACGCGTACCGGCCGGCGCCGTTCACCTGGTGCCCGCCCGGACCAGGCCGTTCTCGTACGCGAAGATCACCAGCTGGGCCCGGTCGCGGGCGCCGGTCTTCATCATCGCCCGGTTCACGTGCGTCTTCGCGGTGGCGACACTGATCGTCAGACGGTCGGCGATCTCGGTGTTGGACAGGCCCGCGCCGACCATGGCGGTGATCTCCCGCTCCCGGACGGTCAGCTCGCCGAGCGCCGCCGCGACGGCCACCAGCGCCGGATCCGGCTGGGCCAGGAAGCGTCCGATCAACGCCGTCGTGGCGCTCGGTGACAGCAGCGATTCGCCGGCGGCCACCGTCCGTACCGCCTGGAGAAGGTCTTCGGGGTTGACGCCCTTGCCCAGGAAACCGCTCGCGCCGGCCCGGATCGCCGCCACCACGAACTCGTCGGTCTCGAAGGTGGTCAGGACCAGCACCCGGACACCGGCCAGATCGTCGTCGGCGGTGATCCGCGCGGTGGCCTCGATGCCGTCCATGTCCGGCATCCGGATGTCCATCAGGATGACGTCGGCGCGCGCCTCGCGGGCCAATGTGACGGCCTGCTCGCCGGTGCCGGCCTCGCCGACGACGTCGATGTCCGGTTCGGCGTCCAACAGCAGGCGGAACGTCGCCCGCAGCAGGGCCTGGTCATCGGCGAGAAGCACCCGGATCGTCACGTGATCATTCTTTCCCTCGGGAAAACGGCTTGGAATTCACTTTCGGGTACGTGCAGAGTCGAGCCGTGGACGACACCATCGCAGTACGGCATCGAACGCTGGCGGAGATCCAGGACGGACTCCACCTGGTGCGGCAGGCCCCGCGCGGCGCCGGCACCCTGGAGCTGGCCGTGCGCCGGCCCGACACCGACGTCCGGGAAGTGCTGGCCCAGGCCGAACTGGACCTGGTCGCCGGGCTGGTCGGGGACAGCTGGAGCAAGCGCCCGAGCTCCCGCACCCCCGATCACACGCCCCATCCGGACATGCAGCTCAATGTGATGAACGCCCGGTTCGTCGAGCTGATCGCCGGCCCGGACCGGGACGCCTGGGCGCTCGCCGGCGACCAGCTCTACGTCGACTTCGACCTGAGCTTCGAGGCGCTTCCGGCCGGCTCGCGCCTGGCGATCGGCGACGAGGCCGTGATCGAGGTGACCGACCAGCCGCACACCGGTTGCGCCAAGTTCGCCGCCCGGTTCGGCCGCGACGCCCACAAGTTCGTCTGGACCGACGAGGCGAAGAGCCTGCGTCTGCGCGGTCTCAACGCCCGGGTGGTCGTCCCCGGAACGATCCGGCCCGGCGACACGGTGCGGCTGCTCCCCGCCGCCGGCTGACATCTCCAGCAGCGGTTAGTCCAGCAGCGGTTAGTCCAGCAGCGGGGAGTCCAGCAGCGGGGAGCACAGACGGGCTGGCCGCCCGGTGTTCATCGGCGGGCGGTGGCCATCTCCGGCTCGGCCGGGGTCTCGGCCGGGCCCTCGATCGCCACCCGCGGGGTGATCCGGTCGGCCCAGCGCGGGTAGGACCAGTTGGCCCGGCCGATCAGGCGCATCAGGGCCGGGATCAGCGTCAGCCGGACCACGAACGCGTCGACCAGGACCGCGATGCCCAGGCCGATGCCGATGCCGGAGACGATGCGCTCGCCGCTGAACCCGAACGAGGCGAACACGCACAGCATGATGGTGGCCGCGGCGGCGATCACCTGCCCGGTCTCGGTCAGGCCGACCCGGATCGCCCGGCGGTTGTCGCGGGTGTGCGTCCACTCCTCATGCATCCGGCTGACCAGGAACACCTGGTAGTCCATCGACAGGCCGAAGACCACGCCGACGACCAGGACCGGGATCAGATACATGATCGGGGCGCCGGAGCCGACCCCGAGCAGCTGCGAGCCCCACCCGAACTGGAAGATCGCGGTCACCGCGCCGAGCCCGACCAGGATGGTGGCCAGGTTGCTGAGCGCGCCTGCCAACGGCACCAGGATGCTGCGGAACGCGACGGCCAGCAGCAGGAAACCGAGCACGGCGATCAGGCCGAGGTAGAGCGGCAGCGTACCGAGCAGCGCGTCGGACATGTCGATGCTGGTCGCGGTGGCGCCACCGACGTACACCCGCAGGCTCGTGCCGGCCTCGGCGGCCGGGATCACCTCGTCGCGGAGGCGGTGCACCAGGTCGGCGGTCTCCTCCTGCTGAGAGCTCGTCTGCGGTACGACGGTGAGCACGTTCCCGCCCGCCGAGGCGACGGCGGCGACCCCCGGAACCGACTTCAGCTCGGTGGCCAGCGCGGTGAACGCCGCGCTCGCGGCCGCGTCCGGCGCCTGCGCCACCAGCAGCAGCGACGCGTCGAAGCCGGCCCCGAACGCGGGCGCCATCAGGTCGTAGTAGGCCCGTGCCGGGGTGCCGGCCGGGTCGCTGCTCGCGTCGGCGTCCCCGACCCGCATCATCGTGACCGGGGCCGCCAGCACACCGATCACCAGCAGCGCCGCCGTCGCGGCCCGCCACGGCGCCCGGTCGATCAGCGCGGCCCACCGGAAACCGAGGGTGGGCCGGTGCGACGCGATCGGGTAGGCACCCGCGGCCAGAGCGGCCCGCTGCCGCTTCGACAGCACCCGGTGGCCGATCATGGCCAGCAGCGCCGGCAGCAGGGTGACCGCGGCCATGATGGTGAACAGCACGGTCACCGCGGCGGCCCGGGCCATGCCGGTGAGGATGCCGAGGTCGACGACGAACATGCCGAGCAGGGCGACGATCACGGTGGCGCCGGCGAAGACGACCGCCCGGCCCGAGGTGTCCAGGGCGTCGGCGATGCTGTCGCGTACCGGCCGGCCGCTGAGCAGGCCCTTGCGGTGCCGGTTGACGATGAACAGCGCGTAGTCGATGCCGACGCCCAGGCCGATCAGGGCGCCCATGGTGAGGCTGGTGGCGGCGAGGTCGACCACGTGTGAGGCGACCATCACCAGCAGCAGGGAGGCGGCGACCCCGACGACGCCGGTGAGGATCGGCAGGGCGGCCGCCCAGCCGGAGCGGAACATCAGCACCAGGATGACCAGGGCGGCGATGATGCCGACCGCCTCGGTGCCGTGCGAGGCGCCGGGTTGCTCGGTGAACGCCTGGCCGCCGGTCTCGATGTCGAAGCCCGCGCTGTCGTAGCCGAGCGCCGTCTCGGTCACCGGCGTGGTGTCGGCGCCGGCGGCCAGGACGATCCGGGCGTAGGCGGTGTTCGTCGTCGTGTCGAGCTGGGCGGATCCGGCCTTGTCGTAAGGGCTCGCGATCGTCCGTACCCCAGGCTGGTCTTTGATCTTGGTCAGCATCTCCGCGACCTTGGCTTTGACCTGGGCCGAGTCGACGGCGGAACCGTCGGTGTGCCAGACGATCGTGCCGGTCTGCCCGGTGGACTCGCCGAGCAGGGCGTAGGCGGTCGCGGATTCGCTGTCGGGCAGTTCGGCGGCGTCGGTGAAGGCGGTTCCGCCCCCGGCGGCGAGGGCGGCGAGGGCCACCAGGGCGACGATCCAGGCTCCGAGCACGGCGAACCGCCGGCGGGAGCACCAGTGTGCGAGGGTCGACAAGGCTGTGGCCTTTCAGGCGGTCGAACAGGGCCTGATCAGCGTCGCGTCGCCGGCGTCGCGGATCGTCAACCCGATGCGGTGATGTGGTGTACCGCGGTTGCGGTATCCACGGGGAACTGATCGCCTCGCTGAGGCGACTCACCAAGCAGATCGCCTCGCTGAGGCGACTCACCAAGCAGATCGCCTCGCTGAGGCGGCTCATCAGTCGGAAGAGAGCGAGGGTGGCCGATGACCTATGCGGTACGGCAGCGGCGTCCGCGTGGCTGGGTGCATCCCGACCTCGCCGAAGTCGGGCTCGGCGGCGTGCTCGAATCCCTCGCCGACCCGGTCCGGCTGGAGGTCGTCCGCCAACTCGCCGCGGCCGGGGGAGTGGTCGACGGAGCCTTCGACGTGCCGGTGACCGGCCAGACGCTCTCCCACCACCTGAGGATCCTCAACGACGCCGGTCTGGTACGGGTGAGCCAGGTCGGCCGTTTCCGCCGGTGCGAGCTGCGCCTGACCGAGGTCGAGCAGCGCTTCCCCGGGCTGCTGCCGGCCGTCCTGGTCAACGCCGGAGCGGCCCACCGATGAGTTGAGCGGGTCCGGCCGGTCCTATCCAGCGCAGACCAGCCACCGAGAGGACCCTCCCATGAACGAGCTCACCGCTGAGCAGGCCCGGCGTGCGATCGTCGAATACACCAGGCGGATGGCGGACGCGGCCGTCACCTCCGGGCCGGACACCGTTGTACCGACCACCCCGGGGTGGACCGTCACCGAGGTGGTCGAACATCTCGGCCAGACCCAGCACTGGGTCGCGGAGATCATCGAGCGCCGCATCACCGACCCGGCGAAACTGCCCACCGGGATGGCCGTGCTGCCCGGCGATCCAGAGGACTGGCCCGCGTGGCTGGCCGGGTCCGCCGAGCGGGTCGCGAACGCGTTCGCCGGGGAGGCGCTCGACGCCGAGGTGTTCAACGCCGCCGGTGACGAGCGGACCGGGGCACGATTCTGGATGTCCAGCGTCCTCAACGAGACCGTCGTCCACGGTTTCGACGTCTCCGGGGCCACCGACATCGACGCCGGCGTCGCGGCCGCGCTCGTCAGCAACCACCTCGCGATGCTCACCTCGCCCACCTGGAACATGCTGCGGTCCGAGTCGGCGCACGCGCTCCGGGGCGACGGCCAGACCCTGCAATGGCGGGCCACCGACATCGACGGCGCCTGGTTCGTACAGCGGCGTCCGGACGGGGCGAACTGGCAGCAGGCGATCCGGCCGGCCGACGTGACAGTGGCCGGCCCGGCGTCCGCGCTTCTGCTGACCCTGACCCGGCGGCTCCCGCTCGGCGGCCACCGCGTCACCGTCGACGGCGACGCCGAGCTGGTCCGGCACTGGCTCGGCAACACCGCGCACGTGGCCGGCTGACCGCCTTCCTAAGGTTTGCCGGGGACCGGCCGATCCTCAGTACCGCCTGCTTCCTGGCGAATGTGGGCGCGGAGGAGAGCAACTGTGACGGTCACGACGACCCTTGGGCCGGTGGACGCCCGCCGGGCGGCCGCCGCCCGATATCGGGCCGCGATGGCGGAGGTCCCGCAGATCCTGGACCTCGCCGCCGAGGCGTGTCAGGCGCCCACCGCCCTGATCGTGGTCACCACCGGCGCGGACAGCGTCGTCACCTACGGGCGGGACGGCGCGGCGGAGTTCCCGGCCCTGCTGTGGGAGCACGTGAAGGCCACCGGCCGGCTCACCGTCATCGACGACGGCCGGTTCATGGTGGCCGCGCCGCTCCGTCACGAGGGCCATGTGGTGGGCGCTCTCGGGGTCTTCGACGACCTGCCGCGCTGTGACGGCGAGCAGACCGGGCGGCTGCTGGCCGCGATCGCCCGCCGGGTCGACGAGGAGACCAGGCTGCGGCACCGGTCGGCGAACCAGCCGTTCCCGGCGGCGGCCGACCACCACGACGTCGTCTCGGCGATCTCGCACGAGATCCGTACGCCGCTGGCCAACATCGTCGGGTTCGCCGAGATGCTGGTCGACACCACGGCCGACGTGCCCGGCTCCGACCGCCGTGTCGACGCGATCCGGCGGAACACCGACCGGCTCTGCCGAACCGTCGACAACCTGATGCACGCGGCGAGCCTCCAGATGGGGCAGCTCGTCGGCGAGCGGCGCGCCGTCGATCTCGCCGAGATCGTGTCGCGGGCCGCCGCCGCGGTCGGCGACCCCGGTGACCGGCTCGACGTGCGCCTGCCCGGCGACCCGGTCCAGGTGCTGGCCGACGCCCGGCTCGTGCAGGTCGCGGTCGAGCACCTGCTCGCCAACGCGCTGCGCTTCAGCGGCGCCGACGGCTCGGTCGCCGTCTCCCTCACCGCCGAACCGGCGCCCGCCCTCACCGTCCGTGACAGCGGGCCGGGCCTCGGCGCGGACGAGCTCGGCTCGCTCGGCACCCCGTTCGTCCGGGGCGCCCAGGCCCGCGACGACCAGGTGCCCGGCCTGGGGCTGGGCCTGTCGATCTGCCGGGGCATCGTCCACGCGCACGGCGGAGCGCTGTCGCTGACCAGCCCGCCCGGTGAGGGGCTGACCGCCCGGATCACCCTGCCCGAATTCGACAAGCACGACGACGCGCTGGAGGGGGCTCAGTGAGCCGGGAGATCGTACTCATCGTGGAGGACGACGCAGACATGCGTGAACTGCTGACGCATCTGGTGGGCAACGCCGGATACGAGTGCGTCGGGGCGCCGGACGGCCGTACCGCGGCCCGGATGATCGTCACCGCCGAGCCGATCGCCATGATCCTCGACGTGGAGATGCCGGACATGGACGGCCTGGACCTGTGCCGCCTGGTCCGGGACGACCCGGCCAACCGGGACACCACGATCGTGATGTTCTCGGCCAACGTCCACCCGGACGCCATCGCCGCCGGCCTCGCCGCGGGCGCCGACCGTTACCTGCTCAAGCCGTTGTCGCCGCGGCACGTCATCGCCGAGCTCCGGGAGGCCATCTCCGAACGGGCCCCGTCAGTCGTTTAGCGGCCACACCTCGACCACCCCGTTCGCGATCGCGCACGGGGAATGCGACACCATCTCGATGGCGTCGGCGAGCGTCGGGGCCTCGATCAGGGCGAACCCGGCCAGCGGCAGATCGGATCCCAGGAACGCCCCGGACCGGGTGGTCGTCCCGGTGTTCTGATGATTGCGGACCTGTACGGGCTCGCCGGCGATCCCCATGACCGCTCCGCCGTCACGCAGCCGTGCGTCGTGCGCGTGCGCCGCGTGGAGCAGGGCCGTCTCGGTGCCGTCGTAGCCTGCCTGGTCGCCGTACCCGATCGTCACGAATTTCATGATCATCCAAACTGGTTGTGTTTTGCAATCGGATTCAGCCTAGGCCGACCGGCGGCGGACCGCGACCGCTGGGGCGCTTTCGGGGCCGGGAGGCGCCGGCCAGGGCCGAGACCGCCAGCCGTCGCTGAGCGCTGGAATGCGGGTGGTTTGGCCGCGGTGAGCGACGGCTGAGGCCGTCGGCCGTCGCTGAGCGCTGGAATGCGGGCGGCGTTTCCGGGGTGAGCGACGGCTGGCGGTTTGTGCGCCTTTTGTCACCGTTCGACGCGTCGGTGGGTGGTCCCTCACGGGTAAGGACCACCTGCCGGTGCGCCGAAGGTATCCACGTGAGGAGCGTGCACCGGTGGTGGGTGGCCGGGATTCTCGCCGCGCTGGTTCCGCTGGTCGTGCCGCCTTCCTCGTCGGCGGATCTGGTCGACTTCGCGGCGCTCGGTACGAAGGTGCTGGGCGGGCGGTTCGATGAGGTCTATGCGGGCACGTTCACCCAGGCCGGGCCGCTTCAGTTGGTGCTCAGCCGGGTTCTGCTGATCGGCGGGGCGGACGGGGTGCCGCATCCGCTCGTGATGGTCGTGATCGACGTGGCGCTGATGCTGGGCGCGATGGCCGCCTGCCGGGGACGGGCGGTACGTGAGGTCGTCGTCGCCGTGCTGGCGCTGCTGTGGCTGATCGGGCCGATGCCGTGGACGGGTCATCCGGTCGAGTCGATCGTGGGGGTGCTCTGGGCGTACGCCATCGTTGTCGATCGGAAGGGGCGGTGGCCAGCCGCCGCGCTGATGCTCGGAGTATCGGTCTGGATCGCGCCGGTCGCGGTGCTGGGATTTCCGTGCATGCTCGCGGTGAGCGGCGGATCGTCGGCGGCGCCGACCGGAAATGCGGTGGGTGGCGGGGCGGCGGCGCGGACCGGAGACGCGGTGGGCGGGATCGTGCGGGCCGTGCGGACCTGGGTGGTTGCGGGCCTGATCGCGGTGGTGGGGTATGTGCCGTTCGTGGTGAGCGGGCGGTTCGAGATGTTCGGGCACGTGTGGCCGGTCGATCCGGGAACGCTGCCGTATCTGCTCGGGCTGCGGGAGGTGACGTGGGCGACCCGGCTGGGGCAGGCGGTGATCGTGGCCGGTGGCTGCGCGGCCGTCGCCTGGCTGCTGCGCGGACGTCTCGTCGCGGTCGCGGCAGCGCCGGCTGCGGCCGGCCTGTTGCGGGTGGTCACCGATCCGCTGGCGTTCGGCTACTACTGGCTGCCGGTGGCGGTGGGATCGGTGCTGCTGGTGGCACTGCTGCCGGACGATCTCGCGATCTGGCGGAAGTCGCTCGTGGCGGCGGCCGGATACGTGACGGTGATGGGCGTGGCGATCGGGCACGCGACGGCCGGCGCGCTCCTGGCGATGGCAGGCTGTCTCGTAGCGGCGATATCAAATGCGTGACGGGGACGCCCGATACCGCCGTGTTCAGCGGGCGCGGGCCTGCGTGAAGTCTTCGGCGACACGTTCCGCCGTGGCGAGGTCGCTGTCGTCGGCGGTGTCGGCGGCCGGGGCGGCCTGACGGCGGATCCTGGCCAGCGTGCCGGCGACGACCGGGGCGTCCTTCTCGGTCGGGCTGGCGACGGTCACCGCGAGCTCGACCGCCCGTACCGCCGAACGTCCTTCGATCGCCAGGTCGAGGAACCGGGCCGCCTCGCCCGGATCGGCCGCCCGGGTGGTGTCGGCCCGGAAATCGGTGAACGAGCGGGCCAGCGAGTTCGCCATCACCAGCGCCGACGCGGCGCCGGTGTCGGTGTCCGGGTACGACTCGGCCAGCTCGGTGAGGATCGTCCGGGCCGTCTCGTCGCGGGTGAAGTCGCCGAGCGCCAGGGCCCGGCCGACACCCGGGGACAGGGTCCGGGCCGAGATGGCGACCTCGGTGTCCGACGCGGGCGTCCGGATGTCGATGGACACCGGCGCCGACGACACCGTCGTCACCGGGTCGACGACCAGGCGGGCCAGCACGGTGTGCCGGCCCGGCAGTTCGAAGGTCACCCCCTGGTTGGTGAAGTACACCTGCACCCGCCCGGTGACCGACTCACCGGGTTCGAGACGCACCATCGGCCGCGGGCCGCAACCCACCGTGACGTCGAGCAGGTGATCGAGGCGGCCCTGCGGGGAGGTGCGCAGGAACACCAGGTCCCCCTCGGCCAGCGTGAGCAGCCCGGTGACGTCGCGTGCGGCGCTGCCGGTGTTGGTCAGCACCACCTCGGCGGTGACGAACTCCCCGACATACGCCTGGGCGGGCAGCCCGAGCGTGAGCGCCAGCTCCTCGTCACCGTCGCCGGTCGCGAGCCCGGCGACGTCGACCGCGTCCGGCACACCCGCGGACAGACTCCCGTGACCCCAGCCGAAGTTCTTCCAGCCAGGCCGCACCTGCGGGTCCGGCGCGTGCACGAGAGAGAGCCGGTCGTGTTCGCTGAAGAAGAACGAGGCATTTCCCGGGTACGGGTCACCCGCGCTCGCGAAACCCGTGACGTCACCGGTCTGGTTCATGATCTCGGTGCCGATGGCCGGCGCGTGCACGTCGTGCTTGGGGTGGAACAGGTTCAGCGCGTGCCCCGCCTCGTGCACCAGGGTGCGCAGGAACGCGGTGGGCACGTTGTTCAACGGCTGGTTGCGTGCGGCGACGGCGATGCTCGGGCCGCTGCCCAGGGTGGCGTCGGCGAACCCGGCCGCACCCTGCCGGGGCGCCGTGTCATCGTCGAACATGATCCCGAGCAGCCGGTTCTGGGCGGAGCCGACGAGCAGCCAGAGCCGCCAGAGTTCGTCGTCCGCCGGCTGCTGGTGACCGGTGAGCAACGCCTGGAGCTCGGCGTTGGTGAGGTCGGCGTCCTCCGGAAGGTCGATCTCGTCGATGCTGACCCGCAGATCCCAGCCGGCCGTGGCGTAGACGGACTGGAACGTGGCGACCGCGCCCGACCCGGTCGTCGCCGACACCGGGAACCGGCGGTTCACCATGGTGTCCACCTCGACGTGGCAGCCACGGAACATCTCCGACGTCTTGGTGGCCACGACGGCCGAGCCGGAGCCGCCGATCTGGAGGGTGCCGTCCATCAGGTGCGGGCCCGCGACCAGGCTGTGGCGGCAGCGCAGGGTGAGGGCGCCGGTGTCGGTGGCGGCGAACTCCTGGGCGGACCCGTTCCACAGGTGCCGCACGATCGCCACGGTCAGCACCCCGTCGGCGTAGGCGGCCCCGGCCGACCGGAGATACCAGGAGTACTGGGACTTCGGGAAACTCGGATACCAGGGCGGAACGATTCCGGTGTCGTCCGGTTCCGGGACCACCGCCGAGGAGACCCCGACACCCGGCAGCGACGGTGTGAGGGCCGCCCGGCGGGTGTAGACGTCACCGGAGACCCGCAGCGCCGCCGGCCCGACCTCGATCCGCAGCTGGCCACGGACCACGGGCGCGAGAACGTTCGGATTGCCCGGCTGCACTTCGAGCAGCCACGACCCGTTGAGCGCCTCGACCGCACACGCCCCGTCGGTCAGTTCCGATGCGGACGAACTCGATTCCTTCTGACCCATGGCCTCACCTGTACGCCGTCCGCCCGGTGATCAGGAGTGTCCTGTCTCAGATTCGACCCCACGGATTCCCCATTCCACCGAAAGGGACCACCACGACGGCGTTGACCCCCGGGTGCCACGGCGTGACAGTGAAGGCATGGGAGTCGGGTGATGAGGGGTTCGGGTGGGCGGCTGTGGCCGTGGAGTGTGCGGGCTGCGGTCATCGCGGTGCCGGTTGTGCTCGTGGTGCTGCTCGTCGCGTTCGCCATCACGCGGGCGGTGGCTGACTGGCCTGAACCCGAGCGCGAGAGTGCCGTACTCATCGGGATTCTTGTTCTCGCTCTTCTGCCTCTTCTGTTGATTCTGCTGGGCAATGTCGTTTCCGGCGGGGCGGTGGAGGCCTTCGGGGTACGGATCGAATTCGCGCCGGACGAGCACGTCCAGCAGGAGGTCGTGGTTTCGCCCGGGGACACCGCGGCGTTCGGGCAACTGCTCGGGGACAGCGGCACGGTCGCCATTGTGGAGACGCTTCGGGCGTCGGCGCGTCATGAGGTCGCGGTGGTCGATCTCGAAGACGGTACGAATTGGTGGGAGACCCGCCTTCTCGTGTTGTGTGCGGGCGCGGTGCGGCAGGCCCGGCCGACCGCGATCGTTTTCGTGGCCTCCGCTCCCGGTGTGGAACGGGAGTTCAAAGGGTGGGCGGAACCCGGTGAGCTTCTCGACATCCTGCTCGCCATGCGCCCCGATTTCCGTGCCGCACACGAACGGGCGGCGGTGGCCGTACGGCATTGGGAACTGGCGTCTCCGCAGGCCGCGCCGCCGGTCAGCAATCCGGTGCGGCCGGAGATCGCTTATCTCGTCTTCGACGGCCAACGGCGCAGACCCTATGCCGACGAGCAGATCCTCGCGACGGAATTGCGGCAGATCGAGGAGGACGGAAGGCAGGGAGCGCTGACCGTGGTGCGGCTCGACGACCTGTTCCACGGGGTTCTCCGGACCGTTGCCACCGATCTGGACGCGACCGCGGATTCGGGGCGGGCGTTCGTGCGGGCGGCGCTGTCGACGACCGACCGGTTCCTGGCGGTCACGCACGGGACCACGTATGCCGGACTGGTCCTTCGCGAGCAGGCGGTGAACGATTTTCTCCGAACCCTGCTGGACACTTCCGCCTCTACAAGTATTCCTGATTGACGTTTGTCTATTGCCTGCTCGGGGTGGCGAGGCGTGGAATTCCGTTCCTCTAGCGTGCGGAGCATGGTCGATGACGCGCTCGCACAGGAACTGATCGACATGACCGACGAGGACCGGCGACTGCAAGCCGGCGCGCTCGGCGACGACTTCGCCGCCCAACTGGCCTACCGGCGGGTCACCGTCCGCAACGGCGACCGCCTTGCCGAAATCATCGACGAGTACGGGTGGCCCACCCCGGAACTCGTCGGCCCCGAAGCGGCGCGCCGGGCGTGGCTGGTGGCGCAGCACGCCGACCGGCAGCTACACCTGCAACGGCGGGTGCTGAGCCTGATGACCGAGGCGGCGCAGGACCGGACCCAGGTGGCCATGCTGCACGACCGGGTGCTTGTCAACGAGGGCCGCGCGCAGATCTACGGCACCCAGATCGCGGGTGTGGTCGACGGTGCGCCCGTTCCGTGGCCCTGTGTGGATCCGGAACGAATGGATCAGCGGCGTGCCGAAGTGGGCTTGGACCCGTACGCCATCCATGTCGCCGAACACGCGCCTGCCCGGCGGTGACCGCCGGGCAGGCCCCTCCGGTGCGGATCAGATTTTGAGCGTGAAGGTGAAATCGCCGGACAGTTTTCCGGTCAACCGGACCGCCGACACGATGCGGCCTTCGGTTATCAGCCGGTCCACTTCGGCCCGGCTCAGGCCGCAACCCTCAGCGATCAACCGGACCGGCCGGACCGGAATCCTCGCCGCGAAACGGACCCGGACGTCGATCACGTCGTCGTCCGAACAGGCCGCCTCCCCGATGTCGAGACGCCAGGCGCCGTCCCAGTCGAGGGCGATGCGATTGCGGTGCTGCACGTGCGGATCCTGAAGCAGTTCGGCGGTCAGGGCCAGATCATTGTCGTGCAGACGGTCCAGCAGTTCCGGCGGAATGGAACGGACGGTCATCCGCTCCAGCACCGTGAGTTTCGCAGTGTCGCCGCATCCGGTGCAGAGGACGAGGATCCAGACGTCGAGGAGCTTGTGATTGGCGTTGACCCGAAACTTGCCGCTCGGCCGGAACCGCTGCGACGCGCACGAATGGCAGCGCCGAAGGACGAGAGGCATGCGGGTGGGCACGACGGCCCAGGTCATGGACATGGAGATACACCGATTCCAGTGAGAGATTCCGCAGCAAAAGGAAGCGCGCGGCGCTTGGCGCGGCGCGCTGCAGATCAGCGCTTGGGATGTCTCACAGGATGTACAACGGCGCGTCCCCACCTCGTCGACTGAGTCGGCTGGACCGTAGCGGTACCCACCGGCCCCGAGCCATCGAATTTCGAGTTGAGAGCATTCTGGTCAGGCGGATGCGCGTAGGGCGGCGGCCAGCCACTCGTACGGGAAATGCTCGGTCTGTTTGCCGTTGACCACCGCGACCAGTGCCATGTACCTGTCGAACGGGCCCGGCGGCTCCGGGGGAGTGCGGTCCCATTCGGCGCCGGCCAGCATGTGATCGGCCGCCTGGATCCGGAACTCCGGCGTATCGGGCATCCCGGGGCTGTCCGGCGTCGCGAAGATGCCGGCGAGCCAGCCGATCCAGCGGTCGGCGATCTCGCGCGCGGTCGGCGACGACGGCGACACCCCGGCCCGCGCCGCGTCCATCGCCGCCTGCCCGATCGGCGTGGCCGCCTCCAGGCTGTCCAGCATCTGCGGCGATGTCATCAGCGGTCCGGCGCCGGTCGTGCAGGTTTGCTGAAGCTCATCGCGTACGGCCATCCGTACCCCGGCGTCACCGACGAGTTCGGCCAGATCGATCCACGCCTCGAGCTGGGCCACGGTCGGGTGTTCGGGCAGTTCCGGACGGGCCGAGCGCCACCATTCGACCATCCGTTCCGGCGGCTCCCAGCCCGTGGTGACCTCGGTCCAGAACTCGTCGATCAACCTGTCGCGCTCCTCGTCGGACATGCCGGCGAGCCGGTGCGATCTCAAGCGGCTTGAGACGCAAGCGACGCCGCGAGGTTCCGGGCCCAGTCGCGGGCGCGGTCGGCCTCACCGGTGACCAGCGGGCCGGTCATGCCGGTCACGTGGAAGCTCTCCGCCGGGGCGACCGTACGGCAGCCGAGCGCCCGCAGCCGTCGCAGTGCCTTGCGGGCCGCCGAGCCGGTCATCGGCCGGTTCACCTTGGTGTCGAAAGCCACCGCGGCCAGCCCGGTCAGCTGTGGCGACCGGTCCAGGAACTCGCGGATGCCCACCTTCTCGGCGCCCGGCCGTACCTCTCCCTTGTTCGTCGCGTCGGCCCGGGTGCTCGGTCGGCTCATGCCGAACGCGTGCGTCGGCGCGCCGAGAACGAGCAGGTCGACCCCGGCGGCCGGCGGCACGTCGTGCACGTCGGTGAGGGTGACGTCGAAGGAGTCGGAGAGGCCGCGAGCAACCGCAGCGGCGATCTCGGCGGTGTTGCCGAACATGGATTCGTAGACGACCAGTGCTTTCATCACGATCTCCGTCCCTTCCCGCGGCTTGCCATGGCCCACGTGCCTCCATGGACGAGTATTCGCCGGCGACAGGTGGGCCGCCTGTGCCACCGGGCCTGACCGCACCGGGCAGAACGTCCCGAGGGGAGCAACGAGCCGGTCCGTGTGGTTTTCGGCACGATCGGTGCCGTACCGCCGGGAAATCGATGACACTGGCACTTCACCAGGTCTCTCGCCCGTCTTGAGCTGCGACGGGCAACAGTAAGGCGGTCGGCGCCCGATGCGGGCGCCGACCGCGCTGTTCCCATCCGGTCTCGAAGGCGTGTCCTATCCGGTCTCGAAGGCGTGGACGAACACGCGCCGGCCCGGCGGATCGACGACCACGTCCACATCGACCTCGGGTTTCGGCTCGCCACTGAACGTGGCGTAGACGCCCGCCCCGGTGAACGGCCAGCCCCACCCGCGCACCCGGCTGTCCTTGCCGAGGGCCAGCCGGTCGCCCGGCAGCGGTTCGCCGGGCGTCAGGCCGTTGTCGGTGACGAACGCCGTCACGCACGACGGGTCCGCGGTGAACGTCAGGTAGAAGGTGTCCTCGATGTTGTCGCCGGACCAGTACCGCAGCTCCTCGACCGGGCAGCCGGGCAGCCGCAGGCCGAACTGGGTGAGCAACTCGTCGAGGCTGCTGCCGAACCGGCTGCCCGGGTAGGCCCGCTGATCAAGCAGCCAGGCCCCCCGGGCGGCCACCAGCGTCCCGCCCGCGACCAGTACGGCCACGGCGACCAGGGCCGTGACAAGACGCCATTTCACAGGAACCGACCCTAGATGTTCTGCACGGCGCTGCGACCCCGCACGGTGAACTCCCGGGCTATGCCGTAACTGTGCATGTCGGCGTAGTCGTCGAACGAGATGCCCCAGATCTCCTCACCGTGGTCGAAGTTCCAGTCCTTGTAGACGTCGACGGCGTACTGTCCGCTGACCGTGGCCTGACCATTCGTCACCGTCACCGTGATGGGCCCGCGCAGGCGCAGCTGGACGCCGCGTACCCCGAGCCGGTAGTCGATGTTCTCGGTCATGCTGACCCCGAACCAGAGGCTGTCCATCCAGTACTCGCAGGTGGCGCGCCCACTGCTGACGCACTTGCTGCGGGCCTGGGCGAGCATCTGCTCCCGGGACTCGTCGACGGCCGCCTTGAACTGCCGGTCCTTGAGGTAGTTGTCGACGCTGGCGATGAAGTCGGCGCCGGTGCGGTTGTAGTAGTGCCACCACAGCGCGCAGGCCTGGCCGTCGCGGCCGCTGACCTCGCACACCCCCTGGATGGTCATCCAGAGCTGGGCTCGCATCTCCATGGCCGCCGTCGGTTCGTCCCACGGGATGTCCTTGCCGCCGAACGGGCCGTTCTCACCGGGCGTGGTGGGATCGGTGTCGCCGTCGTCGTAGGTGACCACGTCCCGGCCCGCCCCGTTGCGCAGCTGGGCGAGGTCTTCGGCGCGCTGCTTCTCGACCCAGATCTGGTACGTGTCCAGGAACGCCTGGGCAGCGCCGGCCGCGTCCTGCCCGGCCCGGATCGCCGAGTCACGTGCCTGCGCGGCGGCGCCGGCGGCGCTGTCGGCCGAGGCCTTCGCCTGAGCCGCCGACGCGGTCGCCCGGGTCGCCGCGTTGGTGGCGGTCTGTGCCGCGCGGGCGGCGTCCGCGGCGGCCTGGCGTGCCGCGGTGGCCGAGGCGGCTGCCTGGTCCGCGGACTGCTGGGCGGCCACGGCGGCCAGCCGTGCCTGCTCGGCGAAGTCCGCGGCCTGCGCCGCCGACTGGCGGGCCTGCTCGGCCCAGCGCGCGGCCTCCTCCTGCGCCTGGCGGGCGATCGCCGCCAGGTAGGCCGCCTCGGCCGCGTCCTTGCGGGCGGTGACGGCGGACTCGGAGGCCTCCGCCACGTACCGGCGCACGGTGGCTACGTGCACCGCGGCATCGTGGTCGCGCTGGCGTGCCCGCGGCAGCTCCACGGTCAGGAACCGGCGCAGATACTCCCGCGGTCCGGCGAGCGCGATCTGTGCGGCCGCGTCCACTTCAGGTCCGCCCGCTGCGATCGCGGTGGCCACCGAGACCCGGTCGTCGGTGTCGGCCGCCTCGTACTGCCCGGTGCGCAGGAAGGCGTGGATGTCGGCCACCGTGCCGCGCAGCGCGGCCGTCGCCGCGGCCTTGGTGGCCTGCCCGCCCCGGCTCATGATCTGCGCGACCGCGACCCGGTCGTCGGTCTCCTTGCCCGTGTACATCGGCAGCCGGAGGAACGCCACGACCTGGGCGTGGGTGCCGCCGAGCGCGGTGACGGCGGCCGCCTTGAGCGCTGCCTTGTTGCTGTTGTCGGCCAGTTGCGTCACCCGGCTGCGGTCGTCCTGTTCGGCGGCCAGCGCCCGGCCGGTGGTGAGCCAGTGGCGCAGGTCCTGTTCGGTGCCACCCAGCGCGGACTCGGCGGCCGAACGGCTCCACGGCCCTCCGGCTGTCATCAGCCGCAGTGCCGCCTGCCGTCCGCTGCGCAGCGCGACCTGCGGGTCGGTGCCGGTGGCGACGGCCTCCGCGAGCAGGGCCGCGGTCCGTTCGTCGACGCGTACCGACTCGGGGTCGTCCCACGGGATCGTGACCGGTCGCCGGGACGCGATCTGCTTGGCCTCCTGTGCCGCCGCCACCGCCTCGTCGGTCTGGGTGCGCAGCCGCTCGGCGTCGGCCGCGCGGGCGGTCGTCTCGGCCTGCTGGGCCGCGTCGGCGGCCCCGGCGGCGACGGTCGCCGC
>NZ_JBEZXU010000011.1:0-154654 GCF_040638175.1 Actinoplanes sp. NPDC026670
CTCAACGCCTTCGACCTCGCTTTCGAAGGACGCCTCACCGCAGGCCGCAACTGACCTTCACCAACATCGAGTTACACCGTTTTCTTGACAGTCCCCACCACGGTCAAAACGCCCGCATTCCCATGGTCAGCGACGGCTCGTGGGCTCGGCGGTCCTGGTCGGGAGCCGGGGTGGGGTGGGGTGGGTTGCGGAGGGGCTAGGCGGCGAGGATCAGGCCCTTTATCTCGTAGGAGGCTATGTCGGGGCGGATCGTCACGGTGGGTTCCTGGATCATTCGGAGGCCGGGCATCGCGAACAACTTGCCGAGGAAGATGTCGGCCTCCTGGATCGCGATGTGGGCGCCCGGGCACTTGTGTGCGCCGTCGCCGAAGGAGAGGCCCGGACCGACCGGGCGGCCGGGGCAGACCGCGCCGGGCTGGCCGCCGGCCTCGGCCGGGTCCAGGTTGGCCGCGGCCACTCCCACCTCGACGCGGGCGCCGGACGGGATGGCCACGTCACCGAGCGCGACGTCGGCGGTGGTCCATCGGAGCAGGTCGCCCACGACGGGTTCGAGCCGCAGGATCTCGTGCAGGACGGCGACCCGGCCGGCCGCGTCGCCGGTGGTGTACTGCGTGCGCAGCGTCTCGTCGGTGAGCAGGTGCCAGGCCGCGACGGTGATGAACTCGCGGGTGGTGACCATGCCGGCGGCCGCGAACGTGACGCACTCGCCGAAGATCTCGGGCAGGCTGCATCCCTCGTCGATCAGGTGCGAGATCAGGTCGTCGCGGCGGTTGCGGCGGCGGGCGGCGACGGCCGGGCGGACGTCCCGCCAGAGGAACGACAGCAGGACGAAGTTGTTGAACGCCTTCTGCCGGACCGCCGACAGCCCGCGCGCGTCCGGGTCGGGGATGGCGAAGAACCTGTCGAGCCGCTGGGGCATCCCGGGTCCGCTCTCGGTGAGTCCGACCACTTCGGCGGCGACCGCGACGGCGAGCTGGAAGGAGAGCGCCGACAGGTCGGCCGCCCCACGCCGGCGCAGCACCTCGCACTGCTGGTCGGCGAGCCGGTGCATGAGGTCCTGATAGGCCGATTCGACCCGTTTCGGGGTGAAGTAGCGGGCGGTCTGGCGCCGCTGTTCGCGGTGTTCCGGCCCGTCCCGGTAGAGCATCGGGAGCCGCATCCGGTGCTGGTGGCGCAGCGCGTTCTCGATGCCGAGACCGGCCTGCCGGGTGTCGGTGTGCCGCAGGAACTGCCGTGCGGTGGCGTAGTCCTGGATGTGCCAGACGCCGTCGTCGCCGACCCGGACGGGACAGCCCGGCGCCTTGGCACCCCGGTGCACCTTGCGGCTGTTGTTCACTGTGGTCATTCATCGATTGTGATACACGACACCCGCCCCCGATCAAGTGGATCGGGGGCGGGTGTCCGTATCGGCCCGGCCCTGTTCGGAGAGCTCACGGAGTGGGCGTCACCGCCGGGCCGCAGGTGTGTGTCAGAAGACCGAGACGCCGTACACGCTCAAGGCCTCGACGACCGGCTGGAAGTAGGTGACGCCACCGCTGGTGCAGTTGCCACTGCCGCCCGAGGTCAGGCCGTGCGCGGTGGTGCCGGAGTAGAGCGAGCCGCCGCTGTCGCCGGGCTCGGCGCAGACGGTGGTGCGGATCAGGCCGGAGACCGAGCCCTCGGCGTAGTTCACCGTGCTGTTGAGCGCGGTGACCCGGCCGGAGCGGGTGCCGGTGGTGGAGCCACGGCGGGTGACGGTCGCGCCGACGGCCGGGGTGGCCGCCGAGGTGATGTCGACCGAGGTGCCGACGCCGCCGGTCTTGGTGATCGTCGTGTTGGTGTAGCGGACGATGCCGTAGTCGTTGCCCGGGAAGCTGGAGCCGGCCCGGGTGCCGAGCGTGACCGAGCCGTTGGTCCAGGTCGACGAGATGTTGGTGCAGTGGCCGGCGGTCAGGAAGTAGTTCGTGCCGGCGCTGTTGCGGACGTTGAAGCCGAGCGAGCAACGGCCGCCGCTGGGCGCGTAGATCGCGTCGCCACCGGAGATGCGGAGGCTGAGCTTGCCGGGGACGCTCTCGATGCGGGCGGCGTCACCGAGCTTGGCGACGGTCGCCTCGACCGCGGCGAGCTTGGCGCCGGTGATGCTCTCGTCCACCGAGACGACGACCTGGTTGGTGACCGGGTCGACGGCGAACGCGGTGCCCGGGGTCTTCAGGTTGACCTTGAGGCTCTCGTCGGCGGCGGCCAGCGTGGCCCCGCTGCGGGCGACGTAGCGCGCGGTGGCGCCGGTGGCCTTCACCTCGGCGGCGGTCGCGGCGTCGGTCACGTTGACGACGAGGCGGCCGGCGGAGTCGATGTAGGAGCCGGCGTCACGGGCGCCGAGCCGGGCGTCGAGGGTGTTGGCGAGGGCGGTCGGGTCAGCGATCGGAGCGGCCGCGGCGGGGGTGGCGGCGAGTCCGCTTCCGACGAGGATGCCCACGGCAAGGCCGACGATCGGTCGGCGAAGCTTCGGGTTGAGCACGATTCCTCCCAGGGGGAACGGGTAGGGGCCGGTACGCCCGATCCGACGTACCGCGTGCTCGCAAGTATTTAAATCTCTCTATCAACTGGCAAGACGTGTGAACGATCACCGAACGGCGATCAACAAGGCTCTGAACAGCAGAAACAACCCTTGCATATCGCGAACCTATTACCCGTTCGGGATGAAGCCGGATGAAACGCAACCGGCCGGTGACCTCGGGTCACCGGCCGGCGCGACGGCTACATCGACACACGTGAACGGCCTGCTTACCGCTCGACGACGACGATCGGGGCGTCGTCGGCGAGCCGGTAGCCGAGGCCGTACACCGTGGTGATCAGCTCCGGGTCGTCGAGTTTGGTCCGCAGGCGGCTGACGTGCACGTCGACCGTGCGGTTGGTGGTGTGCCGGTGCCCCCAGACGTGGGTGAGCAGCTGCGAACGGCTGAACACCTGACGCGGGTGCCGGGCCAGAAACAGGAGCAGGTCGTACTCCAGGCGGCTGAGCTCGAGCAGCCGGCCGCCACGGAACGCGGTACGCGCCCGCGGGTCGAGACGGATCTCTGCGGCACCGCCGGCCGCCGGCACCGCGGACACGCCGTCCAGCTCGACCGCGGTGGCCGCACCGGCCGCGTCCACCAGCTCACGCAGCGCGGCGAGGACCCGCTCCCGGCCACCGGCCCCGCCCGCGATGCTGATCGTCAGGGTGACGGGGGCCTGGTCATCGTCCACTTGCTGCTCCGGCGGCGGATCGGGCACCGGCCGTAGCAGGACCGGGCGAGGGTACGTGGCGTGCGGGTGGGCGACAGCGAGAGCGGACACGGCTTACTCCTTCACGGTGGGTGGGGCAAGGATACATTTCCTATCAGTTAGATAGGCAGTGGCAGGCATCATATCCTCCGTGATGACAATTCCCTATCGGCTAACTAGGATATGGCTCACGCGCCGGGTCCTCGGCCGGCACTCCAGAGAGGTCGCACCGACATGACGGGAATTGTGGTGGTGTCCGGCAACCCCCGGGCCGGATCCAGGACGTCGACGCTGGCCGTTGCGGTCGGCGAGGCCATCGCCGAGCAGCTCGGCTCCCCGCAGCCGCACGTCGTCGAGGTCGGCTCGCTCGGCGCCGGCCTGCTCACCCCCGGCGACGAGGCCACCCGGGCCGCCGTCGCCGTGATCAGCGAGGCCAACCTGCTGGTCGTCGCCACCCCCACCTACAAGGGCAGCTACACCGGCGTGCTCAAGGTGCTGCTCGACCAGCTCCCGGCGCAGGCCCTGGCCGGCAAGCTGGCCGTCCCGGTGGTCACCGCCGGCGTCGCTCCACAGGCCACCGCCGCCGAGACGCTGCTGCGTCAACTGCTGGTCGAGCTGGGCGCCATCGTGGTCCGGCCGGGCCTTCCGGTGCTGGAGAGCGATCTGCCGGAGTCCACCGCCGTCGCACAGAAATACGCCGCCGCCCTCGACTGGTGAGGGCGACGGCGTATTCACGGCGTCAGCGGGTACGCCTGGCGCCACGTCGGTGAAACGGCGTCAGCGTGTGCGACTGGTGCCACGTCCGTGAAGCGGCGTCAGCGTGTGCGACTGGTGCACGCGTCGATGAAGCGGCGTCAGCGTGCGGTCAGCGTGTACGTCCGGCTGGCCGCCTGGTGCCACACATCGGTGAACCGGATGGTGAAGGTGTAGGTGGCGCCCGCCGGGCTGGTCGACAGGCCGCTCAGCAGGCCGTCCATCGACAGGCTCAGCCCGGCCGGCAACTCACCGGACTCCAGCGTCCAGACGCCGTCGCGGCTGTCGGCGAGTTCGAACTGCTGCTCGAACTCGACATCGTTGATCAGGTCGGGCAGCACCTCGGTCTGGATCACCGGCAGGTCGGCGGCCACCGGGATCACCACCCGCTTCGTCACCGCCTGCGGCACGTAGTCGGTGAACCGGACGGTCACCGTGTACCGGCCCGCCACCTCGGGCGTGCCGGAGATCACCCCGGACGAGGAGAGCGAGAGACCCGCCGGAAGGGCGCCGGAGTCGAGCTTCCAGCTGCCCCGGCGGCCGGCGGTCAGCGCCAGCTTCGTCGAGTAGGGCACGCCCACCCCGGCCTGCGGGGTCTGGCCGGTCGCGATCACCGGGGCCTTGGGCGGCGCCGGCACGAACAGGAGCCGGTTCGGTGTGCCGGCGCGGTCGGTGACCTTGCCCTTCGTCGCGTTCGCGATCAGCTTGGCCTGCACCTGCGCCGGAGTCAGGGCCGGGTTGGCGTCCAGGAGCAGCGCGGCCGCCCCGGCCACGTGCGGTGACGCCATCGACGTACCGCTGTATTTGGCTGTCGCGGTGTCGCTGGTGGAAACCGACGACTTGATGCCGACGCCCGGTGCGAAGAGATCCACCCCGCCTCCGTAGTTGGAGAACGACGCACGCCGGTCCTTGCTGTCGGACGCCGCGACGGTGATCGCCTCCGGCACGTCCGCCGGGCTGCTCAGCCGCGCGTCGGTGTCCTCGTTGCCGGCCGCCACCACGTAGGTGATGCCGGCCGCGATCGACTCCTCGACGGCCCAGTCGAGCGCCGGGCTGTAGCCGCCGCCCAGGCTCATGTTGGCCACCGCCGGCAGGTCGGCGTTCTGGGTCACCCAATCGATGCCGTCGACGATGTGCGAGATGTAGCCCTCGCCGTCGCAGTCCAGCACCCGGACCCCGACCAGCTTCACCTTCTTGGCCACCCCGTACGTGGATCCGCCGATCGTGCCGGCGACGTGCGTGCCGTGGCCGTTGCAGTCGTCGGCGTTCGAGTCGTCGCCGACGAAGTCGTAGCCGGAGACGGCCCGCCCGCCGAACTGCTTGTGGGTGGTCCGGATGCCGGTGTCGATGACGTAGGCGTGCACCGAGTCACCGTCGGCGGACGGCCGGTAGGTCTTGGAGAGCGACTTCCCACGCTGGTCGATGCGGTCCAGGCCCCAGGCCGGGTTCTTCTGGGTGCCGGTGAGCGCGACCTTGCGGTCCGCCTCGACGTGCCGGACCGCCGGGTCGGCGGCCAGCCGGCGCGCCTGGGTGGCGGTCAGCTCGGTGACGTAGCCGCGGAAACTGCGGAACTCACGCAGCAGACGGCCGGCGAGCAGGTCGGGCGCGCCATCCCGCAACGTGACGATGTAACGGCCGGTCGGCTCCTCGGCGGCAGCGTGCGCCGGTACCGGGGACACGATGACGGAGGCGGCCACCGCCGCGGCGATCCACTTACGCATGCCCGGGGTGATCGGTCGCCGGGCGCCCGCCTTGAGAAAAGCGTCGCCGGGCGCCCGCCTTGAGAGAAGCGTTGAGAAGTCAGGTCTGATGAGCGAGCAGGGCCAGGCGTACCCGATTGGGGCTCCCGGTCTTGGTCATCAGTGCGGTGATGTGGGTCTTCACCGTGGTCACGCCGATGTGCATCCGCTCGGCGATCTCGGTGTTGCTCAATCCCTCGCCGACCAGCCCGAGCACCTCCTGCTCACGGGCGGTCAGGCCGTCGACCCGGCCGCGGGGCTCGGGCCGGGCGTCGACCGCGCGGCGGACCAGCCGGCGCAGCACGTCCTGACTGAACGGGCTCTCCCCGGTCGCCGCCTGCCGGATGCCGTGCAGCAACTCCTCCGGCGGCGCGTCCTTGAGCAGGAACCCGCACGCGCCGGACTGGAGCGCCGGGTAGAGGTGGTCGTCGTCGCCGAACGTGGTGAGCACCAGCACCCGGGCCGACGGCCGGGCCGCGACGATCCGGCTGGTCGCGGTGATCCCGTCGACACCGGGCATCCGCAGGTCCATCACGATCACGTCGGGCAGCAGCCGGGCGGCCAGCTCGACCGCGGCCCGTCCGTCCCCCGCCTCACCGACCACCTCCATGCCGGGCTCGGCGTCGCAGAGCATCCGCAACCCGGCCCGGATCAGCTGCTGGTCGTCCACGAGCAGCACCCGGATCATCCCGGCAGCACCGTGCTCACACGCCATCCCTTCCCCTCCGGGCCGGCGGTGAGGGTCCCGCCCAGCACCTCGACCCGCTCCCGCATGCCGGTGATCCCGTGACCGCCGCCCAGCGGGACGTCCCGCGGGCCGGCCGGCGCGCCACCGTCGTCACGCACCGCCCACTCCACATCGGAACCGGACCGGGCCACCCGCAACGCGGCCGTGGCGGCCGGGCCGGCGTGCTTGGCCACGTTCGTCAGCGCCTCCTGGGTGAGGCGGAGCACGGCCAGGCCGCGCACCGCGTCCAGCGAGCCGATCGCCGGGTCGATCTCCGCCTCCACGATCACCCCGGCCAGGCGGGCCTTCTCCACGGCGCCGGCCAGCGCGGCGGGCAGGGCGGACGGTTCGATCGCGGTCAGGGCGGCGTCCCCGCGTACCCCATCCGGGTCTCGGAGAACCGCAACCAACTGCCGCAGATCGCTCAACGCCTCCGTCCCCGTCCGGTGAACGTCGTCGAAGACGGCGGTCACCTTCGGGTCGAGGTCCGGAAGGACGTGCCGGGCCACACCGACCCGCAGCACCACCGAGGCGATGTGGTGGGCGACCACGTCGTGCAACTCCCGGGCGATCGCGGCGCGCTCGTCGGCACGGGCCGCACGCTGCTCCGACTCGGCCCGGCGGGTGGCCTGGAGGCCGAGCTCGTGGGTGGTCCGGCCGACCACGCCGAGCAGGATCGGCAGCCCCAGGCTCGTGCCGAGCCCGACCATCGCCTCGGTCACGCTGACCCCCGAACCGGGCAGGCCGAGAATCAGATAGACCACGGTGACCAGCCCGGCGCCGGCGACGACCCACACGAACCGGGGCGCCCAGAAGGCCAGCTCCCCCAGCGCCCACGCGGTGCCGACCTGGTTGATGGTCGAGTCCTCGAGGACGGCCAGCGCGATCCCGAACAGCACGGTCTGCACCAGCAGGTTGATCGGCTGCCGCCGGTGCAGCAGCAACCCGGACGCGAACGCCAGCACCGCGAGCACCCACTGCGGCCCGGTCGGCGGCGTCTGGGTGCCGCAGACCACCAGCAGGTACGCCACCCCGCTGAGGATGAGCAGAATCATCCGCGGAAGCGTCTCCCGCGCGTTGAAGAGGCGGCTCGCCCAGCTCATAGCGGTCAGCCTAGGCGTTCGGGCCAGCGGGGTCGCACGGCGAGGTAGGCGGCCAGCCCGAGCGGCCCGAGCATGATGGTGAGGAACAGGATCGGGGCCATCAGCAGCACCGGGATCCCCCGTTCCCGGCTGTCCAGGTAGGACCAGCGGCCGACGAACAGGTCGAAGGCGATCATGTGGGCCCATCCGGCGGCCGCCCCGGCCGGGGCGCCGAGCAACTCGGCCACCCCGTCCAGGGTCGGGTTCGACACACTCGCCCAGACGTCTCCGAAGTCCGGGACGATCAGCGCCGCGTAGATGGCCACGATCGGCAGAACGATCAGCGGGCTGCGCACGATCCGGGTGGTCCACGACCATTTCGGCAGCAGGATCATCAGCGCCCAGAAGGGCGCGGCCAGCAGGAACGTCAGATCGAACAGGGTCTCGGTCACGCCCGGCTCCGGATCGCGGCGGTGCTCGCGACGGCGGTCACGGCCGCCACGGCGGCGAACGCGGCGAGGGTGAGCCCGTCCGGTTTCAGCAGCGGTTGCGCACGCAGCGCCTGCCAGGTCAGAAGCAGCACGAGTACGGCGTACGCGCTCCCGCCGATCAGCACAAGCCGGGCCCGTACCGTGTCGGCGAAGCGGGTCCACCGGGCGAGGCCGAAGGCGAGCAGCGGAATCGCCTGCAACGCGTGCAGCCCGACGAAATGGCTGATCCGCAGATCGCCGCCGGTGGTGCTCCATCCGGTGACCGGCATCGACGGCCCGCCGTCGGGTACGCCGACCGAGTGCGCCCCGATCAGCCCGCTGTCGGTCACCTGCGAGGTCATGATGAACGCGATCGCCATGCCGAGCAGCGAGATGCCCAGGCCGAGACGGATCGCGAACGCGGCCGGCCGGTCCGGGATCCGCTGCCGCAGCGCGACCACCGCGATCACCACCTGCGCGAAGAAGAGCACCATGATCGACGGGCCCATGAGGTTCCAGAGCGTCTCGTTGAGCGGCGTGCTCACGTTGTAGTGGCTGGTCGTCCCGCGGATCACCTGGGTCACGATGATCGCCAGCTCGACGACCGCCACACCGAGGATGACGACGCCGGCCCGTTCGGCGACACGGCTGCGGCGGGGCAGGATCGCCAGGATCCAGGCCAGGGTCCAGGCGTAGAACACGAACGAGACGGCGAACTTGAACGGCTTGAGCCAGATCGGGACGCCGGTGAGGATCCGGTCGTCGAAGAGGATCCCGCCCAGGGAGACGACGGCCAGCACCGCCGACGCGGCGGTCAGCCAGAGCAACGGCCGGTTCCAGCGGGCCGGGCTGCGCAGGGCGGGCAGGCTTCCCGCGGTGAGCGAATCGATGGTGGTCATGGGCTTACGTTCGCCCGTCCCGGCGCCGGAATCGTCCGTCCGGGGGCCGCATCGACGGCCGGACGAAGGAGGGCTTCTCCTCCTCTGGTAGGAGGCAGTGATACTGGCCCGGTGGATCACACCGCCCCCCTGATCAACTTCCCCTCCGACGACACCGGACGACGTTCCAGCACGGCGTTCGGCCGGACCGTGGTCGCCGACGCCCTGCGCAGCGTGGACCCGGCCGCCGCGGCGGCCGCCGAGCGCGAGACCGACTGGCGGCGCGGCTACCTGCGCCACTTCAAAGCCCTGGTGGAGGCCGGCCTCGCCGACGACGGCCGGGCCGGTTACGTGATCGCCGACGCCGGGCTGGCCTCGGTGCAGGCCCGGATCCGGTTCCGGCGCGACGACGGCGAGTTCACCCTGGCCCAGGCCCTGCTGGCGGCGCCGGAACGTCCCCTGGAGACGGTCGAGGTCAAGGGCGACGCGCGACCGGAGACCGAGGTCGTCCTGCCGTACCGGGGCGAGCTGCTGCGCGGTGACGCCCTGCTGCGCCGGCTGGACGCCTGGGTGGCCGGCGGGGTGATCGAGGAGTCGTGTGCCGATGCGGTCCGTGAGGTCGCCGGGTCGCCGGGCTGGCTCGACCTCAGCGATCAGACCCTGGTCGCGGCCGGGGCCGGCACCGAGATGGGACCGGTCGCGTCGTTCCTCGGCTGGGGCGGCACGGTCCTCGCCCTCGACCTGCCCCGGGAGGACCTGTGGCAGCGGGTGCAGCAGAAGGTGACGGCCGGGCGGCTGCTCGCCCCGGCCGGCGGCCCGACCCCCGGCGCCGACCTGCTCGGTGACCTCGGCGCGGTGGCGCAGTGGGTGCTCGGCTTCGACGGGCGGCTGATCCTGGGCAACTACGTGTACGCCCCGGGTGGCGCGTACCCGCTGCTCGCCGCGGCCGTCGACGCGCTCGGCACGCACCTGCGGCAGCACCGACACGACACGGCGCTGGCGTTCCTGGCCACGCCGACCGACGTCTACGCGACCCCGGCAGCGGCGGTCACCCACTCCCGTGCGCGATACTCCGCCCGCTCGGGCCGGGCCAGAGTGGGAGCCGTCGTGTCCGGGGGCCGGCTGCTGCGCCCCAACTACGTGCACGACGCGGCGCCCGGGATCAACGACAGTCTCGTCCCGCAGCAGGGGCCGAACTACGCGCTGGCCAAGCGCATCCACCGGTGGCGGTCCACGCTCACCCGGCGCGACGGGGTGGTCAGCTTCGCGGTGGCGCCGCCTACGCGTACCCGATCAGTGATCAGCAACCGTCTGCTCGCCGCCGCCTATGCCGGCGCTCATCTGTTCGACGTGGAGATCTTCGAGCCGGAGACGGCGAGCCGGCTGATGGCGCTGCTGCTGGTGCACCAGATCCGCAAGCCGCGTTCGGCGGCGCCGGCCGCCTGGGAGGACGAGGCGGTCGCGGCGGCGCACGGCGGGCTGTGGCGCACCGCGTACCACCCTCGGACGGCGCTGCCGCTCGCCGCGGTCCGGGGCCTGGCGCTGCCGCAGTCCGCCGGCCGGGGTCCGGAGCGGTCACGGTGACCACCGCGGGGCTGGTGCTGGCGGCCGGGGCGGGCCGGCGCTATGGCATGCCGAAGGCGCTGGTCCCGTACCAGGGCCGGCTCCTCGTGCAGCGGGCCGCGGCCACGCTGCACGAGGCGGGTTGCGGATCGGTGACGGTGGTGCTCGGCGCGGCCGCCGACGAGGTGCGGGCCGCCGCGCCGGACCTGCCGGCCACCGTGGTCAACCCGGACTGGGCGACCGGGATGGGCTCGTCGCTGCGGACCGGGCTGGCCGCGCTGGCCGGCACCGGCGCGACGGCGGCCGTGGTGCTGCTGGTCGACATGCCCGGGGTGTCGGCCGAGGCGGTCCGCCGGATCCTGGCCCACGCCGATCCCGCCGCCCTGGTGATGGGCGGCTACGGCGAACGGCGCGGCCATCCGGTGCTGCTCGGCCGCGACCACTGGGCCGGGGTGTCGGCGTCCGCGACCGGGGACCGGGGCGCCCGCGACTACCTGCGTGCGAACGAGGTCCGGGTGGTGCCGGTCGGTGACGTCGCCGACGATTTCGATATCGACGTTCCGTGACCGGACGGTAGCCCAAAATTACAGGCAACCTTTCCGCCGCAGGCGCACACTTAATCAGTGGAATGCATTTCTCCATCCATTTTCAATTCGCCGGTTAATTTATTGATTAAGCGAGTTGACAGGGGTTGGTAATGGGGGTCAGCATTTATCCCGTTCCCCCGATATCCCCCCTTGGAAAGGCCGATCGTGTTCAAGAATCTGCGGAAGCGGTGGCGTGCCGGAGTAGTGGCGATCACCGCGCTCGGACTGGGCCTCGGCGCAGTCGTCTACACGCAGGGCGCTTCCGCCGCGACCTGGCCGTCCGCGACCGGCACGGTGAAACTGACCGCGACCAAGGCGGTCTCCGGCACCCTCGACGGCGGCCTCAAGCGCTACGTCGGCAGCGGCGCGCTCGGCACCGACGACCAGGACGAGGGCCAGGACCCGATGTTCACCCTGGCCGACGGCGCGACCCTGAAGAACGTCATCATCGGCTCCCCGGCCGCGGACGGCGTGCACTGCCTCGGCTCCTGCACCATCTCCAACGTGTGGTGGGAGAACGTCGGCGAGGACGCGGCCACCTTCAAGGGCGGCTCCAGCGCCAAGTACACGGTCACCGGCGGTGGCGCGAAGGGCGCCGACGACAAGGTGTTCCAGCACAACGGCGGCGGCACGCTCACCATCAGCGGGTTCGCGGTCAGCGACTTCGGCAAGCTCTACCGCTCCTGCGGCAACTGCTCCACCCAGTACAAGCGGGCCGTCGTCCTGAAGAACATCGAGGTCACCGCCCCGGGCTCGAGCCTGGTCGGGATCAACTCGAACTTCGGCGACACCGCCACGTTCTCCGGGATCACGATCATCGGCGACAGCAGCAAGAAGATCTCGATCTGCGTCACCTACAAGGGCAACAAGACCGGCGCCGAACCCACCAAGGTCGCCACCTACAAGGCCAGCACCGGTGGTGACGGCACGAATTGCAAGTTCACCACCGCCAATGTGACCTACAAGTAATCGGTTCGCTGTTCCGCGGAGCGACCCCCCATCGCTATCCCCCCGCGTGAGCGCGAACCACCATTAAAACGGCCGGGCCCGGTGCCAGACGGGCCCGGCCGTTTATTTTGTACGACCTACGCAGAGTCACGTGCCATTCCGGAACGGGCAGTCGCCGGTCCGGATCGTGCGCACGCGCCGGGCCGAATGCGGCCCAAGACCGCGAGCCGTCGCCCACAGCGGTTATGCGGGGGCGATTCCCGCGCTGAGCGACGGCTGACGGTCTCCAGACCGACCCAGCCGTCGCCCAACAGGGGAATCACCCCCGCATAACCGCGCCCAGCGACGGCCGACGGCCTCCGGGCGGCATCGGCCGTCGCCCAACACGGGAATCGCCCGTCCAGAACCGCTGTGGGCGACGGCTCGCGGTCTTGGGCGGCGCCGGGTCAGCGGGAGCGTAGGCGGCGGAGCATCCGGGCGTCGGTGAAACCGACGGTTCGGGCGGCGGACTCGGTGGTCGAGCCGTGGCCGATCAGGTATTCGGCTCGCTCGACCCGCAGCAGCTGCTGGTAGCGGAGCGGGGTGCGGCCGGTCGCGGCGCTGAACAGCCTGGTCAGGGTGCGTTCGCTGACTCCGGCGCCGGCGGCCAGGTCGGCCAGCGGCAGTGGCGCGGCGAAGTCCGCGTCAATCCGGTCCTGTACCCGGTGCACCACGTCACTGAGGTGGGCGCGGTGCCGGAGCATGGCGCTGTTCTGCTGTTCGTCGCCGTTGCGGCGGGCGTAGACGACCATCTCCCGGGCCACCCGGGCCGCGGTCGCCGGGCCGTGCCGCTGGGCGACCAGGTGCAGGGCCAGGTCGATGCCGCTGGCGATGCCGGCCGACGTGACCACCCGGTCGTCACAGACGTAGAGAACGTCACGGGTCACCGTCGCCTTCGGGAACCGGCGGGCGAACGCGTCCTGCAGGTCGTGGTGGGTGGTGCAGCGGCGGCCGTCGAGCAGACCGGCCCGGCCCAGAGCGTCCGCGCCGGCACAGACGCTGGCCACGGTGCCGCCGGCGGCGTGGTGGGCGGCGATCCGGTCCAGAGTGGCCGGGGTGAAGAAGCCGTAGCCACTGCGCCAGCCCGGGACCAGCAGCAGGTCGCCGGGGTCCAGGGTGGGCCACTCCAGTTCGGCGCAGAGCGGGACGCCCTGCCAGGTCGGCACCGGCGACGCCTCGGCCACGTAGTGCAGCCGGTAGCCCGGCGCGGTGGAGAACACCTGCGCCGGGCCGGCGAGGTCGAGCAGGTGCACCTGCGGCGTCAGCACGAACAGCACCCGGCTCACGATCCGGTCAACCTCCAGACAGCTCGTCCCGATCTGGTGAAATCCACAAGACCGACGGAAGGGGGCGGGCGGCGGGGCGGTCAGTTGCCGATGATCTCGGTGACTGTCTTTATCGTGGCGAAGCGGCCGGACAAGGCGTAGACGGTGCGGGCCGACACGTCCGCCGCTGACAGCGTACGGGGATCGGCCAGCAACTCCTCGACGGTCTGGCCGGCCGGGGCGGACGGGTGCGGGATCGGGTTGGTGGCGGTCGCGTCGATCGCGAACGTCACCTCATAACCCAGGTCGGAGGCGACCCGGGCGGTGGTCTCCACGCACTGTTCGGTCCGTAGCCCGCACACCGTGATCGAGCGGACCCCGGCCACCGTGAGCAGGTGCTGAAGGTTGGTCGTGGTGAACGCGTTGTGCACGGTCTTGGTCAGCAGCGGCTCGTCGGCGGCCGGGGACAGCTCCGCCATCACCCGCACGTATCCGCTGGCCGGGTCGAAGACACCGCCGGTTCCGGGTTCCGAGTGGACCACCCAGATCACCTGGTCACCGGCGGCGCGGGCGGCGTCCACGAGCTGACCCACCTTCTTGGCCACGTCGGGGTTGTCGGTCGTCGCCCAGAGCGGACGGGCACGGAAGGACTCCTGGACGTCGATCACGACGAGTGCGTTTGTCATACCTCGATCCAACGCCGCCGGCGCCGGGCGCAGAAGACACCATCACGCCCGGCACCGGAACGATCCGGTCAGCTCACCGCTGCCGGGCCGCCGACCGTTTGCGGGCCCGGTCCAGCAAGCGGGTCACCTCGTCGGCGGTGGCCGGGCCGGGGTTCACCACGCAGGCCCAGCCCTGCACCGCGTAGGCCGGGTGCGGCAGGAGCCGGTCCGGCTCGGCGAAGTCGATCTTCTCCTGGTGGGCGGCGAACTCCTCCGGGCCGTAGCCGAACAGGTTGCGGAACTCGTCCCGGCCGACCTCGATGTTGAGGCGGTGCCGGCCGTCGGCGGAGAGCGCGGACCGCTCGTCGAAGTCCGGGATGTCGTGCCCGACGATCGTCGCGAACGGGCGCATCCGGTCCTCGCCGGCGAAGAAGAAACGATCACCCCAGGTGTACGGCGGCATGTCGGAACCGGAGTCGATGCGGGTCTCGGTCACGCCCGGCAGGCCACTGATCCGTGCGGCCACGGCAGCGCCCGGCCCGTACCCGATGTGCAGGATCGCGTCGGAGGCAGTCACGATCCCGGCCTCCAGCGCGAAGTGCCCGAGTAACTCGTGGGTGCGTTCCCGCAGGTCATCACCGGCCGGAGGCGGGAAGACGCCGGTTTCCGGGCCGAGCCGTTCCTCATAGGTGCCCGGCTGCAGCGCGTCCAGGCCGACCTGCGCGCTGGCGCCGAGGCTGCCGGCCACGAACACGTAGCGGTCGCCGAGCAGGGTGGACACGATCGCCCCGGCCCCGGACCACTCGGCCGCGTAGTCGACCCCCTCCCAGTGGGTCTCCCACCGGCTCGGGCCGCGCTGGAGGTGCGTGTTGTGCGCGGCGACCAGGACCGGGCCACGGTCCCGCTCGGTGGCCACGATGTCGAGCAGGTTCTGGGCCATCAGCGCGTCCCGGGCCTGGAGCAGGCCGGCGACCCGCTCCGACTGGGTGCCCGGGGCAGCCATCGCCGCGTGGTACGTGAGCAGCCCGATCGCCGTCGACGCCAGCACCTTCGCGTGTCGCCAGGCGCGCGGGGAGGTCTCCTGGACGAGGCGGGGCGCGTGGCCGTACAAAATGGAATTTAAATCCTCCGCGAGTCCTCGCAGCGCGGCAGCCTCCGGTGACCGGCCGGGCGATCGCGTCGCGTCATACATGATCTCCGGGGCCGTCCAGCGGCTGTCGTCGCCGGCCAGGTCGTCGATCCCGGGCGCCTCGACGCCCAGGTAGTCGCGGAGTCTCCGCAGGTAGGAGGCGGGGCTCGGGGCGGCTTCGATCTCGGTCGGGGCGTCGAAGCCGTGGAACGTGATGCGTTCCGCCGCGGGGCGGGCCGCGTTGTGGGCGCGCAGCCAGTCGATCAGATCGCGGGTGGCCGGGTGGGCGCCCCAGCCGTGGCTGATGCCGGTGGCCAGGTCGAGGTCGTCGGTGCGGCTCTGCACGTAGTCGTCGACGGCGAGCGCGGCGGCCCGGTCCGACTCGATCGCGATCGAGCGGAAGCCCTCGCCGGCCAGGGTCTCGAGGATCCGGTTGCGGAGGCCGGCGAAGGCAGGTTCGCCGTGGTAGGGCTCGCCCAGGCCGAACAGGAGCGGGCGGCGCGCGGAGATCAGGGATCGCAGCTCGGTGTCGAAAGCCATGACCTCAACCGTATCGTTGAACCTGCGGTTGAAGCTTTCGGTGAAGCGAACTGGGGAGATCCTGCTGAAGTCTCAAAACGGGGTTCACCGGCCGGTGGATCTGGCGCGGGCGCACGGGCTGTCCGCGCAGGCGGTGCGCAACTACGAGGAGGCCGGGGTGATCCCGCCGGCCGGGCGCACGGCGAGCGGCTACCGGATCTACACCGACGACCATGCCGGCGCGCTCGCCGCCTATCTCGGGCTTCTTCCGGGGTACGGCTACCCGGCCGCCGGCGAGATCATGCGAGCGGTGCTCCGTGCCGATCTGGACGCCGCGCTCGCCGTGATCGACGCCGCCCACGTGCAGTTGCGCCGCGACCGGGACACCGTGACCGCGGTCGCCGCCGCCCTGGTCGAGACGCCGGCGCCGGGTCATCTCCCGGACCGGCCGGTCTCCGTCGGGACGCTCGCCCACCGGCTCGGGGTCACCCCGGCCACGCTGCGCAAATGGGAGCGGGCCGGGATTCTGGCGCCAGCCCGGTCACGCACCGCCCGGGTCTACTCCCCCGACGACGTCCGGGACGCCGAGCTGGCCCATCTGCTGCGTCGGGGCGGCTACCTGCTCGGGCACATCGCCACAGTGATCGAACAGGTCCGCGCCGCCGGTGGCCCCGGGCCGCTGGCCGCCTCGATCGCGCAGTGGCGGCAGCGGCTCACCGCACGCGGGCGGGCCATGCTCACCGGGTCGGCCCGGCTGTCGGACTACCTGGACACGCACGCCGCCCCGCCCGTGGGGGTTACGGGCGGGGCGGCGGTTTCAGGCGAGGATCAGCGAGGGTAGTCGCGGTAACTACCTGTGTAGTAGTCGCCGACCTGCTCCCGGTACTCCGGCGTCTCGAAGGTCTCCTTGTCGTACTCCGGAGAGCTCTTGATCTGCTCCTTCGTACGGTCCACGTACACCTTCCGCTCGTCGTGGTCGAACGTCTGGACCGTGCCGGCCGGAAGGAGAACCTTCGACCCGAAGATCCACGGCCCGGTGTCGACCACCAGGAACGAGCTGCCCACGTCGTAGCTGGCCTTGTCGATCGAGCCGATGTGCCCATCGGTGGCCTCGACCTTGTAGCCGACCAGGTCCACGCCGGTCGTCCCGTACTCCTCGGCGGCTTCCGCGGTCACCGGGTCACTGCCCAGCGGCGACGGCTCCCGCCACGTCCACGGTGTGAACGGCGTCGGTTGCATAACGGCCTCCTCAGATCGATGAATTCGCCGTTGTGAAACCGGTACCCGCTCCTTCCGCGACCTAACCCACGATTCAGCGGACGATGTCGCCGCCGGAGAGTGCGCCCAGCTCAGCGCGGTCGGGCAGGCCCTCACAATCACCCGGGACGGTGACCGCGAACGCGCCGGCCGCGATCGCCGTGCGCAGTCGCCGGTCCGCGTCCGCCCCGGCCAGCCGGTCGGCCAGATAACCGGCCACGAACGCGTCCCCGGCCCCGACTGTGTCGACCGCGGTCACCGTCAGCGCCGGGACCGCGTGCCGTTCCCCGTCGATCAGGGCCACACAGCCCCGCGCCCCGTCCTTCACGATCACCTCGGCCGGGCCCAGTTTCGCCAAACCGTCGGCCGGGTCGTCGGGGTCCACGAACAGGGCCGCCTCCTCCGGGGAGGCGAACACCACGTCGGCTCGGGACACCAGGTCACGCAGCACCGGGGCGGCGTCGTACACCGACCACAGCTTGCCCCGGTAGTTGACGTCCACCGACACCGGCACCCCGGCCGCGCGGGCCTCCTCGACAGCGTGGAACACCGCCGCCCGGCAGGTGTCGCTCAGCGCCGGGGTGATGCCCGTGACGTGCACGATCCCGGCCGCGGTGATCTCCGCGCGGGGCACGTCGGCCGGGGTCAGGCGGGAGCCCGCGCTGCCGGCCCGGTGGTAGTCGGCCTGGATGAACCGGCTCGACCGCTGGTAGCGGATCATCAGGCCGGTGTGCGCCTCGTCGGGGACGGCCAGGACGCGTACGCCCGCGGCGCGCATCCGGGCCGCGATCAGCGCGCCTGTCGCGTCCGGGCCGAGCCGGCCCAGCCAGGTCGCGGCCCCGCCGAGCCGGGCCACGCCGATCGCCACGTTGCTCTCCGCCCCGGCGACGCCCAGGGTGAAACCGCGGGCCCGGTCGAGGGGGCCGATGCCGTCGGCGACGAAGATCCCCATCGCCTCGCCGAGGGTGAGCAGGCCGGTCATGAGCGGGCGTAGGCCACGGCGTCGGCCGCGTGCCGGGCCCGGGCGGCCAGGGCGGTGAGGCTGCCACCGGTGGCGGCGTCGCCGATCAGCGGCCCGCCGACACCCACCGCGACCGCGCCGGCGCTCAGCCATTTCGCGATGTCGTCCAGGCCGATGCCGCCGGTCGGCATGATCTTCACGTCCGGCAGCGGTCCGCGCAGATCCTTGAGGTACCCGGGGCCGAGCCCGCCGGCCGGGAACAGCTTGATCAGCGGGGCGCCGGCCCGGTGCGCCGCAAACACCTCGGAAGGGCTGAACGCGCCCGGGTAGTACGGCACCGGCTGCGGGCCGAGACCCCCGACCGGCGACACCAGGAACGTGGCGCCTGCGCCGACGGCCGCCTTCGCGTCCTCCTCGGTGAGGATGGTGCCCGCGCCGATCACCACGGTGTCGGGCAGCTGCCGCCGCAGGCCGGAGATCGCCTCCAGCGCGCCCTTCGAGGTCAGGGTCACCTCCAGCGCGGTGACACCGGCGGCGACCAGGACGTCGGCCACCGCGGAGAAACCGTCGGCGGTCGGCGCGCGCAGGACGGCGACGAGCCCGCTCTCAGCGATGGCGGCGGACACGGGATCGGGTGCGAGTTGATCGGTCACGGCCTCGATAGTGCCCGATGCAAACGTTTGCAGAAAGAGGGCGTCTCAGTTCTGATCAGTGAGCTCGGACGTACCACGCAGTTTGGCCCGCCCGTTCAGCGACGCCTTCGGCGGCGTCTCCACGATCCCCAGCTCGTCCCGGATCGCCGCCTCGAACTGCTGCATCACCAACGGCACCTGCGCCAGCAACTCCCGGAAGTGGGTCTGCGGCTGCACCCCGATCACCCCGGCCGGATTCATCTCACCGTGCAAACGCTCCAATTGCAGGTGTACGGCCAGCGCCGCGCTCCGCACCGGCCCGGAAGCCAGCAGGCGAACCGGCATCAGCGCCGGGCTGACCTGGTCCACGTAGACGAGCGCCGCCGGCGGTTTCTCACCGGCGTCGAAACTCGTCCGCAGCCGGTGTGTGGCGTGCTCGAACGCGGCAAGCAGCCGGATGTAGGCCTCCTTGCGCTCGTCATACCACTGCCGGTCACGGCGGGCCCGGGTCAGCAGGGCGTTGTTACGGGTGAAGACGAAATGCGCCGCCGCGGCACCGGCGAGTGCGAACACGACCGCCACCAGGGGCAGTCCCCACCACGGGATCTGAGACACCCGCTTACCGTATCGACCCGCGCGACGAGCGGCCTGTCAACCACACCCCTGGGCGAGCGCCACGTCGATGGCTCGGGCCGCCGCCTCGGTCGCCCGGGCCGGTCCGAGCAGCTCACCGTGCCTGCGGAGAGCGGCCACCCGCTCCGGGCCGAGCCGCTCGGCCACCGCCTCCCGGGCGCGCCGCAGCCGGGCCGCCTCCGCCGGGTACATCGCGGCCTCCGGGAGCGCCCCGTCCAGCTGGGCCGCCGCCTCGTCCGCACCGACCCGGGCCAGCAGCACCAGCAGATTACGCAGCGCGGCCGTGTGCAGGGTGTCGTTGCCGGCCCGCCGCCACAGGCGCAGCACCTCCCGGAACTCGGCCAGCGCCGGACCCGGCTCGCCGTGCCGGCTGCGCACCGCCACCGCCGCCGTCCCGGCCGCCGCCTGGAACAGCCTGTCGTCCACCGGCACGGCCAACTCGACCGCCTCGGCCAGCAACGCCAGCGCCCGCACCGGGTCGGTGTCGCCGAGCGCCTCGCCCAGCCCATACCGCGCCTCGGCCCGCGCGCTCGGATTGCCCGTCGCGTCGGCCAGCACCACCGCCTCACCGGCCGCTGCTGTCGCCTCCGTCACCCGCCCCGACCAGGCCAGCACCAGCGCCTCCCCGACCAGCCCGGACACCCGGTGCACCGGGTCGCCGCCCATCGCCCGGTAGTGCGCGAGCGCCGTCTCCGCCTCGCACGCCACCAGGGCCACATCACCGAGCACCTCGTGCGCGGGCGCCCCGGGTGGCTCGGCCCGCCCGGCCAGGTCACGGGCCTCGGCCAGGTCGCCACGGCCCCAGGCGTGGGTGGCCGCGGCGGCGAACGCGTCCGGGTGCGGCGGGCCGGCCAGGGCGGCGCGGCCCCAGGCCAGCACCTCGTACTGCTGGCAGCGGTAGCCGTAGCGGTACATGGCGGCGGCCAGCCGCACCCGGACGGCCGGCCTGCCCCGCGCGAACGCGAGCCGCAGGTCGGGCAGCAGACCGTCGAACTCCCGCACCGCGGCGGCCTGATCCGGCCCACGCATCCGCCTGTCGAGATCGACTGCGGCGGCGGTCATCGCCTCGGCGTGCCGCGCCTCGGTCACCGCCCGGTCAGCGCCCGGATTCTCCGACGCGTACGCCCGAACGGTCTCCAACAGCCGGAACCGCCCAGGGCCGTCCCGAACCACGAGCGACCGATCCACCAGCCCGGCCAGCAGCGCCGCGACCTGCGCCCGTGGCAGATCAGCCACCCCTCCGACACCACCCGCCCCCGCAACCGCTCCGGCGCCGGCGACTTCGGCTGCGGCTACTGCCTCAGCTGCGGCAACCGTGAATGTTCCGGCGAAGACGGCCAGTCTTCGCAGCAGGCCGGCCGACGGCTCGTCGAGCAGGCCGAACGACCACGCCACGACGGCCCGCAGCGTCCGGTGCCGGGGGTCGGCGCCGCGACTACCTCGGTTCAGCAGGTCGAGCCGGTCGTCGAGGCGGGCGTGCAACTCGGCCACCCCGAGCGCCGCCGCCTGGGTCGCGGCGAGTTCGATCGCCAGCGGCAGCAGGTCGAGTCGGTCGACGATCTCGCCGACCATCTCCGACTGCGGCGCACCGGCCCGTTCGCAGAACAGCCGCCGGCCCGAATCGACACTCAACGGCCCGAGCCGGAGCACCTGCTCGCCATCCACCCGGAGACTCTCCTGGCTGGTGACCACCAGCCGGACGCCGCGCAGCGCCGCCGCCAGCCCGGCCGCCGTCGCGAGCACGTGCTCACAGTTGTCCAGCACCACTATCCGGTGCCGGGCGGCCGCCGCGGCGATCACCGTGAACGGGTCGTCATTCGGCGTGACGCGGGCACCCACACCGACGGCGAGCGCCTCGACCAGGTCCTCTTCACGAACCCCGGCGGCATCCACCCAGGCGACCCCGGCCGCCGCCCGGACCGTCTCCGCCACCAGCCGCGTCTTACCCACCCCGCCCGGCCCGACGACGCTGACCAGGCCCGGCACGGCCAGCAGAGCCGCGAGCCGTTGCTGCTCCTCGGCCCGCCCGAGAAACGAGGAGAACCGCAGCGGCACACCCGAGCCGGCGGCGGCGCGAGGTGACGGGCCGGCGAGGGCCGCGGGCGACGTCACGAGGCCGGGCAAGGGCACGACGGGCGCTGTGCGGTCGAAGAAAGGCACGACCGGCACCGCAGAGGCGGGCAGAGGCGCATACGGCAGCACGGGCGCTGGCAGAGCCGTGGCCGGCGGAACGGAGGCAGGCAGAGGCCCGACCGCCACCGTGCGATCGGAGAAAGGCGCGACCGGCGCCGCAGGGGCGGCCGAAGGCCCGGCAGCAGAAAGGGGGCCGGCCGGAGGCACGGACGACGACGCGGCAGCAGGAAGGGGCATGGCCGGAGGCGCGGACGACGGCGCGGCAGCGGAAAGGGGGCCAGCCGGCGGCGCGGACGACGACGCGGCAACGGGAGGGAAGATGGCCGGCGGCCCGGACGGCGGCACGGCAGCGGGAAGGGGGATGGCTGGCGGCGTGGAATCGGGGAGGGGTGGGCGGAGGATCGTCAGCTGGGTCTGGCGCACTCGGGCGGAAGGGTCCAGGCCCAGGCGGTCGATGACCGCGTCGGAGTGCCGGCGCAACACCTCCAAGGCGTCGCCCCGGCGGCCGGCGGCGGTCAGCGCTGTGGCGAGGGCGACCGCGCCGTCCTCCCAACAGGGGTCCACGTCAGCCGCCGGCTGGAGCGCGGTGACGGCCGAGACAGCGTCGAGAGACGTGGCGTGGTGGACCAGCACCGTCCGGTACAGGCTGGTCAGGCGGGCGGCGGCGGACCGGAACGGCTCGCCGGGGAACTCTGGCAGCGGATCACCGCGCCACAGCGTGACCGCCTCGGCGGCACCGGACGGATCGCGGGCGAGATCTTCGAGGTGGAGGGCGTCGACGTGGGAGCGGGGCAGGTCGAGGCAGTAGCCGGCCGGGACGAGGGTGATCCGGCCCGGGGCGGCCAGGCGGGAACGCAGGCGGGCCACGTGTGACTGGAGACTGTTGCGGGCCGACGCCGGTGGCGACTCCGGCCACAGGGCGTCGACCAGCGCAGACAGGGCGACGGGCCGGCCGGCGCTGAGGGCGAGGGCGGCCAGGATGACGCGCTGGGAGGCGCCGGCGAGGACGATCGGACCGTCCTCGCCGTCCACCTCGAAAGGTCCCAGCAATCTCACCAGCACGAGAACGACGGTAGGGCCGTCCCCTGGGGCCGACGCAACCCGGAATCAGGGACCGGACAGACGGCGACACCGGATCGTCGAAAGACCTGGCGAAGATGTCGACGTAGACAGCGGGGCCGGACCGCCGAAAGGACCGGTATTGGAAGGCTCGTCAAGGCTTTCGCGGTATCCGCGGTCAATTCCTCTGCCATGCCGATGATTTCGCGCCCGGCCGGCCTTCCCTTTCTTCGGACTGTCGCACCGGTCACGCAGGCGACCGGGACACCGGGCTGGAATGTCGTGGTTGCAGAGGATTCGGCCCCGGCTGGCCTGGTAGATCTTGCACGGTTCTCCAGCTTCGCAGCGATCTTGCACGGTTCTTCACGCTCGACTTTCGCACTTTGTGAACCACTGCCCGGCCCCGCCTCCGCAGATCACACCGGTCGCGGACTTCAGCCCCGGCAGTATTGCGACTGCATGCCGGCCGACAGTGACGCAAGATCCATCGCTGCGGCAGGATCCGCCGGCGAGGACTCGTCCGCGTTCCCTGTTCCGGCGATGGCGGTGGTCAGCGCACACGTTGGCTGATCGTGATCGCTCATCGTCGCCCCGACAAAGGTAGGCGCACGCGCTGGGCCGATCGCGTGCGTTCATCCACGTTCCAGCGAAGACGTCGGCACACGTAACGCCAACGTGTGCTCCCGTCGTCGCAGCAACCTCCACGAGCCCGGCCGCGCAACCCCAAGGAGACCGCACCCGGTACGGCACCCACGCGAAAGTAGATCTTGCGGTGCGCCGTTGAGGCCTGCGCCAGCCGGTGGATGAGATGCGGGATGACGGGCCTCGCCGACGCCGGAACACCGCGTGCGGCGAAGGGGAACCAAAAAGTACGAAAGTCGAGTTCACGCCCCGACGGGAAGAAAGCTGCAAGGTCTACTGCGCCGGGGAGACCTTGCACGGTTCTTCCCGTCGGGGCGTGGAAAGGGCTGCAAGATCGGCGCGAGGGTGAAGAACCGTGCAAGATCGACGAGCGACGAGCGACGAGCGACGAGCCTCGGACGACGAGCCGGGAACGACGAGCCGGGACGACAAGCCGGGACGAGCCGGGACGAGCCGGGACGAGCCGGGACGAGCCGTGGGGAGGCGTCGCCGGCGAGGAGACGTCATCCGTCTGCGGGCTGCCCTTCTCAAGCTGAGGTGGCTGTGCCGAAGCCTCAATGAGTTCAGCGCAGACGGTAGAAGCGCCAGAAGTCGTTCTCGACGGGAAGGACCTCGGGCTCGGTGAAGCCGGCCTCGCGCGCCCAGCCGAGCAGGGTGGGTGCCCGCAGCACGGTCCCGTTGGCGATCACGGGGTTCTCGGCGCGGGTGGCCGGCAGGCAGTGCAGGACGCTGAACGCGTACTGGAGGCGCTCCACCTCGCCGGCCGGCGCGATGAACTCGTCGGACACCCGCTCGTCGGCGACCAGGACGCTGCCGCCGTCGGCGAGCAGGCCGCGGGCGTTGCGCAGCACCCCGACCGGGTCGCCCATGTCGTGCAGGGCCTCGAAGATCGTGATCAGGTCGTAGGCGCCGCCGGCCGCAGCCGCGTCACCGGTGGTGAAGTTGACCCGGTCGGCGACACCTGCTTCAGCCGCGACCCGGCGCGCCTCGGTGATCGAGTCCTCGTCGAGGTCAACGCCGCGGACGCTGATCGCCGGGTAGGCGCGGGCCATCGCCACCGACGAGTGACCCATGCCGCAGCCGAGGTCGAGGACGGCGGCGCCGGGCTGGGCGCGCAGCCGCTCGTCGATCGCCGGCACCGCGGGCAGCCACTCCCCGGTGAGCAGGTGGGTGAACATCGGCCGGTTGAAGCCGGCGATGCCGTGCCGGATGTGCCGGTATTCCGAGTACGGCACCCCGGCCCCGGTCCGGAACGCGCCGATCACGGCCGGGGTGAGCAGGGCCGCGCCGAGCGCGAACTCGGCGGCCGCGCCCGCGTAGTCCGGCCCGTCCTCGTCGAGCAGCACCGCGGCGGTTCCGGGCGGGAGCGTGAACACCCCGTCGTCCACGGTCAGGAATCCGGCGGCAGCCTGTTGTTCCAGCCATTCGCGGGCGTAGCGCTCGTCGATGCCGGTGGCCTTGGCGAGCCCGGCCGGGTCGTGTGGCCCGGCCCGCAACGCGGTGTAGAGGCCGAGCTCGCGCCCGAGCTGAACGGTGAAGAGCTCGGTGGCGCCGATGAGGGCGTCGAAGAGCCTGGTGGCGAGATCAGGTGTCGTCATGCGCCGAGCGTGCGCCATCCCGAGTGCAGCGCGCGTGCAGAACGCTTGACCTCAACCTTCATTCAGCTTGCAGACTTCGCCCATGAGAGCTGCTGTCTTCGATGAGTACGGGCCGCCCGCGGTGCTCCGGATCGCGGAACTGCCGGATCCGGTGCCGGGCCCGGGTGAGGTGCTGGTCCGGGTGCGGGCCGCCGGCGTCCAGCCGTTCGACGTGGCCGTGCGGCGCGGCACGATGCCGTGGGTCCAGGCGAAATTCCCACAACAGAGCGGGCAGGAGTACGCCGGAGTGGTCGAAGCCGTCGGCGAGGGTGTCGACTCGCTGGCGCCCGGCGACGAGGTGCTCGGCTCGACGATGCTGAACGGCGTGGCCGAGCTGCTGACGGTCCCGGCCGCGAACGTGGTCGCCAAACCGGGCAGCCTCGACTTCCCGACCGCGGCGGGCCTGGTCGCGGCCTCCCAGACGGCCAGCGGCGCCCTGCTCGAACTGGGCGTGACCAGTGGTGACGTGCTGCTGGTGCACGCCGGCGCGGGCAGTGTCGGCACGATCGCCATCCAGTTGGCGCGGCTCGCGGGGGCGACCGTGATCGGCACGGCGAGCGCCGGCAACCACGATTACCTCCGGCAGTTGGGGGCGGTCGGTGTCCCGTACGGCAGCGAATTGATCGAAGCGGTGACCGGAAGCGGTCTGAAACCGACCGTCGCTCTTGATGCCGCCGGAGGCGAGGCGATCGCGCAGTCGATCGCGCTGGGGATCGCGCCGGAGCGGATCGGCACGATCGTCGACGACAAGGCGGCCGCCGAGCACGGCGCCTCGGTGGTCCGGGCCGGGCGTTCGCCGGAGCGGCTGGCCGGGGTGATCGCGCTGGCCGCGGCCGGGACGGTGGTGATGCCGGTGCGCGCCTACCCGTTCGAGGAGGTGGTGGCGGCGCACGCGGCGGTCGAGTCCCGGCACGGCCGCGGTAAAGTGGTCCTGACCTTCGCCGGTCAGCGCAGGTAGACCAGGCCGTCCAGCACCACCGACGGCCGGCCCGACGTGCCTTCGGCCTGCACCCGCACGGTGTGCGTGCCACTGGTGCGCCACGACCGCGTCCACACCGCGCGCCCGTTCCCCGCGCTCTCCGACCGCAGGTCGACGATGCCCTGGAACTCCTCGTCGAGGTAGATCCGCACCCGCCCCGAAGTGGCCGTCCGGCTCGCCACGACGGCCGCCGAACTTCCGGTGAAAGTCCAGCTCAACGACGCGCCGGCGGCTGCTCCGGCGACGGCTTCGCCGCCGAGAAACCCCTGGTCACGCACTGCCCGCCAGGTCCCGGTCCGGGTCGCCTCGGCCTCCGTCAACAGCACGGGAGTACGGGTGACCGAATCGCTCGACGAGTTCCCGGCACGATCGGTGGCCGTGACCGCCCAGGTCGCCGGATCCCCGAGCCGGGCCGTGGCGGTGTGCTGCCGGGTGCCACCGGACAGGCTCGTGGTGTCGGCGCCGGTCACCCGTACCGACTTGAGGCCCGAGGTGTCGGTCGCCGCCCAGCCGACCCGCACCGGCGCCGTCGCACCGACCGTGCCCTCCCGCAGCGCCACCAGCGGCGGTTCGCTGAACTCGGGCGCCACCGGATCCACGATCACCTCGGCGCTGGTGGTGGCCACCTTGCCGGACAGGTGCACAGCCCGGACCGTCACCTTGTGCTCGCCCGGTTCCAGCTGCACCGCCACCTGCCGGTGGCCGCTCGGCGCCGCCGCCGACAACCGGCCGTCGACCCACACTTCGAAACGGTCCATCATCCGGGTCGGCGTGGTCAGGTCCCACGCCGGTCCGGCCGGGCCCTTCGTGTAGAACTTCCCGCCGTACGCCGAAGCGCCGTTGACCTTGCGGTATCGCAACCCGGCGGGCGCCGCGCCGGCCGACGCCCGGATCGCCGGAAGCTGCGCATACAGCGCGTTGCCGGGACACTCGGTGCGGCCGGTGTCGCGGTGGCCGGCGATCCGGTTCAGCAGCGCGGTCCGGCCGGCCGGGAACCTGTCGCTGCCGCCGGAGACCAGGCCCACCTTGCCCAGGGGCGGATTGCTCCAAGCCCCCAGCTTGTACGCGGCCAGCTGCGCCACCGACGCACGGGCCGCCGCCGGGATCGCCGTCGACCGGTAGTCACCGATCACCGCGACGGCGCTGGCGTTCGCGTTGAAACCGAGCGTGTGCGCGCCCAGAACCGACCGGTGCACCCCGCCGCCGCGGCCCTCGAAGATCCGCCCGCACTTGTCGACCAGGAAGTTGTAGCCGATGTCGTTCCAGCCCTTGCTCTTCACGTGGAACCGCTCGATGCCGCGGACGATGCTCGCCGAGTCGGCGCAGTCGTAGCCGTTGCCGGTCGCGGTGTGGTGCACGAAGACGATGTGCACGGCGCCGGTGTACTCGGGGGGCTCCTTCACTATCTTCTCGTCGGCGCCCCACGCGGATCTGGTCACCAGCCGGGGAACCGGGCGGACCGGGAGGACCACCGGGGCGTCGCCGGTCCCTTTCGGCTTCTCCTGGGCCTTTTCGTACCTCTTCTCCTGGGCCTTTCGGTGCCGCTTCTCTTGAGCCTTTTCGTGCCGCTCCTCCTGGGCCTTTTCTTGCCGCGTCTCCTGGGCCACCGGTGTCATGGCCTGGGGGGTGTCGGTCTCGGGGGCGTCCGGGTTGATCAGGTCCACTCGAAGTCCGGCCGGCAGTGCGGCTTCGCCTGTGGCGATCATCCGGGCCTGGACGCCGTCGGACGGGCCCACCCAGAGCGGGTCACTGCTGCCGCGCACGCCGGGGCCGCCGGCTGAGGCGTCCGGGTTGTCGGTCTCCAGGAGCCGCCACGAGGACCAGGTGGTGGTGCCGAGGCGCCTCGTCCGTACCTCGATGGCGCCCTGCGGTGCGGAATGCGGATCCGCCCAGGTGACGCCGACCAGGCTGAACGGCGCGGTGGACCGGCGGGCGAGTTCGGCTGTCCGGGGCGCCCGCGCAGCCCGGCCTTCGGTGCTTCGTGCCGCCGCGTTCTGGTCCTTGGTTTGGGACTCCGAGGTCAGCCGCATCCTGGATTCCGTCAGGCCGAAGGTCTGCAGGACCGGATCGGGCCCGGTGGTCCGGGTGGGGACGACGGGCGACTGCATGACGGCACCGGATCCGGTGATCACGACGGTGAGCGCCGGAAGCAGAGCGACAAGACGTGCGGTGGGCCGTGAGCGGCGCATATGAACTCCCCAGCCACCGGCATAAGGGTCATTTCGGATGCGCCGGCGACCACAAGCCACCCTGCCGGTTACCGCCGGGACAGGTGGGGAGTTCTGTGAAAAAAGTTCAGATTATTTGTTCATCAACCAGATCGCGAAGTTCAGAGCGGTCGCGAACGTGACCCACGCCCAATACGGCAGCAGCAGCCCAGCCGCAGCCCGGGAGACCGGCCGGAACTTCCACACCGTGACACCGATCAGCACCCAGAGAACCACGATGTCGACCAGCGCGAGCCCGTATTGCCCGAACCCGAAGAAGATCGGAGTCCAGATCGCGTTCAACACCAGTTGGGCGGCATACCAGTTGAGCGCCGCCGACCACCCGGTACGCCGCCAGACCAGCCAGCCACTGACCGCGATCATCATGTAGAGCACCGTCCAGACCGGCCCGAACACCGCCGACGGAGGCGCCCACGCGGGCTGCTCCAGACTCTGATACTCGCCGGCGGTCCCGGCCACCCCGAGCCCGCCGAGCAGAGCGGCCACGGCCACCGCCACCCCGAACCCGGCCAGCCCCCACCAGGCCGAAACCCGATGCCCACGCACCACATGACTCGACATGCATCCCCGAATACCCCGGATCCGGGTCGAAATCGCACCCAACGCCGAGCGGGTTCCGGACGCTTCCCCCAAGCAGTCCGAACGCTCCCCCCAAGCAGTCCGGGCACCTTTTCCGCAGCAGCCCGGACGCTTCCCCACAGCAGCGGCAGCGGCGGCGGCTTGTTCTTGCCTGCGCGGGCCGTGCCCGCATTGAGCAGCGTGGACTGCCCACGGTGACCGATGTGGGCAGTCCACGGCGACCGGTGCGGGCTGCCCGAGCCGGCCTCTCTACGTCAGGTCACGGCGGCCGGGCGGGGCGCACGGAGCAGGGCGGCACAGGCCAGGCCGAGCGCCAACTCGACCACCGCGGCGAAGAGCAGCCCGCTGCCCGGCGAACCGTCCGCGGCCAGGCTCACCAGCCGGGCCAGCGCAGTCACGAGGTAGCCGACCGCCCCGACAACCGCGGACGTCCGTGCAAGCCGGGGCACAAAGGCGCCGATCAGCACGGTCACCCCCGCCGCGAGCAGAAGCGCACCGGCCGCCCGCGTCTCGCTGAGCAGTGCGACGTCAGGCCCCATCCGGATGCCGTTCACCTCCCGAAACCACACAGGCGCAAACATGCTCGCCCCGCCGATCAGGACGATGACCAGCCCGGACACCGCCAGCACGATCCGCCCCACACCCGCTTTCCCCGGCGCCTGGGCCGCATACTGCTCACCACCATCCGGCTCCGCCACCCGAACCGAACCCTGGTGGCCATCAGAATGGGCGTCTGCCTGGGCTGTCTCCTGGCCGGCGCCGGCCTGGGTTGCCTCCTGGCCGGTGCCGGCCTGGGCTGTCTCCTGGCCGGTGCCGGCCGGCCGGGCCGTCACCAGGACCACACGCCGGTCGCGGCAGCCGCCTGGCAGAACGCGGTGAAGTCTCGCGGCTCCCGGCCGAGCGCTTCCTGCACTCCCTCGCCGGGCTTCTCGTTGCGGCCGTCGAAGACCTCGGCACACAGCTGGACGAACATCTCCGCCTGATCCGGCCCGACATGCGGGATCAGCAGTTCCCGGAAGTCGTCGAGCCCCACCGGCGCGTACTGGACCGGCCGCCCGGCCGCCCGGCTGATCTCCGCGGCCATCTCGTCGAAGGTGAACGACCGCGTCCCCGTCACGTCGTAGAGCCGCCCGTCGTGCCGGGAATCGGTGAGCGCGGCCGTGACCACGTCGGCGATGTCGTCAGCGTCGACGACCGGTTCACGGACCGTCCCGGCCGGCAGCGCGAAGGCCCCGCCACCGGCCGCCGGGTGGAGCAGCCCTTCGGTGAAGTTCTGCGCGAACCAGCTCGCCCGCACCACGGTGTGTGCCAGGCCGGAGTTCTGCACGGCGCGCTCGGCGAGTTCGGCGTTCGTCTCGCCTCGGCCGGAGAGCAGGACCAGGCGTTCCACACCGGCGGCCGCGGCGGCCGCGGCGAACTCCTCGATCACCGCAGGCGCTCCGGTCGCCGCCAGTTCCGGATGCACGATGTACGCCGCACGCGCCCCGGCCAGCACAGCGGACCAGGTCTCCGGCCGTTCCCACGCGAACGGTGGCACACTGCTGCGCCCGACGGCCCGGTGGACGTGACCGGCTTCGGTGAGCCGATCGATGACGCGACGCCCGGTCTTGCCGCTGGCCCCAGTCACGAGAATCATGCGTTCCCCCAGATCGTGTTGACGGCCAACACATTGACGCGTTGACACGTTGACGAAGTCCCGTCGACACGTCGCCCGGTCCATATGGACGTTGTTGACGAATCGACGTGTTGAGCGATAGCGATCAACACGTCGGCGAACCGGGGATCCGGCACCGCCGTCATGTCGACTGATTCCATGGTTGCGGCATAGCGGCGGACGTTCAATCATTCAAAGTCCGTAGCACCATGCAGATCGTCCACAGCTGAGGATTCTCTGCAATGATCTGGTGATGACCGATCCACTCGGCGAAGCACTGCATCAGCTGAGGCTCAGCGGCACGCTGTACTGCCGCACCGACCTCACCGCGCCCTGGGGAATCGCCGTTCCCGAACTGGACGACTGCCTCGCCCTGGTCGTGGTGACCGCCGGCTCCTGTCGTCTGGAGATCGACGGGAGCGACCCGATACATCTGGCGGCCGGCAGCCTCACTCTGCTGCCGCACGGCACCCCGCACGTGTTCCGCAGTGGGCCGGACGTGCCCGCCGACCCGCTGTTCGAACTGCCCGTCGAGATGCTCAGCGATTGCTACGAGTTGCTGCGACACGGCGGCGGCGGTGAGTTGACCCAGGTCACCTACGGGGTGCTGCGGTTCGACAACGCGGCCGGCGACCGGCTGGCCCGGCAACTGCCGCCGGTCCTGCACATGGACGGGTGGGACGCCGACGACGCCGGCTGGCTGAACAGCACGCTTCGCCTGATCGCCCGGGAGGCCCAGGAGTTGCGCCCCGGCGGCGAGACGGTGCTTACCCGGCTCGCTGACGTGCTGGTGATCCAGGCGATCCGGGCGTGGCTGGCCGGCGCGCCGGAGGCCCGGCAAGGGTGGCTGGCGGCGCTCCGGGACGAGCACGTCGGCCGGGCGCTGGCCGCGATCCACCGCGCGCCCGGCCGGGACTGGAGCCTGGTGTCGCTGGCCCGCGAGGCTGGGATGTCCCGTTCCGCCTTCGCCGAACGGTTCACGGCGCTCGTCGGCGAACCGGCCATGCGCTACCTCGCCGACTGGCGGATGCAGTCCGCCCGCACCCACCTGCACGCGACCACCGAGCCGCTCTCCGCGGTGGCGCGCCGTTTCGGGTACCAGTCGGAGGCCGCCTTCGGCCGGGCTTTCAAACGGACCTTCGGCGTCTCCCCCGGCAGCCTCCGCCCGTAGCCCAGGACACGAGCCAGCGCGCCCGACCACACGGGCGGCCACCTCACGCGCCGCCCGCCGCCCGCCGCCCAAATCTCGATCGCGGCGCCACGGCGCGCGACGACGGCGCGCCAGGCGCTGGGGTGGTCAGGGGTGTGGGCGGACCGCGGCGGCGGCGGCGTCGAACAACGACTCGAGGGGGACGCTTCCGGCGGCTCGGGTCCAGGCCTCTCCGGCCACGTCCAGGCAGGTGATGACGGTGGCGACGAGGGCGTCTGCCCGTACATCAAGAGGGTTTTCTGGATCTGCGCCCAGCCGCCGCCGGACCTCGGGGGTGAGCAACGCCTGCCATTGAAGGTGTTTCTCGATGCTGCGGGCACGCAGCGAGGGTGTCTCGTGAACCATCCGGAAGATCTTCAGCATGGTCTCGTCGTCGTAGGCGGTGTCCTTGACGGTGTGCAGCGCGTTGCAGAGCGCGGTCCACGCGTCCTCACTGTTGGGCCGGGCCTCCAGAGCCTGGCGGATGAGATCACCGCTGGCGATGAGGTCGCCGAGGACCACGTCCTCCTTGGTGCCGAAGTAGCGGAAGAACGAGCGCCGTGAGATGCCCGCGGCGGCGGCGATGTCGTCGATGGTGGTGGCGTCGAAGCCGCGGGTGAGGAAGAGCTCCATCGCGGTCCTGGTGATCTCGCCGTAGACGGCGTTGCGGGTCCGGGACCAGAGCGACGACATGCCACCACCCTAACATGCCGTGCCCGATTGACACTGAGTGCCACATCGGCATAGCGTGACAACATGGCCGTCGACTTTCGTAACCAGACCACCCTGATCACCGGCGCGAGTTCCGGGCTCGGCGCGCTCTTCGCCCGCCGCCTGGCCGCCCGCGGTTCGAACCTGGTGCTCGTCGCCAGGCGCACCGACCGGCTGGACGCGCTGACCGCCGAGCTGACCGGCGCGACGGGCGTGACCGTCACGACGATCGGCATGGACCTGGCCCAGCCGGGCGCGGGCACGAAGCTCGCCGCCGCGGTGGCCGAGCGCGGCATCACCGTGACCAGCCTGATCAACAACGCCGGGTTCGGCACGCACGGGCTGTTCCACGAGGCCGACCCGCAGCGGGTCACCGACGAGATCACCCTCAATGTGACCACGCTGACCGAGATCACCAGGGCGTTCATCGAGCCGCTCCGGGCGCACGGCGGCGGCGTGCTGGTCAACGTGGCGAGCATCGCCGGTTACCAGCCGGGCCCGACGCTCGCGGTCTACGCGGCGACCAAGGCGTTCGTCCTCAACTTCACCGAGGCGCTCTGGGCCGAGTCGCGCGGCACCGGGCTGACCGTGATGGCGCTGTCACCGGGCGCCACCGAGACCGAGTTCTTCGACGTGGCCGGCCAGGGCGCCGACGGCGGCACGGCACGGATGCGCGCCGACACCGTCGTCGACCTGGCGATCAAGGCGCTGGACCGGCGCAACACGCCGCCCAGCCTGATCACCGGCGCCCGCAACCGGATCATGATGGGCGCCAGCCGGCTGGCCGGACGGCGGATCACCCTGGCCGCGCTCGGAGCGATGATGAGCCAGACCAGGCGATGACGAGCCAGGCCAACCGGTGACGCGTCAGATCGAGCGACGGTAGACGACCACCTGCCAAGGGGCCATGGTCAGGTCCTTCGGCGGCTCGTCCAGGTTGTTGATCACCAGCTCGGCGTCGTCCCAGCCGTCGATCCCGGCGTGCGCCTCGACACCGGAGAAGTTGCCGATCACCAGCAGTTCGGTGCTTCCGAGGCGGCGGGTGAAGGCGTACAACCGCTCGTCGTCCGGCAGCAACATGGTGAAGTCGCCGAGGGCGACCGCCGGTTCGGTCTTCCGCAGCTCGATGAGCCGCCGGTAGTAGTGGAAGACCGAATCCGGATCGGAGCGCTGCGCCCTGGCGTTGATCTCCCGGTGGTTCGGATTGACCGGCAGCCACGGCGTCCCGGTGGAGAAACCGCCGTTCGGCGAGTCGTCCCATTGCATCGGCGTCCGGGCATTGTCCCGGCCGCGGGCCCGCAAGACCGTCAAAACCTCTTCGGGGGTACGGCCTTCGAGCTCGACCGCCTGCCGGTACTGGCCGAGCGCCTCGATGTCCCGGAAGTCACCGATCCCGCCGAACGGGTAGTTCGTCATGCCGAGCTCTTCGCCCTGGTAGACGTAGGGCGTGCCGCGATGCAGGTGCAGAACGGTGCCGAGCATCTTCGCCGAGGCGGCCCGGTGGGCGGGGCTGTCGTCGCCGTACCGGGAGACGACCCGCGGCTGGTCGTGGTTGTTCCAGTAGAGGCTGTTCCACCCGGCGTCGGCGAGCCCGGCCTGCCACCGCCCGAGGATCGCCTTGAGCTGGGTGAGCTGGAGCGGGACGAGCCGCCACGGGTCGGGCCCGCGGTCCACCCACACGTGGTCGAACTGGAAGACCATGTCGACTTCGTGCCGGTCCGGGTCGGTGTGCAGGATCGCCTCGTCGACGGTGACGCCGGGCATCTCGCCGACGGTCAGCAGACCCTCGCGCCCTTCGAAGACCTCCCGGTGCATCTCCTGGAGGAACTCGTGCAGGCGGGGGCCGCCGATGAACGCGGCGGAACCGTCGGCGTAGGCGGATCCGGCGTTCAGCCGCCCGTCCGGCAGGGCCAGGTCCTTGGAGATCATGTTGATGACGTCCATCCGGAAGCCGTCCACGCCCCGGTCCAGCCACCAGCGCATCATCGTGTAGACGGCCTGCCTGACCTCGGGGTTCTCCCAGTTGAGGTCGGGCTGCTTCCTGGAGAACAGGTGCAGGTAGTACTCGCCGGTGCTCTCGTCGTACTCCCAGGACGAGCCGCCGAACACCGAGCCCCAGTTGGTGGGCTCGGCCCCCGGGGTGCCCGGTTGCATGCCGGGGCGGGCCGGCCGCCACCAGTACCAGTCCCGTTTCGGGTGGTCCTTCGCCGACCGGCTCTCCAGGAACCACTGGTGCTCGTCGGAGCTGTGGTTCACCACCAGGTCCATGATGATCTTCATATTCCGGGCGTGGGCCCCGGCCAGCAGTTCGTCGAAGGTCTCCAGGTCACCGAAGAGCGGCTCGATGTCCTGGTAGTCGCTGATGTCGTAGCCGTTGTCGTCCTGCGGGGACGGGTAGACCGGGGACAGCCAGAGCACGTCCACGCCGAGCTCGGCCAGGTGGTCGAGGTGGTTGATGACGCCGCGCAGGTCACCCATGCCGTCGCCGTCGGAGTCCGCGAAACTGCGCGGGTAGATCTGGTACACGACGGCTGTCTTCCACCACGTATCAGCGCCCATTTTCGTAACCTAACGCAAGTTCTAACCGGCGGGAGTCGGCGACGGCATACTGATCATGTGCTTAAGTCCGACTTTTGGCATTTGTCATGAAGGTCGCGCTCCTGGGGCCGATCGCGTGGCGCACACCGCCGCTGCACTACGGCCCCTGGGAGCTGATCACCAGCCTGATCGCCGAGGGGCTCGCCGAGCGCGGGATCGACGTGACGCTCTTCGCGACCCTCGACTCGGTCACCAAGGCCGCGCTCGACGGCGTGGTCCCGACCGGCTACGAGGAGAGCGACGAGATCGACGGCCGGGTCTGGGAGGCGATCCACGTCAGCCACGCGCTGGAGCGGTCCGGCGAGTTCGACCTGATCCACAATCACCTGGACTGGCTGCCGCTGGCCTTCTCGGCGCACTGCCGCACCACGATGCTGACCACCGTGCACGGCTTCTCGGGGCGCAACATCCTTCCGGCGTACCGGCGGGCCCGGTCGCACTTCGTGTCGATCTCGGACAGCGACCGCTCCCCCGATCTCGACTATCTGGCCACCGTGCACCACGGGGTGGACCTGGCCGGCCTGCCGTTCCACGCCGACGGCGGCGACGACCTGATCCTGTTCGGCCGGATCCACCCGGACAAGGGCACCGACATCGCCATCGAGATCGCCCGCCGGGCCGGGCGGCGGCTGGTGATGTGCGGGATCGTGCAGGATCGCGACTATTTCGCCGAACGGGTGGAACCCCTGATCGACGGCGACCGGGTCGTCTATCTCGGTTCGGTCGGCCCGGACGAACGAGGCGCCATTCTCGGATCGGGCGCCGCACTGTTGCACCCGATCCGGTTCGCCGAGCCGTTCGGGCTCTCCGTCGTCGAGTCGATGGCCTGCGGAACACCAGTCGTCGCGTACCGAAAAGGGTCAATGCCTGAGGTTGTCGACGAAGGTGTCACGGGACGCCTGGTCGACTCGGTGGACGACGCAGTTGCCGCACTGCAAGGGATCGCGGACATCGACCGGGCCGCGTGCTCCACACGTGCCCGGGAACGCTTCTCGGCGGAACGGATGGTCGACGAGTACGTGGCGATTTACCGAAAAATCATCAGTTGATTAGCTAGATCTTGTTAACGTCGCAATGTGAATTGCGTGTTAAACGGACCATATTTGTGGACCGTGTTTACGCCGCTCACCCGCGGTGTACGGCACCGTGCCCGCGCGCGCTGAGTCCGTGCTGCGGGTAGGCAGCCCGGCCGAGGAGAAAGGCCCAGTCATGCCCGCGACATACGGGTTTTTGAGCACTTATCCCCCCACTCAATGCGGTTTGGCGACATTCAATGCGGCTCTCGCCACACATCTGACCGGCGGGGCCGGCGGATCGGGCGTGGTACGGCTGCTCGCCGGCGACAACACCAGTGGTGGGATCGCGCTCGACCGGGCCGCGCCGCGGGTCGTGCACACGTGGAACACCGACCGCCCCGGCGGCTGGGTGGCCGCCGCCACCACGCTGAACCGTTTCGACACCGCGATCATCCAGCACGAGTACGGCATCTACCCCGGTGACGCGGGCGCCGAGGTGCTGCCGGTCCTGCGCGCGCTGCGGATCCCGTCCATCGTGGTCCTGCACACCGTCCTCACCCACCCCGACCCGCTGCAACGAGCCGTCCTGGAGCAGATCGCCGCGGCCGCCGACGCCGTGGTGACCATGACCGACACCGCCCGGCAGCGGCTCACCTCCCACTACGACGTGAACCCCCGCAAGATCACGGTGATCCCGCACGGCGCCGGCAGCCACACCGGCACACCGCGCGGCGGCAACGACCGTCCGCACCTGCTCACCTGGGGGCTGCTCGGGCCGGGCAAGGGCATCGAGTGGGCGCTGCGCTCCCTCGCGTTCCTCCAGGACCTGGCGCCCCGGCCGGTGTACACGGTCGCCGGGCGTACCCATCCCAAGGTGCTCGAACAGCAGGGCGACGTCTACCGTTACTCGCTCAAGGAACTCGCCGCCGACCTGGCCGTCGACGACTGCGTGCGCTGGGCGGACGTCTACCTCGAACCGGCGGAGCTGTCCCGGCTGATCCGGTCGGCGGACGCGGTGGTGCTGCCGTACGACTCCACCGAGCAGGTCACCTCAGGCGTCCTGATCGAGGCGGTCGGCGCCGGGGTGCCGGTGGTCGCGACCGAGTTCCCGCACGCGGTGGAGCTGCTCGCGGACGGGCCGGGCCTGCTCGTACCCCATCAGGATCCGGAGGCGATGGCGATCGCCGTCCGCCGGGTGCTCGCCGAGCCGGGACTCCCCGGGCGCCTGACCGGCCTGGCCGGCGGCCCCACCCTGCGCTGGCCCGCGGTGGCCGCGCGGTACCAGTCGCTGGCCGCCCGCCTGATCAACGACCGCCGGCCGCTCGCGGCCGCGACGATCCCCGCCTAGGCATGGCGCAGACCCTGCGGCTGATCCCGCCGCCCATCCAGCTGCGTGACATGCCCGAACCCCGCTGGGACCACGTGTTCCGGCTCTCCGACGACACCGGGCTGCTCGAGCACGCCCGCAACGCGATGGCCCGGCGCGAGCATGGCTACTGCGTCGACGACGTGTCGCGTGGCCTGCTCGTCGCCGCCCGCGAACCCCGGCCCTGGCCCGAGCTCGTCCGGCACGCCGAGCGCTACCTGGCGTTCCTCACCCACGCGCAGGGACCGGACGGCGCCTTCCGCAACCGGATGAGCTGGGAACGCCGGTGGACCGACGAGCCGTCGCTCGGCGACTGGTGGGGCCGGGCCATGTGGGGGCTGGGCACGGCCGCCGTCCGCGGACCGTCCCCGTGGATCCGGCGGGAGGCGATGAACGCGTTCCGGCAGGGCCTGCGCTGCCGGTCGGCCTGGCCGCGGGCGATGGCGTTCGCCGGACTGGGCGCGGCCGAGGTGCTGCGCGCCGGGCCGTACGACCAGGTCGTCGCGGAGCTGCTCGGCGATGCCGCCACCGTGATCGGGACGCCCGGCCCGGACCCGGAGTGGGTGTGGCCGGAACCCGAGCTCACCTACGCCAACCCGTCGGTGGCCGAGGTGGTGATCGCCGCCGGGGACCTGCTCGGCGACGAGGGCCTGCTCACCGACGGGCTGCGGATGCTGGCCTGGCTCTGCCGGATGCAGGAGGAGCAGGGCCACCTCTCCACGGTCCCGGTCGGCGGCTGGCGGCCGGGCGTGCCGAAACACCGGTTCGACCAGCAGCCGATCGAGGCGGCGGCCACCGCGGACGCCTGCGCCACAGCCTCCGCGGTCACCGGCGACGACCACTGGGACGCGCCGCTCTTCCAGGCCATCGCCTGGTTCTTCGGGGACAACGACACCGGAACGGTGATGTACGACGCTGAGACTGGCGGATGTTATGACGGATTGACGGTCAATGGTCCTAATCTGAACCAAGGAGCCGAATCCACCCTCGCGCTCGTCTCGACGCTGCAGCATGCGCGCACGCTGACGAGCCGGAGCGCGACCCGACCCTCAGGCGGCCTAGCGTGACAGCAACGGTGAACACCACCGACATCACCCGTCACAACATCACCATGGCGCCGGACGGCCGGCGCGTCGTGATCAAACTCTTCGTCCCCGGTGAGGACGCGCACGCCATCCACAACCGCGCGTCCAGCCTGATCGAGCGGATCCTGCAACTCGACGAGGGCGACATCAACACGCTGCTCGACGACGTGCTCAACCGCTTCGCCGGGCGGCACCACGACATCCTCGGCGTGTTCCAGCACCACTACGAGGTGGTCCAGCACCGGGTGCCGACCGAGATCGAGCTGTCGCCGGCTGCACGCACGCTGATCGGCGCGTACTTCAGCCACGAGTTCTCGGTCGAGGCCGCCGCCCTCTGCAACCCGTCGATGGTGCCGCACCCGGACCAGAGCGAACTGCTCCCCGGCGAGCTGCGGGTGGCGATCAGCCTGCGTCAGATCGGTGAGGGGCACATCTCCTCGATCGGATTCTGCAGCGCCATCCTCGGGCCCGGCGCGGCGATCCGGATGGAGGACCGCGACGGGCCGCTGATGATCGGCCAGCGCGTCGGCGCCAAACACATGCGGCACCAGCTCTGCGCGGCGCTGGCCGAGGAGGAGATCGACAACGAGGCATCGGCGTACGTGCTCTCGGCGCTCCCGGAACGCTACGACGACCACGAGTTCGAGGAGATCCTCGGGCACCTGCCGAACGAACTGCTGGCCCGGCCCACCACACCGACCGCGCTGGAGGCGATCCGGCGCATCGTCGGATCCGACTACGCGGTCACCTTCCCGGCCACCGTCCCGATGCACCAGCGGGTGCTGTGGCCGTCCACCCCGACCGAGTCACGGGGCATGGAGGACGCCCGTTTCGTGCAGGTGCTCGACCCGGACGGGCGGATGGCGTACCAGGCCACGTACACCGCCTACGACGGGTTCAACATCGCCGGCCGGGTGATCTTCACCCGGGACCTGCGGCACTTCGAGGTCACCACGCTGCACGGGCCGGCCGCCCGCAACAAGGGCATGGGCATGTTCCCGCGGTACATCAACGGCAAGAAGTACGCGCTGTGCCGCTCCGACGGCGAGACCCTGGGCCTCAGCGTGCGCGACGAGCAGCACCGGTGGCAGCACGTCGGGCCGATCCTCGTGCCGCACCGGGGCTGGGATCTGATCCAGGTCGGCAACTGCGGCTCGCCGATCGAGACCGAGGCCGGATGGCTGGTGCTCACCCACGGCGTCGGGCCGATGCGCCGGTACGCCATCGGGGCGATGCTCCTCGACCTGGACGATCCCTCGCGGGTGGTCGCCGACCTGCCACAGGGCCTGATCGATCCGGACGAGATCGAGCGGGAGGGGTACGTGCCGAACGTGCTCTACTCCTGCGGCGGGCTCGTGCACGACGGGCGGTTCTGGCTGCCGTACGCCTCCAGTGACGTCCGGATCAGTTTCGCCAGCATGCCCCTGGACCGCCTGCTGCACCGCATGCAGCCGGTCTGACTTCAGGGTTTGGTGGCGGCCTTCAGGGTTTTTTGGTGGCGGCCTTCAGGGTTTGGCGCCGGCCTTCAGGGTTTGGTGCCGGCCGCCACCCAGATCGTCAGGACCGCCAGGAAGGTGCCGCTCTGCCCGGCCGCGTCGACGCAGGCGAGCCACTCGTCGCGCAGGCCGGGCGGGGTCGCCCAGGCCGCCTCGGGCACCCGCGGGTTGACCATCGGAAGGATCACGGCGGCCGAGTCCGGGCTGGTGAACAGGCAGGTCACCGGCGTCGCCACGACGTCTCGCAGACCGGCCGCCACCAGCCGGCGCCGCAGTGTGCGCCCCATGTCGAACTGTCTCGGGGTGAAGTGCCCGTTCACGTGGGCCATCACCACCGCGCCGAGACCACCGGGCATGCCGTCGAAGGCCAGCGAACCCCAGTCGGTGTCGATCAGGCAGATCCGGCCGCCCGATCGGGTCACCCGGAGCAACTCGCCGATCGTGGCGTCGGCGTCGTCGACGTGCTGGAGCACCCGCTCGCACCACACCCCGTCGACGCTGTCGCCGGGCATGTCGAGCGCGGCCACATCACCGGTCAGGTAGCGCACGTTGCTGCCGTCGTGCCGGCCCACCGCGGCCGCCGTCACCGCCGACGAGTGGTCCACGGCCAGGACCTCACCCGTGCCGCCGACCCGGGCGGCCAGCAGGCGGGCCACCTCGCCGCTGCCGGAGCCGGCGTCGAGCAGCCGCTGACCGGGCGCCGGGCGCAGCATGTCGACAGCGGTCCGGCGGACCCGCAGGATCTCCGGATGCCGGGCCATCTCGGCGATGGCGTCGAGCACGATTTCCGACATCTGGTCAGATAGACCATCGATGTCGGAAAAGGGCGTCCGGTCCTTCTGCGCGGGTTCCATCCCGCAATTGTTCATGCCGGGCGCCCCGATCGGCCGTCGTCGTCATCCATCCGACAGGCGCGGCACCTGCCCTTTCGCTAGATCAAGCCGCAGATGTGCGCGATCCGCACACGTTGCGGCCGCAAAATCAAGCCGTACGCTCAGTGATGTCTTGCGCATCACACGTCACCGGGGAAATCAGTGGCAACAGGCCGGCAACCGATGTGTAAAACTTCCGGACATGATCGAACGGGTTAGGTTCGGGCTGGTCGGCTACGGCACCGGCGGCCGGGTGTTCCATGCGCCGCTGATCGCGTCCGCGGCAAACATCGAGTTCGCCGGCGTGGTCACCACGTCGCCCGAGCGCCGGGCCCAGGTCGCCGAGCAACTGCCGGGCGTCGAGACGTATGACTCGATCGCCGCGCTCGCCGCCGACGGTGTTCAGGCGGTGGCCATCTCCACCCCCGCCGCCACCCACGCCGCCCTCGCGGTCGAGGCGATCGAGGCCGGGCTCGCGGTCGTGGTGGACAAGCCGTTCGCGCCCGACGCCGACGCCGCCCGCAAGCTCGTCACCACGGCCGAGGAGGCCGGGGTGCTGCTCACCGTCTACCAGAACCGGCGGTGGGACTCCGACCTGCTGACCATCCGCAAGCTGATCGAGAAGGGGTCGCTCGGCGAGATCCGGCGCTTCGAGTCCCGGATGGAGCGGTGGGCCCCTGAGCGGGTTCCCGGCGCCGCCGGCGGTGGCACCCTGCTCGACTTCGGCTCGCACCTGGTCGACCAGGCGCTCCAGCTGCACGGCCCGGCCGATCGGGTGTATGCGGAGGTGCACGGCCCGGACGGCGGTCTCGACGACGACTGGTTCATGGCCCTGCACCACACCGGTGGCGTCGAGTCGCACCTGTGGGGTTCGTGGCGCCAGGCCGGGCCGGGCCCGCGTTTCCGGGTGACCGGCACCGCCGGGACGTTCATCTCGCCCGAGCTCGACTACCAGGAGACCCTGCTGAAGGCCGGCAAGTCGCCGGCCCGTCTCGGCGACCGCTGGGGCGTCGAGCCGGAACACCGCTGGGGCCACCTGTTCCGCGGCGCCACCGGGGCGCCGGTGGAGAGCTGTCGCGGCCGGTGGGACACGTTCTACCCGGCGGTGGCCGCGGCCGTGCTCGGTGAGGGCCCGCTCCCGGTCGACCCGTGGGACTCGGTCCGCGCCATGGAGGTCCTGGACGCGGCCCGCGAAAGCGCCACCACCGGATCCGCCGTCACCCTCTGACCCACCCCGCGTGGTGACATACGGCTCAAACCACACCACACGTCACCACGCGCGGCTGGCGGCTAGGCGGCGTCGAGGACCCGGGTGGTGGCCAGGATGTCGGCGAAGCCGTCCGGGGTCAGGTCGAGACCGGTCTCGATCCAGGACACCGTGGAGCCGCCGGTCTCGGTCATCGCGATCAGAACCTCGTCAGGCGTCAGCCCGGCCGACTGGAGCAGGCGGATCTCCCGGACGTTGACGCCGGGCGGGAGCGGCCCGTTGCCCAGGTCGGTCCCGTAGCGGACGGTTCCGCCGTGCCCGACGAACCGCCTCAGGTTGTCGACGGCGACCTCGCGAGCCGGATCGCCGGGCTCACCCCAGCCGTGGATGTCCAGCGTGCTGATCCACCGCATGCTCGTCGCGCAGGCTGCCAGCAACGTGTCGTCGATCCGCTCGGTCCACGGGGTGTGCGCCAGCACGTCGGCGCCCGCCGCGAGCGCCGCCGCGACGGTCCCCGGCCCCTCGGCGTGCACGACGACCGGCAACTCGGCCGCGTGGGCCGCCGTGACCAGCGCCGTCAACACCGGAAGCGGAAGCTGCGGACCATCGGCGTGCGCGGTCACCTTGATCAGGCTCGCGCCCGCCGCCCGCACCTCGGCGACCGCGGAACCCGCGTCCTCCGCGCTGCCGATCTCCCGCCAACTGCCGGCCGGCGCCCACGACCGGTCGCTGGGATAGCCGCCCGGAGCGATCAGGAACGGTCCGGCATAGCGAATCCGCGGCAGTTCCGAACCGCCCCGCCGGGCGAGCTCGGCGACGGTGGCCGGCACCCCGCCGAGATCCCACACCTCGGCGATCCCCCCGGCCCGGACCGTGTCCAGGCCGACGAGCGCCGAGTGCACATGCGCGTCGACCAGTCCCGGCAGCAGCGTCCCCGGGAACCGGCTGGTGTCGGCCCCGCCCGGCGCCAGCTCCGCCGGAACCGGCCGGACCAGCCCGTCCGGCGCGACCCGCAGGGCGGCACCGGTCCGCAGCCGGCCACCCCACCAGACCGAGTCGGCCAGCAGCCACCGCACCCGGCCGGCCGGCGGCGACGGGATCGGGGTCTCCTCGGCGACGGTCACCGTCGGGCGCGGGCCGGCCGATCGTTTCAGGGCTGACAGCGCGCATCCCGCACCGCTACCACCACAGCAGTTCGCCGCCGGCGACGTGTCATCCGTGCACTGGGAGCCGGGTGATGATTCCGTGCTCACCGGCTGTTCTTCTCCAGCAGCTCGCGCAGGACCGTCAGCCCCTGGCACACCTCGCCGAAACTGGTGCTCAGCGGCGCCGGCCCGATCCGCAGACCGTCCGGCCGCCGGTAGTCCGGGATCACCCCGCTGTCCCACAACGGCTCCAGGAACTCCTTGAACCCGTCGCGCCGCAGTGTCACGTGCCCGCCCCGCTGCGCCGGCTCCCGCGGGCCGGCGACGGCCACCCCGTACGGCGCGAGCCACTCGTCGGCGAGGTCCAGCACATAGCCGGTCAGCAGCAGCGACTTGGCCCGCACGGCGGCGATCCCGGCCGACTCCAGCATGTCCAGGTTGGCCTGCAACGGCACCATCGCCAGGATCGGCGGCGTGCCGCTGAGCAGCGCCCGGATCCCGGTGGCGGGCTCGTAGCCGGGGCCCATCTCGAACGCCGCCCGATGCCCCATCCACCCCTGGATCGGCTGCCGCAGCTCACCCTGGAGCTCGCTGCGCAGGTAGGCGAAGGCCGGCGCGCCGGGGCCGCCGTTCAGGTACTTGTAGGTACAGCCGACCGCCAGGTCGACCCCCCACTCGTCCAGCTCGACGGGCACCGAGCCGGCCGAATGGCACAGGTCCCACATGGTCAGCGCCCCGGCCGCGTGCGCGATCCGGTTGATCGCGGCGACGTCGGCGAGCCAGCCCGACCGGTAGGCGACGTGGCTGAACAGCACCAGGGCGGTGTCGTCGCCGACCACCTCGGCGACCTGCTCCGGGGTGATCCCGGCGGCCGGGTCGGTCTCGACCCACACCAGGCGCAGTCCCCGCTCGGCGGCGATGCCCTCCAGAACGTACCGATCGGTGGGGAAGTTGTCGGTGTCGAGCACGACGGTCCGGCGGCCGGGACGGGCGTCGACCGCGGCCCGCGCCAGCTTGTAGATCAGCACCGTCGTCGAGTCGGCGATCACGGTCTGCCCGGGGGCGGCGCCGAGCGCGACCGACCCGAGCCGGTCGCCGAGGGTGAGCGGCCACTCCAGCCAGCCCTCGTCCCACCCGCGGATCAGCCGGCCGCCCCACTGCTCACGGATGAACGAGTCGACCAGCTGGGCGGTCGCCTCCAAGGGGCGGCCGAGCGAGTTTCCGTCGAGGTAGGAGAGCAGCTCGGCCGGCGGCGGGGTGATGAACCGGTCCCGGAACTCCGCGAGCGGATCGGCCGCGTCCAGGGCGGCGGCGCGGGCGGGCAGGTCCTGGGTCAACGGGGCACCCCGATCTCGGTCCGGACGGCGTACAGCTCGGGGAAGAATGTCAGATCGAGCGCCGCCCGCAGGAAGGAGACCCCGCTGGAGCCGCCGGTGCCGCGTTTGAAGCCGATCGTCCGCTCGACCGTCTTGAGGTGCCGGAACCGCCACAACTGGAAGTTCTCCTCCAGGTCGACGAGCTCCTCACAGGCCTCGTAGACGTCCCAGTTCTGTTCCGCCTTCTCGTAGATCTCCTGGAAGACCGGCACCAGCTCGGCGTGGTATTCGTACGCCGCGGTGACGTCCCGGTCCAGGATCGCCTGTGGCACCGGATGCCCGCGCCGGGCCAGGAAGTGCAGGAACTCGTCGTAGACGCTCGGCGTGGCCAGGGTGTCCTCGAGCAGCGCCCGCGCGCCCGGCTGATCGTCGAAGACCTGGAGCATGTCCCGGTTCTTGTTGCCGAGCAGGAACTCGATCGCCCGGTACTGGAACGACTGGAACCCCGAGGACGTGCCGAGGAAGGAGCGGAACTCCGCATACTCCGTCGGGGTCAGGGTGGCCAGCACCGACCACTGCTCGGTCAGGGTGCGCTGGATGTGCTTGACCCGGGCCAGGCCCTTGAGCGCCGGCCGCAGGTCATCCGTCGCCAGGTGCTCGCGGACCGCCCGCAGCTCGTGAACCATCAGTTTCAGCCACAGCTCGGACGTCTGGTGCTGAACGATGAACAGCAGCTCGTCATGGTGCTCGGGCACGCTGACCGGGTGCTGCGCGCCCAGGATGTCGTCCAGGCGCAGATACGCCCCGTACGAGAGATTGACCTTGAAGTTTCTGACGATGCCGTCCTCAAGCGGCCGCTCTGCCGACATGACGAACCCACCTCCCCTTCCAGCGCATCACAACGGCCCCCAGTACACCCAACGGCCGTCGTGCCGCGTGAACCGGCTCTTCTCCGCCATCACTCCGGGCCGGCCGCCGTCGCTGAAATGTGCCCGGAACTCGACGATCCCCTCGGCGTCGAAGACGCCACCGCCGCTGTGCGCCAGCACCTCCAGGCGCGTCCAGCGCAGCGACGGGTCGGCCTCGACCGAGGCCGGGCGGGTCTCCGGATGCCAGGTCCGCAGGACGTAGTCACTTTTGTCCAGCGCATACGCGCTGAAACGCGAGCGCATCAACGATTCCGGGCCGGCTGCGGCTTTGCCGTCGTGCAGAGGGCCACAGCAGCTCTGGTACGGGCCACGCCCGCACGGGCACACGGAAGAGGCGGGCCGGGGCTTGGGGGATCTGCGAGCCATGGCGCCCAGTCTCCCCCACTCCTCAGCCGGCCTGCTGCTCCACCACGATCCCGCTGATCACCTTCTGGCAGCGGTCCAGTTCCTCGATCAGCCCCTGCATCTCCTCGATCGCGGAGACCGCGTTCTGGGTGTCGGCCCGGATCCCGCCGACCTGGGTGCCGATCTCGCTGGTCGCGGTGGCCGTCTCGTTCGCCAGGTCCTTGACTTCGCTGGCGACGACGGCGAAGCCCCGGCCCGCCTCACCGGCCCGGGCCGCCTCGATGGTCGCGTTCAGGGCGAGCAGGTTGGTCTGCTTGGCGATCGTCGCGATCAGCTGGACCACCTTGCCGATCTCGGTGCTGCTGGCCTCCAGCCGCTGGATCACCTGGACCGCGGTCTCGGCCGCACGGACCGCCGCCTCGGTCGCCGCGGCCATGTCGTTGCTCACGTTGGCGAGCCGGTGCACCGAGTCCCGCTGCCGGTCCTGCGCGGACCAGTCGCTCTGACCGTTTCCCGACGACCAGTCCTGCTGATCCGTCGACGACCAGCCGTCATTCTGATCCCAGTCGGACATGGTGACAGCGACCCCTCTCTACCGGCCTCCGCAAAACATCCCATCCCGTCCGACAGCCGCGAGGCGTTTTCCCCGATCCTGGCACAATTGCCGGTTTCGCCCCATACTGCGGCGCCACGGTCAGACCGGCCACTCCGCGAGAAGGGCGCAAAGGCGGTCATGATGCCGGCCGAGATGCGGGCGGGCCTGCTCCAGGAGCACGGGCAGGGCCGCCACCCGCTCGCGGTCGACGGCGGACCAGGCGTCCCCGGGTGCGCCGGCGGGGGCGAGGTTGAGGTTGAGGTTGAGCGCCGTCGTGCGGCCCCGATGGGCCAGCATCGGGTCCGGGTCGGCGGTGAGCGTCAGGGCCGCCGCCAGCCGGACGAGCGGGTCACGGGCCGCCAGCAGCCGGAACCCGGCGAGCCGGACCTCCGGCCGCGGGTCGGCGAGCAGCGTCCACGGCAGTTCCGCGGGCAGCCGGCGGCGGTAGACGCGCAGCGCGATCGACGCTTCCCGGACGACATCCGGGTGCGGGTCGGTGAGCAGCGGAACCGTCTCGTCGACCGGCACGGAGTCGAGCAGCGCCAGTCCTCGTACGGCGGCCGCCCGGAGACGGTGTGCCGGATGCCCGAGGAACGGGCCGAGCAGCCGCGCGTCCCGGCGGTCGCCCATCTCGGCGAGGCCGAGGATCGCCTCGGGGCCCGGATCGGAGGCGAGGAACAGGCGGTAGCGGCCTGCCGGATCGGCCGTCCGGCTGCGCGCGAAGGCCCTGATCAGTGGGGCCGGATCGGTCAGGGCGGTGACGGCCTCGTCGTCGTGGCCGAGCTCGCCGAGCGCGACCAGGGCGAGCGACCGGACCGCCACGAACCTCGCCCCGGCGAGTTCCCGCAGCGCCCGGGCATCCTGCCGGGTGACCGCTTCGGCGGTGACGATGCGGGCCGCGTCCAGCCGGACCACCGCGTCGGGTTCCCGGGTGGCGAAACCGAGCAGATCGGCGTAGTTCCAGCGGCCCTGTTTCCGGCCCACGGTGTAGGCCAGGCGCCGGCCGTTCCGGTTCGGGTCGCCCAGCAGGATCGGGGCGTACCGCTCGAAGTCGTCCTGGACCATCCGCTCGATGGTCCACAGCGCCAGTCCGCCGCGACGCCGGCCGACGAGGTGGGCCGCCATCGGCAGCGCCACCCGCAGTTGATGTTCCGGGCGTTCGCGCAGGATCACCGAGAGCGCCGTGCCGGCCGCCGCCCGCACCGACGGCACCCAGTCGTCGCAGCGCAGCGCCAGGACCGCCAGGTGTTCCGGGCGCCGCCGCCGGGCCATCTCGGCGATCGCCCGCTCACGCCGGCGGCCGTCGGGGTCGGTGGCCGCGAACGCCACGGCGATCGGCCCGACGTTCGCGGGGTCCCGGTCGAACGCGGCCACCAGGGCCCGGACGGCGTGCCACGGGTCGTCCGGCCGGGCCTCGGCGGCCCACTCGCCGTCGCGCCACCAGCGGGTGGTCAGTCGCCGGGCGGCGCCGCGTGATCGCTCGTCGAGGCGGGCCAGGAGCCGGGGACGGTACGCGAGCGGCATCAGCGACAGCATCTCCAGCCGCTCGCCGGTGGTCGCCACCCCCTCGATCACCGGATCGGCGCCGATCCCGGCGAGCCGTCCGGCGAGCAGGTCCACGGCCTCGCTCGCACCCGGCTCGCCGGCCTCCCGGAACAGCAGCCACAGTGGAGTCACGCTCATGACCCCATCCTGCCCGCTGCCCGCACGGCCCGGCAGGCGGCGGACCGACGGGCGGCGGACCGACGGGCGGCGGACCGACGGGCGGCGGACCGACGGGCGGCGGACCGACGGGCGGCGGACCGACGGGCGGCGGACCGGAGAGGCGGACGGCGACGGACCGGTGGGACGGGGAGGATGGCGGGGTGGACGAGGTCGGGGCGGCGGTCGAGCGGGTCTGGCGGGCGGAGGCGGCCGGGATGCTCGGGGTGCTCGGGCGACGGCTCGGCGATCTCGACGTGGCGGAGGAGGCGCTTCAGGAGGCGGTCGCGGAAGCGTTGCGGCGGTGGACGGCGGACGGCGTACCCGGGAATCCCGCCGGATGGCTGGTGACGACCGCGTGGCGCAAGGCGGTCGATCGGCTGCGCCGGGATTCGAACGGCCGGGCCAAGGAGGCCACGCTGGCCGCCGATCCGACGCGGGCGCCGGCCGGTGGTGGCTGGAGTTCGGCCGGGCCGGACCGGCTTCCCGGAGAGCTCGCCCCGGGGCCGGAGTGGCCGCCGTCGGGTGACGACCGGCTGGCGCTGATCTTCGCCTGCTGTCATCCGGCGCTTCCGGAGGCGTCGCGGGTCGCGCTCACCCTGCACGCGGTCGCCGGCCTGCCGGCGGAGACCGTGGGCGCGGCGTTTCTGCTGCCCAAGGCCACTGCCGCGCAGCGGCTGGTGCGGGCCAAACGACACCTTAGAGATCATCGGGTACGGGTGGAGACGCCCCCGCCCGAGGAGTACGAGGCGCGTCTGGAGTCCGTACTGAGCGTCATCTACCTGATCTACAACGACGGCTACCTGGCGGTGAAGCGCCGTGAGCTGGCGCGGGAGGGACTGGACCTGGCCCGGCAACTGGCCGATCTGATGCCGGGCGCGCCGGAGGCGCTGGGGCTGGCGGCGCTGCTGGAGCTGCACGAGTCCCGGGCCGCGGCGCGGTTCGACCGGGCCGGGCGGATCGTGCTGCTGGAGGATCAGGACCGGTCGTCGTGGAACCGGCCGCTGATCGCCTCCGCCCTGCGGCGGCTGGGCCGGGTCGCCGCGCTGGGCCGGCCGGGCCCGTATCAGGTGGAGGCGGCGATCGCGGCGCAGCACGCGCTGGCCCCGTCGTGGGAGCGGACCGACTGGCTTCTGGTCCACCGCCTGTACGACCTGCTGGCCGAACTGCGGCCGACACCCGTGGTGCTGCTGGGCCGGGCGGTGGCGACGAGTTTCACGGCCGGTCCGGAGGTGGCGCTGGCCGAGGTCGACGAGCTGGCCGGGCGGCTGGACGGCTACCGGCTGTGGCACGCCACCCGCGCCGACCTGCTGCGCCGCCTCGGCCGCCCGGAGGAGGCCGCCGAGGCGACACGACGTGCGCTGGCCCTGGCCACCGACCCGGCCGAGCGCGACCTGCTGGCCCGCCGCCTCAACGACCTGACCGGACGCTGATCGGCCGGCGGCAGGTCAGCGAACCATCTCCGGGCGCAGCTCGACCCGGTCGCCGAGGGCGGCGATCCCGGGCCAGCCGGAGGCGACCGCGACGGCCTCGTCCAGGTCGTCGACGTCGAGCAGGATGAACCCGCCGACGACCTCCTTGAGTTCGACATACGGCCCGTCGGTGACCTCAGGCGCGCCGCCCGGCCCCGCCCCGATCGTCTTGGCCGTGCTGGACGGGCCGAGTTCGGCGCCGCCCTGGACGATCTTCCCGGCCTCGAACCACTTCTGCCACCAGCCGCCGACCTCCGCCATCAGCTCCGGGCCGAGTTCGGGGTCGAACCACTTCGACTCGTCGCCCACCAGAATCATCACGTAGCGCACGGTCTTCTCCTTCGGATCGGTTGTCGTACCCCACTGACGATCGGGGCGGCCCGGGAATCGACATCGAGCATGCCCGGAGATGAAACCGGCTGGAAGCGCTGACGTGCCGGGCGTCGCACAGAGCGATGGCTTAACCGATTCATGCCCCGGACCGCCACCACGCCGCGTGAAATATGCTCACCCCGGGGTGTCGATCGCAGCCACACCTTCGCAAGCGAGCGCAAAGCGACAACCAAGAGCAGTTCGGTTTTTGCAATAAACTGACGTAGGATTCCGTGGTGACCAAACGACTTGCCGAGGTGGCGAAGAAGGCCGGGGTCAGCGAGGCGACCGTCAGCCGGGTGCTCAACGGGCGCAGCGGCGTCTCGGAGGCCACCCGCACGTCGGTGCTCACCGCGCTGGACGTGCTCGGCTACGAGCGACCGACCAAACTGCGCGGCGAGCGGGCCCGGCTCGTCGGGCTGGTGCTGCCCGAGCTGCAGAACCCGATCTTCCCGGCGCTGGCCGAGGTGGTGACGAGTTCCCTGGCGCAGCGCGGGTTCACCCCGGCGCTGTGTGCCCGCACGATCGGCGGCGTGCCCGAGTCCGATTACGTGGAGATGCTGCTGGACCACCAGGTCAGCGGCGTGATCTTCGCCGGCGGGTCGTATGCGCTGGCCGACGCCTCGCACGAGCACTACCTCCGGCTGACCGAGCGCGGGCTGCCCGTGGTGCTGGTCAACGCCGGCGTCGACGAGCTCGGCTTCCCGCGGGTGTCGACCGATGACGCGGTGGCGGTCGAGCAGGCGTATGGGCATCTGCGCTCGCTCGGGCACGAGCGGATCGGCATGGTGCTCGGGCCGGAGGGGCACATCCCGTCGCGCCGGAAGCTGCTCGCGATGATCCAGGCGGCCGACACCGAGGCCGAGGTGGAGCGTTCCAGCTTCTCCATGGAGGGCGCCCGGGTCGCGGCGACCAAGCTGCTGGAGCGCGGCGTGACCGGCATCATCTGCGCCAGCGACGTGCTCGCCCTGGGCGCGATCCGGGCGGCCCGCCGGCTCGGCAGGGCGGTCCCGGCCGACGTCTCGGTGGTCGGGTTCGACGACTCCGCGTTCATGACCTGCACCGATCCGCCGCTGACCACGGTCCGGCAGCCGATCGAGACGATGGGCCAGGCCGCGGTGGATCTGCTGGTCAGCCAGATCGACGAGGCCCGCGAGTTCTCCGACGAGCTGCTCTTCGAGCCGGAGCTGGTGGTCCGCGGCTCGACCGGCCCGGCCCGCAAGTGAAACCGGCCAGGCCCGCAAGTGAAACCGGCAGATTTGACGGCTCCTGCCGGTAAGTAAAACCGGACAAACAGTCGCCGGCCCCGAAAGGGGCCGGCCTTTTTTGTGCCCAAAACCGGCAAACTCACAAACGAACAAGCTGCAGTCGTGTTTTTTCAAAGCACGATCGAAACCTTGCGGCAACATGGCCCGGTAGTTACAGTGACTCCACTCACTACGGGAAACAGTCCTGACCGTAGTGACGACAACGCGATTCAGCGATGGCCATGGATAACCCGTTCCCGAAGGGATGGACAGATGTCCGTACCGCAGTACCGGAAGGTTGCGGCGCTAGCGCTCGTGGCCGGCCTCGGGCTCAGCCTGACGGCGTGTTCCACGAAGAGCGACGACGACGGCGGGGCCGACGCCGCCGGCAAGGTCACCATCACGGTCGACTGCCAGCCGGTCGCCGCCCAGAAGGAGCTGCTCGACAACTGGAACGCCGACGTCAAGGCGTTCCAGACCGAGAACCCGAACATCGTGATCAAGAGCATCAGCGTCGGCCAGCAGTGCAACAACCCGCCGGACTTCACCGCCCGGCTGGCCGGTGGCACGACGACCGACGTCTTCTACGGCTACATGACCGACCTCCAGCAGGTGCTGGACTCGGGTCAGGCGCTGGACATCACCCAGTACGTCAACAAGGACACCGTCCCGACCTGGGACAGCGTCGACCCGGCGCTGAAGGAGGTCTTCACCGACGGCGGCAAGCTGTACGGCGTACCGGTGAAGAACTATTCGATGGGTCTGGTCTATAACAAGACCCTGTTCGCGAAGGCCGGTCTGGACGCGAACAACCCGCCGAAGACCTGGGCCGAGGTGCGGGAGGCGGCCAAGAAGATCACCGCCGCCGACAGCAGCGTGGCCGGCTACTCGGAGTACAGCGCCGGGAACACCGGTGGCTGGCACTTCACCTCGCTGCTCTACTCGCAGGGCGGCCGGATCCTCTCCGAGGACGGCAAGAAGGCCGCCTTCAACACCGCCGAGGGCAAGCAGGTCCTGCAGAACCTCAAGGACATGCGGTACGGCGACAACTCGATGGGCGCCCGCCAGCTCCTGCAGTGGGGCGACCTGCTGACCAACGCCGCCGCCGGCAAGGTCGGCATGTTCATCGGCGCGCCGGACACCACCCAGGCGATCGTCAGCCAGTTCAAGGGCAAGTTCGAGGACTGGGCGGTCGCGCCGCTGCCGGGTCAGACCGACCTGGCGAAGGGCACGCTCGGCGGTGGCGAGGGCTACTTCTTCAAGAAGGACCTCACCAAGGAGCAGGTCGAGGCGGGCCTGAAGTGGATCGCCTACCAGAAGCTCACCCCGGGCAAGGGCCAGTTCGACTACGTGCGGGCCAAGCCGCAGAACTACCCGGTCGGCCTGCCGCAGCCGCTGCTGTTCGCGAACGGCACCGAGGCGCAGAAGCAGGAGTTCGACCTGCGCAAGGCGAACGCGAACGTGCCGGTCGAGAACTTCGCGCTCTTCGAGGCGAAGCAGCTGCCGATCGTCGGCGAGCCGCGGGACGCCCAGGCGATCTACGCGATCCTCGACTCGGCGATGTCGGGTGTCCTGACCGACCCGAACGCGAGCGTCGACTCGCTGCTGAAGACCGCCGAGGAAAAGGTCAACCAGCTGCTGGCGGCCGGTAGCTGAGGATGGCCGTCATCACCGCCCCCGCCCCGGTGAAAGCCGAGGCGGGGGCCTCCTCGAAGACCAGCCGCAAACTGCGGGACAACCTGACCGGACACGCCTTCCTGATCGGTGCGGTCCTCTGCTTCGGCCTCTTCATGTGGTTCCCGATGATCCGCGGCATCGTGATGAGCTTCCAGCGCACCCGCCGCGGCGTGACCACCTGGGTGGGCTGGGACAACTACATCCGGATCATCGAGGATCCGAGCTTCTGGGTGGCCTGGAAGAACACCTTCTACTTCACCGGGCTCGCGCTGGTCCTCGGTTTCGTGGCGCCGTTCTTCGTCGCGATCCTGCTCAACGAGTTCCGGCACGCCAAGGGCTACCTGCGGATCCTGGTCTACCTGCCGGTCATGCTGCCCCCGGCGTCGGCGCTCTACCTCTTCAAGTACTACGCGTACGACCCGAGCGAAGCCGGGCTCTTCAACGCGATCCTGAGGTTCCTGCACCTGCCGACCTCGGAATGGATGCAGTCAACCACCATGACGATGCCGTCAATGGTGATCGCGTCAACATGGATGAACATGGGCGGCGCGGTGCTGATCTATCTGGCGGCGCTGCAGAACATCCCGGGTGATCTGTACGAGGCGGCCGAACTCGACGGCGCCGGCCTGTGGAAGCGGATCTGGCACGTGACGATCCCGCAGACCCGGCTGATCCTGGCGCTGCTGGCGATGATGCAGATCGTCGCGACCATGCAGCTCTTCATCGAGCCGCTGATCCTGGCCAACGGCGCCGGCACGCAGGACGCGGCCACCTCGGTCGCCTACCTGATCTACCAGCACGGGTTCTTCCAGAACGATCTCAACGGGGCCGCCGCCCTGGGCGTGATCATGCTGCTGGTGCTGGCCGCCTTCTCCGCCGTCTATCTCCGGCTGAGCACGAAACAGGACTAGAAACCATGTCTCGAACCCTCATCTCGCACGCTCAGCTCCAGCGCGGACGCGGCCGGTTCCTCTACTGGGCGCTGCTCGGCATCGTCGTCACGGCATTCACCCTGATCTTCATCGGGCCGCTGTACTGGATGGTCACCGGCGCCCTCAAGTCGGGCCAGGAGATCGCGCAGACACCGCCGACCCTGTTCCCGCGGGATCCGGAGTTCACCAACTACACCGACGCGTGGACCCAGCTCGCCCTCGGCAAGCTGCTGTTCAACACGTTCTACTACGCGGCCGGGGCGGTGCTGTTCCAGCTGGTTCTGGACACCGCGGCGGCGTACGCCCTCTCCAAGCTCCGCCCGGCCTTCGGCAACGTGATCCTCGGCGCGATGCTGGCGACCCTGATGATCCCGGCGATGGTGCTGATCGTCCCGCAGTACCAGACGGTGATCAGCCTGCCGGTGCTGGACCTCAGCCTGATCGACTCGCCGTTCGCGATCTGGCTGCCGATGGTCGCCAACGCGTTCAACATCTTCCTGCTCAAGCGGTTCTTCGACTCGATCCCGGAAGAGATCATGTCGGCCGCCTTCATGGACGGCGCGTCGCCGCTGCGTACCCTCTGGTCGATCCTCCTGCCGATGTCCCGCCCGATCCTCGGCGTGGTGTCGATCTTCGCGGTGACCGCGGTCTGGAAGGACTTCCTCTGGCCGCTGCTGGTCATGCCGCACCCGGAGACCCGCACGGTCAGCGTCGGCATCTACGCCTTCGCCGCCGGCACCCCGCAGAACGTGGTGGTCGCCGCCTCGGTGATCGCGGCCGTACCGACCGTGATCATCTTCTTGATCTTCCAGCGCAACATCATGTCCGGCCTGACCACAGGCAGCCTCAAGGGATGAGCGGGATGACGAATCAGTGGTGGCGTGACGCGGTGATCTACCAGGTCTATCCGCGCAGTTTCGCCGACGGCGACGGGGACGGGGTCGGTGACATCGCCGGCATCCGCGCGCGGCTCGGCCACCTCCGGGATCTCGGTGTCGACGCGATCTGGATGAGTCCGTGGTACCCGTCGCCGATGGCCGACGCCGGGTACGACGTCTCCGACTTCCGCGACATCGACCCGGTCTTCGGTGACCTGTCCGAGGCGGAGGCGCTGATCGCCGAGGCGCACGAGGCGGGCATCCGGATCATCATCGACATCGTCCCGAACCACATCTCCAGTGAGCATCCGTGGTTCAAGGCCGCCCTGGCCGGTGGAAATGAACGGGATTACTTTTGGTTTCGTAAAAGCCAAAATATGCCTACAAACTGGGTCGGTGAATTCGGCGGCACGGCATGGACCCGCGTTGATGAGGAAACCTGGTACCTGCACCTGTTCACTCCGGAACAACCGGATCTGAACTGGGAACACCCGGCGGTGAAAGCCGAATTCGAGAGCATCCTGCGGTTCTGGTTCGACCGGGGCGCCGACGGCATCCGGATCGACTCGGCCGCACTGCTCTTCAAGGACCCGGCACTGCCCGAGGTGGTCGAGGGCGAGCCGCACCCGTTCCATGACCTGGACGCGGTGCACGACGTCTACCGGTCGTGGCGGCGGATCGCCGACGAGTACGAGGGACGGGCGCTGATCGGCGAGGTGTGGATGCCCGACGTCGAGCGGTTCACCAACTACCTCCGTCCGGACGAGCTGCACGCGGCGTTCAACTTCGACCTGCTCGGGTGTGCTTGGGACCCGTACCTCATGCGCTCTTCGATCGAACGCACCCTGGACGCGCACGACCGCGTCGGGGCGCCGCCCACCTGGGTCCTGTCGAATCACGACGTGACCCGGCATGTCACCCGGTACGGCCGGGCCGACACCACGTTCAGCTTCGAGAACAATCTGGACGGCACCCCGGTCGACCTGGAGCTCGGCACCCGGCGGGCCCGCGCGGCCGCGCTGCTCACTCTGTCGCTGCCCGGTTCGGCCTACGTCTACCAGGGCGAGGAGCTGGGCCTCTGGGAGAACGAGACGATTCCTGAAGATCAAATTCAGGATCCGATGTACGCCCGGAGAGGCCACACCCGGGACGGCTGCCGGGTGCCGCTGCCGTGGTCCGGCGACGAGCCGCCCTACGACTTCACCAGCGGCGCGCCGTGGCTGCCCCAGCCCGCCGAGTGGAAGGACCGGACCGTCCAGGCGCAGACCGGCGACCCCAGCTCGATGCTCGAGCTCTACCGGTCGGCGATCCGCCTGCGCACTTTCAAGGATCGGGAATTCGCCTGGCTGGACCGCGGCGAAGGGGTGCTCGCCTGGACCCGCGGAACCGATTTCGCCTGTGTCCTCAACCTCTCCGGCGGGCCCGTCCCCCTGCCGGAACACCAGACCGTCCTGCTGGCCAGCGGCCCGCTCGACGGCGATCTCCTTCCCCAGGACACCGCGGCCTGGCTGCGGCTGAAGTAGGCGTCCGGCCGGGCGGCACCCACCGAAGCCGCCCGGCCGGCGATCACCACCTCTCACGGAAGAAAGGTGCGCTCCCCCGATGTCCAAATTGTCACGAAGAATCCTCGCCACGGTGGCGATGACAAGCGTGGTCGCCGCGCTCGTCCACGCCCCCGCGGCACAGGCCGCCGGCCCGAACCTGGCGGCCGGAAAGACCTTCAGCGCGAGCAGCTTCACCGACGTCTACCCGGCCGGCAACGCCGGTGACGGCAACGCCAACACCTACTGGGAGAGCAACAACAACGCCTTCCCGCAGTGGCTGCAGGTCGACCTGGGCACGTCCACCCAGGTCAACCAGGCGGTCCTGAAGCTGCCGCCGGCCACCGCCTGGAACACCCGCACGCAGACGCTGTCCATCCAGGGCAGCACCAACGGCACGTCGTTCAGCGACCTGAAGGCGAGCGCCGGGTACTCCTTCAACCCGTCCAGCGGGAACACGGTGACCGTCGACTTCACCGCCGCGAGCGCACGGTTCGTGCGGCTGAACTTCACCGGCAACACCGCGTGGCCGGCCGGCCAGCTGTCCGAACTGGAGATCTACGGCCCGGTCAGCGGGGACAGCCAGGCGCCGAGCGCACCCGGCAACCTCGCCTACACCCAGCCGGCGAGCGGCCAGATCCGGCTCACCTGGAACGCGTCGACCGACAACGTCGGCGTGACCGGTTACGACGTCTACGCCAACGGGCAGCTGCGCAGCTCGGTGGCCGGCAACGTGCTGACCTTCACCGACAACCAGCCCGACTCGGCGACCGTGCAGTACTACGTGCGGGCCAAGGACGCGGCCGGCAACGTCTCGGCGAACAGCAACACGGTGACCCGGACCGGCGCGACCGGTGACACGCAGGCGCCGACCACGCCGGGCACCCTGTCCTACACCGTCCCGGCGAGCGGGCAGATCCGGCTGGCCTGGGGCGCGTCGACCGACAACGTCGGCGTGACCGGCTACAACGTGTACGCCAACGGCGCGCTGAAGACGACGGTGACCGGTCTGACCTACACCGACAGCCAGCCCGACTCGGCAACCGTGGCGTACTACGTCAAGGCCCGGGACGCCGCCGGCAACGAGTCGGCCGCCTCCAACACGGTCACCCGCACCGGCACCCAGCAGCCGGGCGGCAACCTCGCGGTCGGCAAACCGATCGAGGCGTCGTCGGTGATCCACACCTTCGTGGCCACCAACGCGAACGACAACGACACCGCGACCTACTGGGAGGGCAGCGCGTATCCGGCGAACCTGACGGTGAAGCTGGGCGCCAACGCCTCCGTCACGTCGGTGGTCGTCAAGCTGAACCCGGCGACCGAGTGGGGCGCCCGCCAGCAGACGTTCTCGATCCTCGGACGGGAGCAGTCGTCGGCCTCCTACACGACGCTGGTCGGCTCGGCCACGTACAGCTTCAATCCGGCCAGCGGCAACACGGTGACCGTGCCGGTCACCGCGACCACCGCGGACGTCCGGCTCTCCTTCACCGCCAACACCGGCGCGCCCAGCGGCCAGGTCGCGGAGTTCCAGGTCGTCGGCACCGCGGCGCCGAACCCGGACCTCACCGTCACGGCTCTCACCGCCTCTCCGGCGACGCCTGTCGAGACCGACGCGATCACCCTGTCCGCCACCGTCCGCAACGCGGGCACCGCGGCCTCACCCGCCTCGGACGTCAACCTCTACCTGGGTACGGCCAAAGTCGGCACCGCCGCGGTCGGCGCCCTCGCGGCCGGCGCGTCCACCACGGTCACCGCGAACATCGGGGCCCGTGACGCCGGCAACTACCCGCTCAGCGCCAAGGTCGACGAGTCGAACACGGTCATCGAGACCAACGACGCCAACAACTCCTACAACAGCCCGGCCAACCTGGTCGTCGCGCCGGTCAGCAGCTCCGACCTGGTCGCGTCGGCGGTCTCCTGGTCGCCCGGCAACCCGGCGGCCGGCAACACGGTCACCTTCTCGGCGGTCCTGACGAACCAGGGCACCGCGGCCAGCGGCAGCGGCGCGCACGGCGTCACCGTGACGATCCTGAACGGCTCGACCGTGGTGCGCACGTTCACCGGCTCGTGGACCGGGACCCTGGCCGCCGGCGCGTCGTCGCCGGTGATCAGCCTCGGCACCTGGACCGCGGCCAACGGCAAGTACACGGTTCGCACCGTGGTCGCCAACGACCCCAACGAACTGCCGGTCAAGCAGGGCAACAACACCAGTGAGAAGCCGTTCTTCGTGGGGCGTGGCGCGAACATGCCGTACGACATGCTGGAGGCCGAGGACGGTCAGACCGGTGGCGGCGCGGCAGTCGTCGGACCGAACCGGATCGTCGGCGACCTCGCCGGTGAGGCGTCCGGCCGCAAGGCGGTCACGCTGAACCAGACCGGCGCCTACGTCCAGTGGACCACCCGGGCCGCCACAAACACGGTGGTCGCGCGGTTCTCCATCCCGGACGGCACGACCAGCTCGATCAGCGTCTACGTCAACGGGACCTTCAACAAGTCCCTGCCGCTGACCTCCAAGTACGCGTGGCTGTACGGCAACGAGACCAACCCGCAGAACTCGGGCACCGGTGCGCGCCACATCTACGACGAGGCGAACGTCATGCTGACCGGATCGTTCCCGGCGGGCAGCACGATCAAGCTGCAGAAGGACTCCGGCAACTCGGGCAACATCGCGATCGACTTCATCAACACCGAGCAGGTGTCGCCGATCGCGAACCCGGACCCGTCGAAGTACGTCGTGCCGGCCGGTTTCGACCACCAGTCGGTGCAGAACGCGCTGGACGCCGCCCGCCAGGACGCCTCCAAGGTGGGCGTCTACCTCCCGGCCGGCGATTACCAGACCGCCAACAAGTTCCAGGTGTACGGCAAGGCGCTGAAGGTCGTCGGGGCCGGGCCCTGGTACACCCGCTTCTACACGCCGTCCACCCAGTCGGAGACGGACGCCGGTTTCCGGGCCGACGCCACCGCCAACGGCTCGACATTCGCGAACTTCGCGTTCTTCGGCAACTACACGATCCGCATCGACGGCCCCGGAAAGGTGTTCGACCTCGCCAACGTCGCCGACATCACGATCGACAACATCTGGGCCGAACACACGGTGTGCCTGTACTGGGGCGCCAACACCGACCGCATGAAGATCACCAACTCGCGGATCCGGAACCTGTTCGCCGACGGCGTCAACATGACCAACGGCAGCACCGACAACCTGGTCGACAACAACGACGCCCGGGCCACCGGTGACGACAGCTTCGCGCTGTTCTCCGCCATCGACGCCGGCGGCTCCGACGAGATCAACAACGTCTACTCGAACCTGTCCACCACGCTGACCTGGCGGGCCGCGGGTGTCGCGGTCTACGGCGGGTACGCCAACACGTTCAAGAACATCTACATCGCGGACACCCTGGTCTACTCGGGCATCACGATCAGCTCGCTGGACTTCGGTTACCCGATGAACGGTTTCGGTGCCAGCCCGCCGACCGTGTTCGAGAACATCTCGATCGTCCGGGCCGGCGGCCACTTCTGGGGCAGCCAGGTGTTCCCGGCGATCTGGGTGTTCTCGGCGTCGAAGGTGTTCCAGGGCATCCGGGTGAACAACGTCGACATCGTCGATCCCACGTACTCGGGCATCATGTTCCAGACCAACTACGTGGGCGGCCAGCCGCAGTTCCCGGTGAAGGACACCGTCTTCACCAACGTGTCGATCACCGGCGCACAGCGCAGCGGCGACCAGTTCGACGCCAAGTCGGGCTACGCCGTCTGGGCGAACCCGATGCCGGAGGCCGGTCAGGGACCCGCGGTCGGTAACGCGGTCTTCACCAACCTGCAGCTCAGCAACAACTACCGGGACATCGAGAACCCGACCACCACCTTCACCATCACCCGTAACTAGTCCACACCGGACAGGACGTGCCCGCGCCACGGACGGCGCGGGCACGTTCGTACGATCCATCGGTGCACATCGAGTTCACCCACGCCCGCACCCGTGCCTACTTCCGCCGGGTCCTCTCCGCCGGGGCGGAGCGCAAGGCACAGCCGTACGCCATCGCCGGCGCCACCCTCCTGGCGGTCGCCCTGTTGCTCGCCGTCGGCGGCGAGTTCAGTGGAAACTCCCTGCTCCTCGCCGTCCCGCTGGCCGTGCTGGCGCTGGTGCCGCTGGCCACAGCCGGCTGGCACTGGCGGCGGGCGATCAGCGTCCCGGACTCCCGGCTGGCCCCGCGCACCTGGACCCTCACCGAGGAGTCCTACGCCTCACGCACGGACGGGTCGACCACCGAGATCGCCTGGCCGGACTTCGTCTCGTTCCGCGCCACCGACGACGCCTACGTGCTGCGGCACCGGGGCGGCGCGACCTTCGACATCCCGCGCGAGCCGATGACCGCCGAGCAGGACACCGAACTGGGCACCTTCCTGCGGGCCGCTTGAAACCGCGGCCTACCGTCGAGGAATGCAACCCGATCCACGCGTCGCGCCCGGATGGCACCAGGAAACCCCGCCCCGGACCGGGTGGTGGTATCTGATTCCGCTGTTCACCTGCGGATACGGCACGCCGATCATGGTCATCCTGGCCGGTGTGAAGCTGCGGTCCAGGCTGCACACGCTGCTCGGGTTCGGATACTTCGCGGGGATCGCCGCGCTCCTGGTGGCCCGGTCGGTCACGTCGGCGGGCTACGAGTCCGACGACGAGAACGCCGTGGTCGCCATCGTCTCGCTGATGCTGTGGATCGTCGGCACCATCCACGTCGCGGCCTTGCAGGCGAAAGTACGGGACCGCTGGTACCGCAAGGCGGCCCGGCGGCACCAGCACCTGCTGACCCAGTACCCGCCGTCGCCCTGGCAGCACGGCACCGGCGTCGACCCGGCCCTGGCCGCGGCGCAGTGGCGGGCCGCCCGCCGCGAGGAGTCCCGCCAGCTCCAGGTCAGCCAGCCGGCGATGGCGACCGAGCTGATGATCGGCCGCCCCGACCTGCCCGGCCGCCAGTACGACGACGGCGGCCTGGTCGACGTCAACCACGTCCCGGCCGACTGGCTGGTCCGCTACCTGACCATCGACCGGGCCCTGGCCGACCGGATCGTCGAGGCCCGCGACCGGCACGACGGTTTCACCAGCCCGGAGGAGCTGGTCGTCTACTGCGAAGGCCTCACCCCGGCGAAGCTGGACCAGTTCCGCGACCGCCTGCTGTTCGTCCCCCGCTGACCACCCGCGTGGTGACACGCCGCGTGGTGACCTGTGGCGCGGATCGGACCGCAGGTCACCACGCGGGATTTCGGTCAGGCGGCGGGCTGGACGGCTACCGGGCGGCGGACGCCGAGGACCGGGTCGACCTCGTACATGCGGGCCTCGGCCAGGTCGAAGTACATGCCGGTCAGGCGGAGACGGCCGGCCGCCTCGGCCGCCCGGACCACCGGATACGTCCGCAGGTTGGTGAGCTGCTGCACCACGTTGCCGGTGCAGCAGCGCTCCTCGTCGTCCGGGTCGCTGAACCGGACACCAGAGTTGGCCAGCCAGCCGCCGAGCGCCGAACCCTCGCGGGCGGCGCCGTTCATCAGGGCGCGCACCGCTCCACAGCCGGAGTGGCCGCAGACGGTGATCGTGGTGACGCCGAGGATGTCGACCGCGTACTCGACCGCTGCGCCCACCGAATCGTCGGCGGCGCTGTGCGGCGGGACGATGTTGCCGATGTTGCGGACGCAGAACAGGTCGCCCGGCCCGCTCGCGGTGATCAGGTTGGGCACCACCCGGGAGTCGGCGCAGGTGATGAAGAGCTGCTGCGGGCTCTGCCCGTCCCGGGCCAGGTCGGCCAGGTGCGGGCGGACCATCGGGGCGACCGTCCGTTCGAATTCGGCGATCCCGGCCGCCATCGCGCCGCGGCGCTGCTGGTCCATGTCCTGCCAGCGGGACCACGAGCCGACCAGCCGCGGGGTGCGCTTGCCGTCGCCGAGCCGGCCCGACGTGGCCTGGTGGAACCACGAATCGTGCACCTCGCGTACGGTCACCGTGCCGCCGGCCCGCTCGTAACCGGACCGCCAGTCCCGGATCGTCTCGAACGCCCCGTGGTCGAGATAGTCGAGGTGCAGTTCCACCTCGACGTCCGCGCCCGACGGCAGGGCCCCGAGCTCACGGCTGAGCCGGGCCGACTCGACGAACGACAGGGTGCCGTTGATGGTGACCAGCCACTCGCCGGGGGCACGTTCGACCCGGCGGATCTCCGAGCGGGTGAGCCGCCACAGGATGAACACGGCTGCGACGATCATGCCGAGGGCCACGCCGGTGAGCAGGTCGGTGAAGACCACGCCGAGCGCGGTGACCAGGTAGGTGGGCAGTTCCCGGTGCCGGGCGTAGGTGCGGATCTGACCGAGGTCGACGAGCCGCAGACCGACGACGATGAGCACGGCCGCCAGCACCGCCATCGGGATGGTCTCCAGCAGGTCGGCGAAGAACAGCACGAACGCCGCGATCCACAGGCCGTGCATGATCGCTGAGGCGCGGGTCCGGGCGCCGGCGGCCACGTTCGTCGAGCTGCGCACGATCACGCCGGTCACCGGCAGGCCACCGAGCAGCCCGGACGCGGTGTTGGCGACCCCCTGGCCGACCAGTTCCCGGTTGAGGTCGGCGCGCGGGCCGTCGTGCAGCCGGTCCACGGCCACCGCGGACAGCAGCGACTCGACACTGGCGACGATCGCGATGGTCAGCACCGCGACGGTGATCTCGCGCAGCGGCGCGTCCGGCCAGGCCGGCCGGATCAGGCCGGACAGGGGTTCGTCGGGCAGGTCCACGCGGTCCACGTCGGCGTTCATGGCGGTGGCGACGGCGGTCATCGACACCACCGCGACCAGCGCGGCCGGCAGCAGCGACCAGCGGACCAGGCGCGGCCAGAGCACCAGGATCGCGACCGTCAGCACGCCGAGGATCGCGGCCGTGCCGTGGTGGGCGACCAGTTGGCCGGGCAGGTCGATCAGGTTGTGCCAGGCGGAGCTCTGCGGTGCGCCGCCGAGCATCACATGCACCTGGCTGAGTGCGATGACCAGGCCGATCCCGGCGAGCATGCCGTGCACGACGGCGGGTGACAGGGCGAGAGCGGCGCGGCCCAGGCGGGAGGCGCCGAGTGCGATCTGAACCAGGCCGGCGACCGCGACGATGGCCGCCGTGCCGGCGAAACCGAAGTCGGCGACGGTGCCGGCGACGATCACGGTGAGGCCGGCAGCGGGGCCGCTGACCTGTAATGGAGCGCCTCCTAGGGCGCCTGCAACGATGCCGCCGACCACTGCGGCGACCAATCCTGCGAGTAGTGGCGCACCCGAGGCCGCGGCGATGCCGAGGGACAACGGGATGGCGATCAGGAACACGACGATGGACGCCGGCAAGTCCCGGCGCAAAAACTGCGTCAAGTCGGACATTTCGGCAATGTACCGAATCTTGGTTAACGGGTCATTACGTAAACGCCCCTTACAGAAAACCCACAGGAAGTGCGAAAACGCCGACCAAAACCCCGATCATGGGGTACGGCTGACCCGCTCGTAGATGTCGGTGGAGTGATTGTCGTCGCCGTAGACCGTGAACCTGCTCTCCGAACAGGAGTACGCCAACTTGTACGACGTCGTCGGGTTGGTGAGCTTGATCGACTGCTTCTTCCCGTTACGCGTCATCTTGTAGGTCGGACCGCCGGAGAACCCGGAACCGTAGAGGCTGCCGTTACGGGTCTCCAGATGCGACTTCCGGACACCCCGCAGCGTCTCCACGTAGCGGTTTCCATTGATCGTCGCGGTCAGCGGCGCCATCTTGCTGTAGTCCGCGACAGCATCGCCGTTCTCCCGGATCCGCAAGATCAGGCCGCCCTTGCTGGTGAACACGGCGTCGACGCCCTCGAAGTGATTGACGACCTGCTCCGACACCGTCCGCCAGGTGCCCACCAGGCAGGCGTCCAGGTTCGGGTTGACCGGTTTCGCGGGCTGCGCCACCACCGACGCCGACACCGCAGCCGAGGGCGCCGCGCTCTCACCGCTCGGGGCGGCCGCGGCCGGCTCACCGCCGCCGGGCCCGGAGTCGGGCCAGAACAGGCGCACCGAACCGCCCGCGAGCAGCACCCCGGTCACCACCGCGGCGACCGGCCACACCCGCACCTTCCCGGACCGGCGCGATGCGCTCGCCGCCCCGGGATGGGCGGGCAGCGGCGTCACGGTGCGGCCCCGGGAACCCCCCGCCGGCCCTGGATCGCGCAACGTGGCCGCATCGGCCACCACCAGCCCGGTCGTGTCGTCGATCGCGCTGCCCAGATCCACCGTCGGGACGGGGAGGGTGGCCGGCTCCGGCGCTTCCGTGGCGACCGCCGGCTCACCACCGGAGTCCGCAGCGACGACCGTCGGCTCACCACCGGAGTCCGCAGCGACGACCGTCGCGACATCAGCGCCCGGGCCGGCCGAGGAGTCCGCCTCGGCATCGGCAGCCACCTCCGGCCCACCCGAAACAACCGGCAAATCCGAAATGCCGGACGAGGCAGCGCCAGCGGTGCCGGCCGCAGTGCCCACCGCGTTGCCGACCGCAGTGCCGGCCGCGTTGCCGACCGCGTTGCCGACCTCCGTCGAAGAGGAGAGATCGACCACCTCGGTCGCTGTCGGCGAGGAAGTGGAGCCAAGGATGCCCGCGGCCGGTTCGGCGACGGTGATCGGCTCCGGATCGGGTGCCCCGGCGGAAGCCGGCTGGTGGGCGGTGGGCGCGGCGAGCGTCGGCGACGGGGCCACCAGGGTGCCGGGCAAGCCGTCCGGTGTGTCCTCCGGGCGGGTCTGACGCAACGGCCACCAGCGGGGACGCCGTCTGGCCGCGGCCTCCGAGGTGGCCGGATCGGAGGTGACGTTGGCGAGCAGCTCGCGGGCCTGGTCGGCGCCGAGGCGGCGGACCGGGTCCTTGTCGAGCAGGCCCTTGATCACCGGCCACAGGCGGCCCGCGTGCGGTGGGGTCTCCGGCCTGTGGTGCAGGATCGCGGCCAGCGTGGCCTGGGTGTCCTCACGCTGGAACGGGGATCGGCCGGTCACCGCCGTGTAGAGCGTCACACCGAGCGACCACAGGTCGGCGGCCGCCGTCGCGGGCTGGCCGTTGATCCGTTCCGGCGCAAGGTAGGCGGGGGATCCGACCATCTGGCCGGTCGCGGTGAGGGCGGTCGCGTCGTCGATCGCGGCGATGCCGAAATCGGTCAGCACCACCCGGTCCTCCTCCAGGAGGATGTTCGCCGGTTTGACGTCGCGGTGGGCGATGCCCTCCCGGTGCGCGGCCCGGAGCGCGTCGAGCACGTGCAGGCCGATCTCGGCGGTCCGGCGTTCGGTGAGCAGGCCGTGCTCGGCGATGGTCTCGGCCAGGGACCGGCCCTCGACCAGCTCCATCACGATCCACGGGGCGCCGTCGTCGGTGACCACGTCGTAGACGGTCACGATGGACGGGTGCCGGAGGCGGGCCGCGGCCTGTGCCTCCCGCAGGGTCCGCCGCACCTGTGGATCGGAGGGCCGGCCGGGGCCCCACACCTCTTTGAGCGCCACGTCCCGGCCGAGCAGCGTGTCCTCGGCCTGCCAGACCGCGCCCATCCCGCCGCGGCCCAGCATCCGACCCAGCCGGTACCGCCCGGCGATCACCCGTCCCGACCCGACGCTCATGACGTTGAATCTATCGGGCCGAATCCAATCAGGATTCGATCAGGCCTTCCACAGCTCCTGGTTGGCCTCGTAGATCTCGCGCAGGATGGCCGGCACGTCGTAGGTGAGCTTCCAGTCCGGGTAGTGCTGCTCGAACCGGCCGGTGCCGCTGATCCACCACTGGTGGTCGCCCATCCGGTTCTGGTCGACGTACTCGGTCTGCGCCTCCAGGCCGGTGATCTCCGAGGCGATCTTGAAGGCCTCGATGTGCGAGCAGTTGGAGAACCGGCCGCCGCCCATGTTGTAGATCTCGGCGACCCGCGGGGCCCGGTGGAACGCCTCGAACGCGGTGATCAGGTCGTGCGAGTGGATGGCGTCGCGGACCATCTTGCCCTTGTAGCCGAAGATCTTGTACGTCCGCTGCTCCATCACACAGCGCATCACGTAGGCCAGGAAGCCGTGCAGCTCGGCCGCCGAGTGCCCGGGACCGGTCAGCGTGCCACCCCGGAACACCGCGGTCGGCATGTCGAAGTAGCGGCCGTACTCCTGCACCATGATGTCGGCGGCCACCTTCGAGGCGCCGAAGACCGAGTGCATGCTGCTGTCGATCGACATGGTCTCGTCGATGCCGCCGTACCACTTGTGGTCTTCCGGCAGTTCCCAGCGCGTGTCCAGCTCGACCAGCGGCAGGGAGTTCGGCGTGTCGCCGTACACCTTGTTGGTCGAAGTGAAGATGAACGGGGCGTCCTTGGCGTGCCGCCGGGTCGCCTCCAGCATGTTGATCGTGCCGACCGCGTTGACGTCGAAGTCGGTGAACGGCTCGCGGGCGGCCCAGTCGTGGCTCGGCTGCGCGGCGGCGTGGATGACCAGGCCGACGTTCGACCCGAGACCGGCGAACAGCTTGTCCAGGCCGTCGCGGTCACGGATGTCCACGCTGTGGTGCGTGTAGCGGTCGCCGACCTCCTTGACCAGCCGCTGGAGGTTCCACTGGGTGGATCCGTCGGCGCCGAAGAAGTAGCCGCGCATGTCGTTGTCGACCCCGACCACGTCCATGCCGAGACCGGCGAAATGCCGGACCGCCTCTGATCCGATCAGACCGGCCGATCCGGTGATGACGACAACGCTGCTCATTTCCTGACCTCCGGGTGTCGGGCGTCACCGGGGAGAGTACCGGTGAGCTGGAGCAGTCTGACCGCCCGGTCGGCCGTGTCGTGATCGTCATGCTTGACCGTGGCACGAAATGGGCACGTCACGAATTGGCTACATCCGATGGGGAAGCTCCGACGGATACGGCGGATTGATGGCGAATTCACGAGGGCGGTCCCCATGACGGAGTCACTGCAGGCTGAACACCACCGCACCCCCGACCGGTCCGCCCTGACCCTCGGCGTGGAGGAGGAGCTGCACGTCGTCGACCTCGGGACGCGGGAGCTCGTACCCCGGGCGCCGGAGATCCTGGACCGGCTGGACGCCGGACACTTCTCCGCGGAGCTGCACCGATCGGTGGTGGAGACCAACACGCCGGTCAGCAGCACCCTCGACGACCTGCGGACCGGCGTCGCGCAGCGGCGCCGGGAGGCGATCCGGACGGCCGAGTCGCTCGGTCTGGGCCTGGTCGCGGCGGGCACCGTGCCGCTGGTCGATCTGGACGCGCTGCCGGTCACGCCGACGTCGCGCTACCAGCGGATGCTGCACGAATACCAGATGCTGGTCCGGGAGCAGCTGATCTGCGGCACCCAGGTGCACGTCGGGGTGCCGGACCGGGACGAGGCGGTCGCGGTGGCGCAGCGGGTGGCCCCGGTGCTGCCGGTGCTGCTCGCGCTCTCCACCAGCTCGCCCTACTGGCTCGGTGAGGACTCCGGGTACGCCAGCGTCCGCTCGCTGGTGTGGATGCGCTGGCCGACCGCCGGCGACAGCGGCCCGCTGCACTCCGCCGCCGAGCACGAGGCGCTGGTCAGCGACCTGATCGCGTCCGGGACGATCAGTGATCCGAAGATGGTCTACTTCGACGTCCGGCCGTCGGCGCACGTGCCCACCGTGGAGCTGCGGGTGACCGACGCCAGCCCGGACGTCGAGACGGTGATCCTGCTGGCCGGGCTCTTCCGCGCTCTGGTGCTGCGCGCCCGCGACGAGCACCGCGCCGGTGTGCCGCTGCCGGCGTCTCGGCCGCCGCTGCACCGGGCCGCGATGTGGCGGGCCGCCCGCTCCGGGCTGGAGGGCGATCTGCTGGATCTGCCCCGGTCGCCGGTTCCGGTGCCGGCCGCGGTCGCGGTGGAGCGCCTGGTCGGTGAGCTGCGCCCGCAGCTGGAGGAGCTCGGCGACTGGGATCAGGTGTTCGATCTCACCCTGCGGGCGCTGAGCCGGGGCAGTTCGGCGGCCCGGCAGCGGCGGGCGCTGGCCCGGCGCGGGCGCCTGTCCGACGTGGTGGACCTGCTGGTGGCCGACACCCGCGGGGGCGTCACCGAGTCCGGTCCGGCCGGGTCTCCGGCGCCGGCGCTGATCGAGGCGTACGTGGCCGACGGCGACGAGGCGTTCCCGGGCGGGCGGGTCGCCCCGTCGTACGCGGGGATCCTGCCGGTGCTGACCTCGCTCGGCGCGACCGGCCTGCGGCAGCGTGAGGACGCCCGGGACGACGAGCAGCGGGCCCGCGGCATCACGTTCAGTGTCGCCGGCGAGGCGGCGACCCGGCTGTTCCCGTTCGACCTGGTGCCCCGGATCGTGCCCGCCGACGACTGGGCCGGCCTGCGCAAGGGCCTGGTCCAGCGGGTGCGGGCGCTGAACGCGTTCCTCGGTGACGTCTACGGCGACCGTCAGGTGGTGGCCGACGGGATCGTGCCGGACTGGGTGATCGACGGGTCCCCGGAGCTGCGGGCCAGCGGCGCCCTGATCAGCCGGCCCGCCGTGCGTACCCAGGTGGCCGGGGTCGACCTGGTGCGGGACGGCGCCGGTAAGTGGTGCGTGCTGGAGGACAACCTGCGAGTGCCGTCCGGGATCGCCTACGCCATGCAGAACCGCCGCCTGACCTGGAGCGTCCTGCCGGAGCTGCCCCGCCCGGCCGCGCTGATCTCGGTCGAGGACACCCCGAAGCTGCTCAAGCGGGCCCTGCTGGACGCGGCCGGCCCGTCCGCCGCCGACGATCCGGCGCTCGTGGTGCTCAGCCAGGGCCCGGACGACTCGGCCTGGTTCGAGCACCGGATGCTGGCCGAGGCGATGGAGGTGCCGGTGGTCCGCAGCACCGAGCTGTTCGTCGACGAGGGCCGGGTGTGGCGGCTGAAGAACGGCCACCGGCACGTGGTCGACGTCATCTACCTGCGGATGGGCGAGGACAGCCTGGTCCACTCACCGGGCGCGGACGGCATGCCGCTGGGCCCGAGCCTGGTGTCGGCGCTGCACGCGGACACGATCGTGCTGGCCAACGCGCTGGGCAACGGCATCGCCGACGACAAGGCGGTGTACGCCTACGTGCCCCGCCTCATCGAGTACTACCTGAACGAGAAACCGCTGCTCGCCGACGTGCCCACCTACCTGTGCGGCATCCCGGACCAGCGGGCGGAGGTGCTGGGCCGCCTGGACGAGCTGGTCTGCAAGCCGGTCGACGGCTACGGCGGCGACCGGATCGTGATCGGCCCGCACGCGACCGCCGACGAGCTGGACGCGCTGCGCCGGCAGATCCGGACCGCCCCGCACCGGTGGGTGGCCCAGGAGGTGGTCGACCTCTCCACCCATCCGGTCTTCGACGGGCACCGGCTCGCCCCGCGGCACGTCGATCTGCGCGCGTTCGTCTTCACCGGCGCCGAGTCGGTGGTGGCGCCGGCCGCGCTGACCCGGGTCGCCCCGGCCGGCAGCATGATCGTCAATTCCTCACGCGGCGGCGGCTCGAAGGACACCTGGCTGCTCGGATAGAAGGAGGATTCTTATGTGCGGGATCGCCGGAGAGATCTGTTACGGCGACCGGCGGGCGGACACCGAGGCGATCCGGCGGATGCTGCCCTGTCTCGAGTCCCGTGGCCCCGACGGCGCCGGACTCTGGGACGGTGGGCGGATCACTTTCGGCCACCGCCGCCTGAAGATCATCGACCTGTCGGAGGCCGGCGCCCAGCCGATGACCGACGAGAAGCTCGGGCTCACCGTGGTCTTCAACGGCTGCGTCTACAACTATCAGCAGCTTCGCGACGAGCTGATCGGGTACGGGTACACGTTCTTCTCGACGTCGGACACCGAGGTGATCCTCAAGGCGTACCACCGCTGGGGCGCCGACTGTGTCACCCGGTTCCTCGGGATGTTCGCGTTCGCGGTCGCCGAGCACGACACCGGGACGGTCACGCTGGCCCGGGACCGGCTCGGGATCAAGCCGATGTACCTGGCCGAGTCGCCCGGCCGGCTGCGGTTCGCGTCCACGCTGCCGGCGCTGCTCGCGGCGGGTGGGGTGGACACGAGCATCGACAAGGTCGCGCTGCACCACTACATGACGTTCCACTCGGTGGTGCCGGCGCCGCGGACCATCCTGTCCGGGGTGCGGAAACTGCCGCCGGCCACGGTCCGGGTGATCCGGGCCGACGGCACGTCGAGCGAGCGCGTCTACTGGGAGGCCAGGTTCGAGCGCACTCTCGACTCCACCGATTGGACCGCGGCGGTACGGGCGAAGCTGCGCCAGGCGGTCGAGCGCCGGATGGTGGCCGACGTGCCGGTCGGGGTGCTGCTGTCCGGCGGGCTGGACTCCAGTTTCATCGTGGCGCTGCTGGCCGAGCGTGGGCAGACCGGGCTCACCACGTTCAGCATCGGGTTCGACTCCGGTGGTGGCGAGAGCGGTGACGAGTTCGAGTACTCGGATCTGATCGCGAAGCAGTTCGGCACCGAGCACCACCAGATCAGGATCGGTCAGGACCGGTTCCTGCCCGCGGTGCAGCGGACCGTGGCGGCGATGAGCGAGCCGATGGTGAGCCACGACTGCATAGCCTTCAACCTGCTCAGCGAAGATGTTGCGAAGCAGGTCAAGGTCGTGCAATCTGGGCAAGGAGCGGACGAGATCTTCGCCGGCTACAGCTGGTATCCGCCGCTCGCCGGTGTGCCCCGGGATCAGGCCGTCACGGCGTACGCCAAGGAGTTCATCGACCGGTCGCACCACGATCTGGCCCGGCAGCTCAACCCTGGGTGGCTGCCGGACGGCGATGTCAGCCGGGAGTTCGTGGAGCAGAGCTTCGCCCGGCCCGGCGCCACCACCGCCGTCGATGCCGCGCTGCGCCTCGACTCGCAGGTGATGCTCGTCGACGACCCGGTCAAACGGGTCGACAACATGACTATGGCGTTCGGGCTGGAGGCGCGCGTACCGTTCCTGGATCACGAGCTGGTGGAGATCGCGGCGGCCTGCCCGCCCGAGCTGAAACTGGCCCGCGACGGCAAGGGAGTGCTCAAGGACGCGGCCCGCGGGCTCGTCCCGGACGAGGTGATCGACAGGCCGAAGGGCTACTTCCCGGTGCCCGGCATCCGGCACCTGGAGGGCCCGGTGCTCGACCTGGTCCGCGACACCTTGCACGCGACCGCGGCCCGGGACCGGGCGCTGTTCCGGCCGGAGTACGTGGACGCGCTCCTCGCCGACCCGAACACCCCGCGCACCACGCTCGGGGCGAACCAGTTGTGGCAGCTCGCGCTGCTGGAGATGTGGTTGCAGCAGTTGTAGACAGGGGGTCCCTTTGGAAGGCCAGCTTCATCGCACCGACGTGACCGTGCTGCCCGCCGGGTGGCGCCCGATCGGATCGGAGGTCGCCGGCAACTGGTCGCCGGCGCTGTCCCCGGACGGGCGGCACATGGCGTACGTCTCCGACCGCGGCGGTGTGCCGGCCGTCTGGGTGCAGCCGGTCGGCAGCGAGCTGGCCTTCCGTGTCGACACCGGTCCCGAGCCGGTGTCGGCGGTCCGATGGTCGTCCGGTGGCGGCTGGCTGGCCTGCCAGCTCGCCCCGGGCGGCGCGCCCCGGCACGAGGTGTGGCTGGTCCGGCCGGACGGGTCCGACCTGCACCAGGTGGCCGGGTTCGGCGCCGACACCGCGGAGAACATGCGGTGGCTGCCCGGGCGGCCGGTGCTGGCCCTCACCGAGAACCTGACCACGGCCGTGCTGATCGACGTCACGGCCGGGACGCGGACGGTGGTCACCGAGGGCGATCTGGTCACCCTTCTCGACGTGGACCCGGCGGGACGCTTCGCGCTTCTGCGGTACGGGCCCCGCGGCGCCCGTCAGGTCGTGCTGCGTGACCTGGCCCTCGGCACGGAGAAGCCGGTCACCCGTGGCGAGCGGGCGGTCTTCAGTCCCGGTGGCGGCTGCGTCTACGCCCTGAGCCAGGACGGCGAGTTCCCGGCCCTGCTCCGGATCGCCGGCGACGCCGTCGAGGTGCTGGCCCAGTCCCCGGCCGCCCCCGCCCTGCCCGGCTCGGCGACCTCCCCCACCCTTCCCGGGCCGGCGACCATCCCCGCTCTTCAGCCGGAGATCGAGGACTTCGTGGTGGCGGCCGATGGGCGTACCGCTGCGTTGTTGTGGAACGTCCGGGGTGGCGAATCGGAAGTCGCGGTGATCAGCCTGGACCACGACGGCGACCGCGTCCCGGTCGTCCTCACGCCGCTGCCCGGCGCGGTCGCCGGTGACCTGGTGTGGAGTTTCGACGGGTCGGTGCTCGGGCTGACCGCCGAAGGGCCGGGACAGCCGCACGGTGTCTGGGTGTGGCGGTGGCGGAGCGGAGAGATCAGCGCGGTCTCCGCGGAGCCGGCCGCGCCCGAGGCGATCTGTCCCGAGCTGCGGGCCTTCCCGGCGCATGACGGGCTGACGCTGACCGGATGGCTGTTCACGCCGCGGACGGCCGGGCCGCATCCGGTGGTGGTGTGGCTGCACGGCGGCCCGGAAGCACAGGAACGTCCTGGTCACGGACCGCTCTTCCAGTCGCTGGCCGACCGGGGCATCGCCGTCTTCGCCGCCAACGTGCGCGGTTCGTCGGGGTTCGGGCGCTCGTTCGTCGACGCCGACAACGGTGCGCTGCGGCACGCCGCGATCGAGGACGTCAGGACCTGCGTGGCGTATCTGCGCGACGCTGGGATCGCCGGCCGGGTCGGTGTGATGGGCCGCTCCTACGGCGGTTACCTCACGCTCGCCGCGCTGACCCGGTTCCCGGAGTTGTTCGACGTCGGCGTTGACATCTGCGGCATGTCTGACTTTTCAACATTCTACGAACACACCGAGCCGTGGATCGCGTCCGCGGCGGTCAGCAAGTACGGCCACCCGGTCCACGACGCCGAACTGCTGCGCGAACTCTCCCCGATCCACTCGATCGACAGGCTGCGCGCCCCGCTGCTGGTGGTGCACGGCGCCAACGACACCAACGTGCCGGTGATCGAGGCCGAACAGGTGGTCGCCGCCCTGGCCGCCCGCGACCACCCGCACCGCTACCTGCTCTTCCCCGGCGAGGGCCACGAGCTGCTGCACCGGGCCGCCCGTGCCGACTTCCTCCAGGAGACCCTCAACTGGCTGGAGACGCACCTTACGAAGTGAGAAGACGCACGTTGCCGGGGGTGTGGGTAACGGAGAAGGGTGGTAGTTGCACGTTACCCCCGCTGCGGAAGGCGTCTGATGGCCCTGCGTCCCTGGGCGGTGTGGGCCGCCGGCCTGACCGCGTACACGGTGGCGGTGCTGCACCGCAGTTCGATCGGGGTGGCCGGGCTCGACGCCCAGGAGCGGTTCGGGGTGGGCGCCGGCGCGCTCGCCGTCTTCGCCGTTCTCCAGTTGCTCGTCTACGCGGGATTGCAGATTCCGGTGGGGCTGCTGCTGGACCGGTTCGGGTCGTTGCGGCTCGTGCTGGCCGGGGCCGTGGTGATGGCGTCCGGGCAGGTGCTGATGGCGTTCACCGACGGGATGGGCGGGGCGATCCTGGCCCGGGTGCTGGTCGGCGCGGGCGACGCGATGACGTTCATCAGCGTGTTGCGCCTGGTGCCGCACTGGTTCCCGGCCAAGCGGGTTCCCGTGCTCACCCAGCTGACCGGGCTGATGGGGCAGGCGGGGCAGATCCTCTCGGCCGTGCCTCTGGCCGCCGTGCTCGCCGGGCCGGGCTGGACGACCGCGTTCCTCGGCATGGCCGGCATCGGGGTGTTCGTGGCGCTCGTGGCGCTCGCCACCCTGCGGGACACGCCGGAGCGTCGGATCAGCGGCGCCCCGGTGAGCTGGCAACAGCTCGGCACCGACCTGGGCAGCTCGTGGCGGCACCCGGGCACCCGGCTGGGGCTGTGGGCCCATTTCACCAGCCAGTTCACCGGCACGGTGTTCGCGCTGATGTGGGGTGTGCCGTTCCTGGTCGCCGGGCAGGGGCTGAGCCGGGCCACCGCGGGTGTGCTGCTGACCGTGTTCGTGGTGACCGGCATGCTGGCCGGGCCGGTGCTGGGCCTGCTCACCCAGCGGCATCCGCTGCGCCGGTCGTGGCTGGTGCTGGGCATCGTGGCGATCAACATGACCGCGTGGGCCGTGGTGATCGCCTGGCCCGGGCGGGCGCCGCTGCCGCTGCTGGTGGCACTGGTGATCGCGCTCGGCCTGGGCGGGCCGGGGTCGATGATCGGGTTCGACTTCGCGCGCAGCTTCAACCCGCCGAGCCGGCTGGGCACCGCGACGGGTGTGGTCAACGTGGGCGGGTTCGTGGCGTCGCTCGTGACGATCGAGTTGATCGGGCTGATCCTCGACTACCGCACCGGCGGCGGTAACGACTATCACATCGATGACTTCAAGGTCGCGATGTCGGTGCAGTTCCTGGTGGCCGCGGCGGGTGTCGCGGGCATCCTGCGGACCCGGGTGCTGACCCGGCGGCACGTGGCGGCCGAGTCGGCGGGTTTAGCGAACTCCGTGGAGGTAAAGGCTTCCTGATCCGCGTAGTACGACGCACGACGAACCGCGCGAGGGGCGCGACCTCGCGCGCGGTCGGAGGGCAGGGATCAGGAGGATATGTCTGAGCAGGCTGCGGGCCGTTTCTGGTCCAACATCGACGTTCCGAAGACCATCGCCGGCACCCTCGCGGCCGTCTCGGCGGCGGTGCTCGGCTCCTTCCTCGGGGTGGCCGGCACGGTGATCGGGGCCGCGCTGGCGAGCTTGATCAGTTCGATCGGGACGGAGATCTACCACCGATCGATCAACCACGGCACCAGGCAGCTCCAGTCGGCGTTCGTGATCGCCCCGGCCGCGGTGGGCACACCCGCGGTGGAGGCCGCGGACCCCGGGAAGGCCGCCGGGGCCGAGGAGGAAGCCGATGAGGCGGCGCCCGACCGGCGGATCCACTGGAAACGGGTCGCCCTCGTGACCGGCGCGTTCTTCCTGCTGGGCATGGGTGTGCTGACCACCGCGGAACTGTTCGCGGGAAGGTCGGCCGCCGATGTGACCAGTGGCCGCGACACCGGTGGCCCGACGATCCTGTTCGACAACGCCGGTGAGGAGAGCGACGACGTCCAGCGGGAGCAGGAGCCGGCCGTGGTCCCGTCGGACGGGCCCGGCACCGAGACGACCGAGGCCCCGGCGCCCACCGGGCCGGCCGGCACCACCACCCCGGCCGAGCCGGCCCCCACGACCGAGGGCCCGGCGGCGACCACCCCCGCCGAGACCGGCGCGCCGGAGCAGGATGAGACAGGCGCCGACAAGGACACCGGGCCCGGGCCGGGTCAGGAGCAGCCCGCCGAGGGAACGGGTGAGTGAACCGGATCGCCTAGGCTGACGCCGGCTCGGTGAACGGCAACCGGATCAGGAACCTGGTGTCGCCCGGCTGCGACCGGACCTCGATGTCGCCGCCGTGCCCGTTGACCACGATGCGGTAGGAGATGTCGAGGCCCAGCCCGGTCCCCTCGCCCACCGCCTTCGTCGTGAAGAACGGCTCGAAGATACGTTTGCGCACCTCGGGCGTGATGCCGGGGCCGGTGTCGCCGACCGAGACCACGAGCCGGTCGTCGTCACGGAAGGTACGGATCGTCAGCGTCCCGGCCCCGTTCATGGCCTGGACCGCGTTGTCGATGATGTTGGTCCACACCTGGTTGAGCTCGGCCGGATGGGCCGGGATCTCGGGCAGGTCGCGGTCGTACTCCTTGACCACCCGCACCCCGTCGCCGATCTTGTGACCGAGCATGACCAGGGTGCTGTCCAGACCGACGTGCACGTCGATCCACTGGTGGGCGGCCCGGTCCACGTGTGAGTACTGTTTGGCCGCGTGCACCAGGCTGGACACCCGGCCGGTGGCGTCCTCGATGTCGCTCATCAGCTGCTCGGTCTCCAGGGCGTACCCGATCCAGTGGATCGCCTGGTCCAGCAGCTCCGGGGAGCCGAGCCGGGACTCCAGCTCGGTGAGGCACTCGGTGTCGATGCCGCCCTGCGCGAAGACCGGGGCGACGTCCCAGCCGCTGGTGATGTTCCGGTCGTCCATCCAGTCGCCGAGCTCGTCCTCCAGGTCGGCGGTCTGCATGGCGGTCAGCGCCGGCGCCTTCGCGGCCCGCTCGATGACCTCCTCCTGCAATTCGAGCAGGGCCACGAGCCGGTCCGGGGCGACCTTGCCGGCGGCCAGCTTGCCGAGTTTCATCCGCATGGCGGCGACCCGCTGGCGCAGCGCGCTCGTCGCCCGGGCAGCGGCGGCGGCCGGATTGTTCAGCTCGTGCATGAGACCGGCCGACAGGGCGCCGAGCGCGGCCAGCCGCTGCCGCTCGCCGATCGCCGCCTGGGAGCTACGCATCCCCAGTGCCAGGCCCTCCAGCAGGTGGATCGCCATCGGGAACCAGTCGCGCATGAGCGAGCCGAAGTCGTCGGCGGACAGCACGAAGAACTCGGCGTCGGTGATCGCCCGCATCGACGCCTGGTAGGTCCGGGGCACCCCGTCCTCCCGCAGGTACGCCTGGGTCGCCCCCATGTAGACGCCGCGCTGCTCGGTCCGGGTGGTGGTGACCTCGTCCTGCCCGACCCGCCGGGTCAGCGTGATCGTGCCGCTGAGCAGCACGAAGAACGAGACGGCGGGGTCGCCCTCACGCAGCACCAGGCCGCCGCCGGGAACCCGCATGGTGCAGCCGTGCTCGGCCAGCCAGGTCAGCTGCTCGTCGGTGAGTTTCGCGAAGAGGAAGAGCGAACGCAGATCCCCGGTGGTGAGCCGGCCGGGCTCGCAGGGTTCGAGACGAATCTCGTCGGTCATGTCGGACATGGTTACTGAGCCTCCAGGTATCGGTGGACCAGCGCGACGGCCATCGCACCCTCGCCGACCGCCGAGGCCACTCGTTTCACCGAACTGGCCCGGACGTCGCCGGCCGCGAAGATGCCGGGGACACTGCTCTCCAAGTAGAACGGATCCCGGTCCCGATCCCATCCCCGCGGGCGCTCCCCGTTCAGCAGAAGATCGGTTCCGGTACGGATGAAGCCCTTCCCGTCGCGCAGCACCGTGTCGCCGAGCCAGTCGGTACGCGGCTCGGCCCCGATGAACACGAACAGGTAGCCGCACTCGACGGTCGCCTTCGTGCCGTCCTTGCTGTCGCAGATGGTGATCGCCTGGAGGTGGCCGTCGCCCTGCGCGCCGATCACCTCGCAACGGGTCCGGACCTCGATGTTCTCGACCTGGGCGAGCTGCTGGATCAGGTAGTACGACATCGACGACTCGAGGGAGTCGCCACGGACCAGCAGGGTGACGCGGCGGGCGTACCGCGAGAAGAACAGCGCCGCCTGGCCGGCCGAATTGGCGCCGCCGACGATGTAGACGTCGGTCCCGGCGCAGGCCGGCCCCTCGGTGGCGGCCGAGCCGTAGAACACCCCCGACCCGGTCAGGTCGGCGACCCCGTCGGCGATCAGCGGACGGTACGACACACCGGTGGCCAGCAGGATGGCGTGCGCCGAGACCTCGCCGCCGTCGGCGAAGGTGAGCGTGCGGGCCGACCCGTCGGTGCGCAGCCCGACCACCTCGCGGGTGCTGATCGTCTCGGCGGCGAACTTGTCGGCCTGCCGGCGGGCCCGGTCGGTGAGCTGGGCGCCGGAGATGCCGTCCGGGAAGCCCAGATAGTTCTCGATCCGGGAGCTCTGCCCGGCCTGCCCGCCGACCGCCTGCCGTTCGATCAGCAGCGTCTTGAGGCCCTCCGAGCCGCCGTAGACGGCCGCGCCCAGCCCGGCCGGGCCACCGCCCACGATGATCAGGTCGTAGAAGTCGCGGCCCGGGTTGGTGGACAGCCCGGCGGCCTCGGCGACCTCCTGCACACTCGGCCGGGACAGCGCCCGCCCGTCGGCCGTCACCACCAGCGGCACCGACTCCGGCCCGGCCTCGGCCGCCTCCAGCAGGCGGCGGCCCTCCGGCTCGTCGGCGCCGAAATACTTGTACGGCACCAGGTTGCGGGCCAGGAAGTCGCGGATCTGGAAGGACGGCTCGCTCCACCGGTGCCCAACCAGGCGGATGTCCGGCAGCTCCTGCTCACCTGTCGCCTCCCAGGCGTCCAGCAGCGAGTCGAGCACCGGGTACAGCTTCTCCTCCGGCGGATCCCACGGCTTGAGCAGGTAGTGGTCGACGTCGACCAGGTTGATCGCCTGGATCGCGGCGTCGGTGTCGGCGTACGCGGTGAGCAGCGCCCGCCGCGCGTGCGGGAACAGGTCCATCGCCTGCTCCAGGAACTCGATGCCGTTCATCTGCGGCATCCGGTAGTCGGCGAGGATCACCGCGACCCGCCCGCCGCGCAGTTTCAGCTCACGCAGCACCTCCAGGGCCTCGTCGCCGGAGGAGGCCCGGACCACCCGGTACCTGTCGGCGTACCGGCGGCGCAGGTCACGTGCGATGGCGCGGGAGACGGACGGGTCGTCGTCGACCGTGAGGATCGCGGCTTGGCCCATTGAACTGTCCTCAGCTCTCGGAATGTCGTTCGAGATAGCCCGCCACGTACGGGCAGGTGGCGATGACCGTGAGATCACGTGACCGGGCGTCGGCGAGCGCGGCGGAAGCCAGCCGGCCGGCCAGTCCCCGGCCGGAGAACGCCTGATCGATCTCGGTGTTCAGAAGCTCAATCTGTCCGGTTCTGATGGAGTACTCGAGGGTTCCGATGACCTCTCCACTGATCTGCACCTCGTAACGATGCCGCTCGAAACTGTCGACGACCACCGCGTCGGAGGGGTCGAGGGCGACCGCCGACGCGCTGCCCTCCACCCGCAGCTTGCGCCGGGCCCGCTCGTAGAACGACGTACGCCCGAAACGGATCACCTGAGCCGCGTTCGGCACCGGGTGGATCTCGAGGGTGGAACCGGCGTCCGCATAACCCTCGATGATCCCGTCCACCTCAATCGCCAGCCGCCCGCTCGTCGGCAGCACGTCCAGCGCCAGCTGCTCCGACGTGTCCAGCACCAGCGACCGGTTGAACGACGAATGCGCCGCGGCCGCCGACACGATCAGCGCCTGCACGTTCGGCGAGACGATCGGGCCGCCCGCCGAGAAGCTGTACGCCGTCGAGCCGGTCGGCGTCGACACGATCACCGCGTCCGCCGCGTAGTTGACGAACCCGTCACCCTCCAGCCGGATCCCGACCGCGGCCAGCCCGTGCCCCGGCACCCGGACCAGGGCGACGTCGTTGAACGCCGACACCGCCCGCCCGTCCGGCAGCGTGGTGTGCACCGCGGTCCGCGACTCGATGGTGAACCGGTGGTCGTCGATCGCCGACAACGCCTCCCCGAGACCCGGCAGATCCACCTCGGCCAGGAACCCGAGGCGCCCCACATTCACCCCGAGAACCGGCGTCTTGCGCCCCTCCACCAGCCGCATCGTGCGCAGCATCGTGCCGTCGCCACCCAGACTGACCAGCAGGCCGGCCCGATCCACCATCTCGTCGGCCTCGACCGCCTCCGCCGTGCAACCGCTGATCCGGCTCACCTCATCGGGCAGACCGAGAACGGTCACCCCGCGCTCGGCGGCCCAGCCGGTGATCGCCTCTATCGCGGCGCCGCAGTCGCGGCGCGGATGCAACACCAACCCGACAACCTTGACCATGCCCATGCCGGCAAGCCTTCCATGTCACGGCCGCCATGCCCATCCCACCCCGATTCGGTACGGCCACCCCTCCCACCGAACGTGGACCGTCCCGCCGGCGCCCCGCGACGCAGGCCGGGGTCCGGGCCGCACCGCGACCGCCGGGCCGAGTCCGCCGGTCACCCTCACCCCAGCGGCCGGCTCAGGTCAGCGGCGGGTGGCGCGGGCCAGGAAACGGTCGGGGATGTCCTCGTAGTGGTCCAGGGTCCAGCCGGCGGCTGCCAGGAGTGGGGCCAGGCGCTCTTCGGACAGGGGCTCGCCGGGGCGCAGGGTCCGGCCGTGGCGGGCGGCCAGCTGGGCCCGGCCGGTCGGGTGGAAGATCGCCAGGATGCCGCCGGGGCGGGTGGCGCGGGCGAGTTCGGCCAGACCGGCCTCCGGGTCGGGCAGGTGGTGGACCAGGCCGGCCGCGAAGATCACGTCGGCGGTGGCGTCGGCGACCGGGAGCCGGCGGGCGTCGGCCAGCACCAGGGTGGCGCACTCGTCGCGGCCGGCCCGGCGGGCGGCGGCGAGCATGCCGGGAGTGAAGTCCAGGCCGATCACCCGGCCGGCCGGGCCCGCGGCGGCGGCCAGGGCGGGCAGGGCACGGCCGGTTCCGCAGCCCACGTCGAGGACGACGTGACCCGGTCGCACCCCGGCCAGCCGGACCGCCTCGGTGTAGCGGGGCATGTCGTCGCCGAACTTGGTGTCCCAGTCGGCGGCCCGGGCGGCGAAGAAGGCCCGGCTCTCCGAGAGGTACCACCTGTCGATGTGGGCCAGGTCGGGGTGCAGGTGGCGGATCACCGGCCAGTCCGGGTCGCGGTGGTCGATGACGACCTGGGCGCGGCCCTCGCCGTCGCCCTCGGCGAACCGGTGGCGGGGGCCGCCGCGCAGGTACACCAGGATGCGGTCGGTGGCCGGTTCCAGGACGTTGAGCGCCGAGTCGAACAGGCCGCCACCGGGGCCGATCAGTCCGAGGACGGCGTCCACGTTCCAGGCGCGGGCGTTGGCCGGGAACGCGGCGGCGAGCCGGGACGCGAACTGGGCCGCGGCGCCGGGATCACCGCCGTCGACGATCACGGTGAGCGGGGCACGCGGCGCCAGGACCTCGGCGAGCAGTGCGGTTACTTCGGTGATGCGTTCCGGCACGCCATCAGCATGACGTCGGGGATGTGACGTACGCAACGCCGGAACGGTGGCACTTTTTGTGCCGATTTGCCGCTCGCCGCCCGGCACCGATCTGCGCATTCCCGAAGTGCCGCATGGAAGTGGTCGGAACGCCGACAGGTGGGGACACGGCCGGAACCGGTGGTGGCGGCTGGGGAGTCGTAACGACGACATCCGAAATCTGTGATCGGAGGGGAACGATGCGTGGAATCATCGCCGTTCTGCTGGCCGGGGTGCTGGTCGCCGGGGGCTGCGCCGGCGTGAACGACACGGGAGAGGAGAACGCGGCCGGTCCGGCGGCGCCGTCGAATGCAGGGCTGAGGGAGGGCAGCGGAGCGGGCGACGGAAGCGGCCGTGGGCCGGGGACCGGCGACGGCGGCGGGCCGCAGAGTGTGCTGATCGAGCTCAAGGTCGCCGTGGACGAGTCGCTGGCTGAGGCGTTCGCCCAGGTGGAGCACGGGTTCGAGGTCAACCATCCGAACGTCGAGGTCGTCCTCTCGTACGGTGAAGGGTCGAATCTGGCCGATCGCATCGCCGGCGGCGAACCGGCGGACGTCTTCGTCACCGACGATCCGTTCGCGGCGCGCGCGGTGACCCTGAACGCCGAGCCGGTGGAGGTCGGCCGGGTGAGCCTGGTGCTGGTGAAGCCCGGGGCGGGGGCCGGGTTCATCGATTTCGTGCGCGCCGGCGACGGACGGCGGATCCTGACCGATTCCGGTCTGCTACGACCCTGAACCGGAGAGGACGGGCCGTTCTACTTCCATTCCGAGGCGAGGACGGCCCAGATCTCGGTGTCGTTGCGGACTCCGTTCCAGGGGTACGCCTCCCGCAGCCGTGCCTCCCGGGTCATCCCGAGCCGGCGGGCCACCGCCGAACTGTCGGTGTTGTCGGGGTTGCAGTGCCATTCGGCGCGGTGCAGGCCCCGGGTCCGGAACGCCCAGTCGATCAGCACCCGGGCCGCCCTGGTGACCAGGCCGTGGCCGGTGCCCGCCGGCTCCAGCCAGACGCCCAGCTCGCAGTTGCCCACCTTGGCGTCGAAGGCGACGAACATGGTGCCGCCGACCAGCACCCCGTCCAGCCAGATGCCGAAGAGCCGCTGCTTGTCCTTGGCCGTGTTGTCGGCGTAACGCTGGAGGGTCGCGGTGGCGCTGGCCAGGTCGGTGCTGACGCTGGCCCACGGAATCCACGGGTCGACGGTGGCACGGGCCCGGTCCATGTGGGCCAGGAACTCCTCGGCCTGCCACGGTTCGAGCGGTCGCAGCTGGGCATTTTCGGTCAGGTCGACACTGAACATCGCAGAAGCGTAACGGCGCTAGGGTCGGAAGACCGTACCCGTGGCCACCCGGATGGCGCACGATGGGTACATGAGCGACTCCGACGAGGTCAAGCGCGCACTTGTCCAGGCGGCGGATGCGGCACGGTTCGCCCCGTCGATCCACAACACGCAGCCGTGGCGCTGGGTGGTCCGGGAGGGCCGGCTGGAGCTGTTCGGCGTCGCCGAACGGCAACTCCGCGAGCAGGACCCGGAGGGCCGGATGCTGCTGCTGAGCTGCGGGACGGCACTGCATCACGCGCAGGTGGCGCTGGATGCGGAGGGCTGGCGGCACGAGGTCGACCGGCCGGCCGGCGAGCCGCTCGCGGTGATCCGCACGGTCGAGCAGGTCCCGGCCCGCCCGGAGGCCACCCGGCACTACCAGATGCTTCAGGTCCGGCGGACCGACCGGCGGACCGTGACCGACGAGCGGGTCCCCGAGGACACCCTGCGGCACCTGGTGAAGGTGACCGAGGAGCACGGCGCCCGGCTGCACGTGCTCGGCCGGGACCAGGTGCTGGCGCTGGCGGTGGCGGTCGACCGGGCCCAGCACGCCGAGGCGCACGACGACCGGCTGTCGGCGGAGACCGCCACCTGGGTGGGCGGCGACCGGCCCGACGGCACCGGCATCCCGGCGTCGGTGCTGCCCGAGGAGGTGCCGCTGACCACTGTCGCCGAGCGGGATTTCCAGTCGAAGGGCACCCTGGACGCCGGGGACGGGCACGACAAGGCGGCGGTGTACGCGGTGCTCTACGGCGAGGGCGACGGCGCGCCGGACTGGTTGCGGGCCGGGGAGGCGCTGAGCGCGCTGTGGCTGGCCGCGACCGAGCAGGCGGTGAACGTCCTGCCGCTGAGCAGCCCGGTGGAGATCCCGTTCACCAGGCAGACGTTGCGCCGGATGCTCGGGGACGTCGGGTTCCCGTATCTCGCGGTGCGTCTCGGCACGCTGGATCCGGCGCACTCGGCGCCGCCGAAGACCCCGCGGCTCCCGGCCGGGCAGGTCATCGACGTCATTCCGGGCTGAGCCCGTCTCAGTGCGGGTCGCCTTCCGGGCCGTAGGCCGCGAGGAAACGGTCCCGGAAGGTGTCCATCCGCCACACCGGTGCGGCCGGGTCGGGCTTGAGGCCGTCGGTCCAGCCCCACCCGGCGATCCGGTTGAGAACTGCCGGGTCCTTGGCGACGATCGTGATCGGCACGTCGTGGGTGGCCTGGGTGCCCACCACGGCGGAGGCCGGCTGGTGGTCGCCGAGGAAGACCATCACCAGGTCGTCGCGGCCGTACTCCGCCATGTGGCCGAGCAGGCTGTCCATCGAGTAGGCGATCGAGCGGGCGTACTCGGCGCGCATCCGGTTCTCGTCCTTCCACACGCTGGTCGGCCCCTCGGCGTTCGCCGCCATCGGCCCGTAGACGCTGCCGTCGCCGATCGAGTCCCAGCCGATCATGCTGGGCACCGGCGCCCACGGGGTGTGGCTGGACGTCAGAGTGATCTCGGCGAGCAGCCGGCCGCGGTCGGCAGGGCCGTATTCGAGCTTCTGGAAGGCCGACATCACGTACTGGTCGGGCATCGGGGACCAGCTGAACCCGGGACCGTTGTAGCCGAGCGTGTGTGAGTCGTAGATGTGGTCGTACCCGTAGAAGGCGCCCTCCGGCCAGGCGAAGATGATGCCCGGCTCAACTCCGACCGTACGATGTCCGCTGCTCTTGAATGCCCTGGTGAGGGTCAGCCGGTCGGAGGAGACCAGGCTGCGGTAACGCTGTTCGTTGTCGATCCAGAGTCCGGACAGGAACGTCGAGTGGGCGAGCCAGCTGCCGCCGCCGAACGTGGACGAGGTGAGCCAGCCGCTGCGGGCGGCGAAGCCCTTGGCGGTGAGCGCCTGCTGGTTGGCGGCGAGGCTGGTCTGGACGGCGCTGTTGAAGGCCGGGTTCTCGATGGCGTCGCGGCCGTAGCTCTCGATGAACGAGATGATCACGTCCTTGTCGCGCAGCGCGGTCAGCATCTGGTCGTCGGGCCGGTCCCGGTACGCGTCGACCTGCACCTCGGCGGCGAACCGTTTGCGGTCGGCGAGGTCGTTGGGCAGCGCGAGGGCGGTGTGCGCGGCCAGGTCGGCGGCGGTGTGCGAGGCGACCGGGATGCCGCCGATCAGCTGGGTGCCCATCAGGGTGAGCGCGATCCAGGCGGCGGCGACGGTGCCGATGCCGCGCCAGGCGGCGACCCGGTGGTTCAGCGCGATGCCGCTGAGCCGCAGGACCGCCCAGGTCATCGCGGCGACCAGGCCGATCGCGGCGAGCACCAGCCCGGCGGAGAGGCCGACGGTGGCGGCTTCGCCGATCGAGTCGACCATGAAGTTGTAGGCGTCGTCGACGAGGATCCAGTCGAGGACCGGGTCGAAACGGCGGGCCAGCACCGCGAAGAAGCCGATGTCGATCATCTTGACCACGGTGAGCAGCCCGAGCAGCAGTCCGAGCCCGCCGGCGATGAGGCGGCGGGACCGGCCGAGGCGCCCCCGTTGCGGCAGCAGAAGCAGGAGCGCTCCGGCGATCAGCGCCTCGACCGGAACCCGCAGGAGCGCAGTGAAGACCGAATTGCCGGGCGGCAGCCGGAAGATCTGGTCCGGGACGATCAGGGCCAGGAACACCAGAACAGCGGCGAATCCCGTGGTCAGGTGCCGGATGACGCGGCGGTACGACTTCTTTTGGCTCACGTTCCCTTCATACGCCACGTCACCGATTCCGGTTCGACCGCGGTAAACGGTTTGGCTGAGTGAGTACTCGCTCATTAGAGTGGCCGCCATGGAGAACCGACGCAGACGCGTCCCCGCGATGGCTCCGGAGGAGCGGCGGGCCGCCCTCATCGAGGCGACCATCCCGCTGCTGCACGAGCACGGACTGGAGGTGAGCACCCGGCAGATCGCCAGCGCGGCCGGCGTGGCCGAGGGCACGATCTTCGGCGTCTTCGAGAGCAAGAGCCAGCTCGTGGTCTGCTCGGTGATCAAGGCGCTCGACCCGCAACCCGACCTGGACGCGCTGGCGGCGATCGACCGCACGGCGCCCCTGCGCGAGCGGGTGATCGCCGCGGCCGAGCTGGTGCACAAGCGGTTCCTGGAGCGGGCCCACCTGATGCACGCGGCCCGCAAGCTGATCATGGTCGGCGAGCAGGATCCGGAGACGGTCGCCCGGATGGCCGCCAACCGCGCGAAGATCGGCGCCGCCGTCGCCGACGTCTTCGCGCCCGACACGGCCCGGCTCCGGGTGACCCCGGATCGGGCGGCTCACCTGCTGCTGATGTTCTGCGGCGCCAACACCTTCGGGCCGTACGGGGAGCCCGACTCGTTCAGCGGAGCGGACCTGGCCTCGCTGCTGCTGGACGGCATTCACATCAGAGAGACGGAACAGGCGTGCTGATCAAACTATTGAAAGTGCATCTGCGGCCGTACCGGACGGAGATCACCCTGGTGGTGCTCTTCCAGTTCCTGCAGACGATCGCGACGCTCTACCTGCCCGCGCTCAACGCGGACATCATCGACAACGGCGTGGTCAAAGGCGACACCGACTACGTCCTGCGGGTCGGCGCCGGCATGCTCGGCATCACCCTGCTCCAGATCGTCGCGCAGGGCGTGGCGGTGTATTTCGGAGCCCGGACCGCCATGGCCGTCGGCCGTGACCTGCGCGCCTCCATCTTCACCCGGGTGCAGGGCTTCTCGGCCCGCGAGGTCGGCCAGTTCGGCGCGCCCTCACTGATCACCCGGACCACCAACGACGTCCAGCAGATCCAGATGCTGGTCCTGCTCACCTTCACGCTGATGGTGTCGGCGCCGATCATGTGCGTCGGCGGCATCGTGCTGGCCATGCGGGAGGACGTGCCGCTCTCCTCGCTGCTGCTGGTCATCGTGCCGATCCTGGTCACCGTGATCGCCCTGATCATCGCGAAGATGCGGCCGCTGTTCCGGTCCATGCAGGAGCGGCTGGACCGGGTCAACCAGGTGATGCGCGAGCAGATCACCGGCATCCGGGTGATCCGGGCGTTCGTCCGCGACGACCACGAGCGGGCCCGCTACGGCGTCGCCAACGACGAGCTGACCGACGTGTCGCTGCGGGTCGGCAAGATCATGGCGCTGATGTTCCCGACCGTGATGCTGATCGTGAACATCTCCAGCGTCGCGGTGCTCTGGTTCGGCGGCCACCGGATCGACACCAACGCCATGCAGGTCGGCGAGCTGACCGCGTTCATCAGCTACCTGATGCAGATCCTCATGTCGATCATGATGGCGACCTTCATGTTCATGATGGTGCCGCGCGCCGAGGTCTGCGCCGAGCGGATCGAGGAGGTGCTGGGCACCGAGTCCAGCGTCGCGGCGCCGGCGGCGCCGGTCACGACGCTGTCGCGACACGGCGAGCTCGAGCTCCGCGACGTCGGTTTCCGCTATCCGGGGGCTGAGGCAGGCGTGCTTTCGGGGGTACGCCTGACCGCGCGCCCGAACGAGGTGACGGCGATCATCGGCAGCACCGGCAGTGGCAAGACCACCCTGCTCAACCTGGTCCCCCGGCTGTTCGACGCCACCGAGGGCCAGGTCCTGGTCGACGGGGTGGACGTCCGGGAGATCGACCCGGCGCTGCTGTCCGGGCTGATCGGCCTGGTCCCGCAGCGGCCCTACCTGTTCACCGGCACGATCGCGTCCAACCTGCGCTACGGCAACCCGGACGCCACCGACGAACAGCTCTGGGAGGCGCTGGAGATCGCTCAGGCCCGCCCGTTCGTCGAGTCGATGGAGGGGCGGCTGGACGCGCCGATCGCGCAGGGCGGCACCAATGTGTCAGGTGGTCAGCGGCAGCGGCTGGCGATCGCCCGCACGCTCGTGCACCGGCCGGAGATCTACCTGTTCGACGACTCGTTCTCGGCTCTCGACTACGCCACCGACGCGGCGCTGCGGGCGGCCCTGACCGAGCACATCGCGGACGCCACGGTGGTGATCGTGGCCCAGCGGGTCAGCACGATCCGCGACGCCGACCGGATCATCGTGCTCGACGACGGCAAGGTGGTCGGCACCGGCACTCACGAGGAACTGATGGAGACCAGCCCGACATACCGCGAGATCGTCCTGTCCCAGCTCACGGTCGAGGAGGCGAGCACCCGATGAGTCAGCCTCAACGTCGTGGGCCCGTTCCGGGTGGGCCGCCCGCCGCCCGCATGATGATGGCCGGTGGGCCGCCGGAGAAACTCCAGGACTTCAAGGGCTCCACCAAGCGCCTGCTGGCGCTGCTCAAGCCACAGCGGGTGTTCGTCGGGGGCGCGCTGGCCTTCGGTGCGCTCGGTGTGTTCCTGTCGGTGCTCGGGCCGTACCTTCTCGGCCACGCCACCGACGTGATCTTCGGCGGGGTGATCGGCCGGATGCCCGGCTTCCCACCCGGCGCCACCAAGGACCAGGTCATCGAGTACCTGCGCGCCGACGGCCAGAACACCCAGGCCGACCTGCTCTCCGGCGTCGACTTCGTCCCCGGCCAGGGCATCGACTTCGACCGGCTGGGTCAGGTCCTCGGCTGGGTGGCGATCGTCTACGTGTTCGCCTGGGTCTTCGGCGTGCTGCAGGGCCGGCTCACCACCCGCGCCGTGCAGGCCGCCGTCTACGACCTGCGGCAGCAGGTGGAGGAGAAACTGGGGCGGCTCCCGCTGTCCTACTTCGACCAGCAGCCGCGCGGTGAGGTGCTGAGCCGCGCCACCAACGACACCGACAACATCGCGCAGACCCTCCAGCAGACGTTCGCCCAGCTCGTGACGGCACTGCTGATGATCGTCGGGGTGCTCGGGATGATGTTCTGGATCTCCCCGCTGCTGGCGCTGATCGCGCTGGTGACGGTTCCGGTGTCGATCTGGCTGACCACCGTGATCGGCAAGCGGTCGCAGCCGCAGTTCGTCGCCCAGTGGAAGACCACCGGGCAGCTCAACGGCCACATCGAGGAGATGTTCACCGGGCACACCCTGGTCAAGGTCTTCGGCCGGCAGGGCGAGGCGGCGGCGACGTTCCAGGAGCACAACGAGAAGCTGTACGCGTCGAGCTTCCGCGCCCAGTTCGTCTCCGGGCTGATCCAGCCGGCCATGATGTTCATCGGCAACGTCAACTATGTGCTGGTCGCGGTGGTCGGCGGCCTGCGGGTGGCGTCCGGCTCGCTGAGTCTCGGCGAGGTGCAGGCGTTCATCCAGTACTCCCGCCAGTTCAGCCAGCCGCTCACCCAGGTGGCCAGCATGGCGAACCTGGTGCAGTCCGGGGTGGCGTCGGCCGAGCGGGTGTTCGCCCTGCTCGACGCGCCCGAGCAGTCCCCGGACCCGTCGTTCAAAGAGAGGCCCGCTGTGCAGGGGCGGATCGCGTTCGAGGACGTTTCGTTCCGGTACCTGCCGGACAAGCCGCTGATCGAGAACCTCAACCTGAGCGTCGAGCCGGGACAGACCGTGGCCATCGTCGGGCCCACCGGCGCCGGCAAGACCACCCTGGTCAACCTGCTGATGCGGTTCTACGACGTGACGGGCGGGCGGATCACGCTCGACGGGGTGGACATCGCCACCATGCCTCGCGAGCAGCTGCGCGAGCAGATCGGCATGGTGTTGCAGGACACCTGGCTGTTCGGCGGCAGCATCGCCGACAACATCGGGTACGGCGCGGACTCCCCCGATGTCGCGGCGGTGCACGCGGCGGCCGAGGCGGCTCACGTCGACGGGTTCGTGCGGATGCTCCCCGAGGGCTACGACACGAAGATCGACGAGGAGGGGTCTAACGTCAGCGCCGGGCAGAAGCAGCTGGTCACCATCGCCCGGGCGTTCCTCGCCGAACCCAGCATCCTCATCCTCGACGAGGCGACCAGCTCGGTCGACACGCGTACCGAGGTGCTGATCCAGCGGGCCATGGCCACCCTGCGCAGCGGGCGGACCAGCTTCGTCATCGCGCACCGGCTCTCCACGATCCGCGACGCCGACGTGATCCTGGTGATGGAGAACGGGTCGATCGTCGAGCAGGGCACCCACGACTCGCTGATCGCGGCGGGTGGGGCGTACGCCAGGCTCTATTCCGCACAGTTCGCCCAGGCCGTCGCCGAGGTCGACTGACCCGGCGCAGACAACGGAACGGGGGCGGCCTCTCGGCCGCCCCCGTCTCGTATCACCAGGACTTACTTGATGGTGACCTTCTTCTGAGCCGAGTACCCACCGTTGATACCCATGCTCGCGTCACCGGCGACCCAGGCCCGCAGCGTGACCTTGGACTTCGTCTTGACGCTGATGGTGCTCTTCCAGCCGCTGGCGGTGGTGGTGCCCTTGCCGATGGTCACCCACTTGCCGCCGGTGTAGCGCTGCACCGAGACGGCCTGGTCGGCCATCCGCGGGTTGCCCGCCACCGAGACGCTCAGCTTGCCCTTCTTCGAGGAACTCGCCGAGAAGGACGGCAGCTGCGTCACCTTGACGGTCTTGACCGCCGAGTTGATCTCCTGCGACCGGGCGACGAACGCCCAGCCGGAGTTGAGGGACTTCGGCGCCAGCTCGAAGTAACCGTCATCGTCGGCGGTCGTCTCGCTGAGGTACTTGAACGCCTTCGGGTCGGTCTCCGGGAGCGCGGCGCCCCACAGCTCGACAGTCGTGTTCGGAGCGGCGGTGCCGACGAACTTCGCCAGGCCGACACCCTTCGACGGACCTGTCGCGCTCAGCGTCGGGGTGACCGGGTCGGCCTTGTCCTCCGACTTGATGGTGACCTCACCGGTGCCCTTGGTGACCGCGGCGCCGGTCGGGGTGGCGGTGCCCAGCTTGACCCAGAAGTTCTCGTTGTCTTCCTTGAGCTTGTCGTTGAGAACCTCGACGTTGACCGTGGCGGTCAGGTCGCCCGGCTTGAGGGTCAGGGTGCCCTTGGTGGCCTTGTAGTCCTCGCCGGCCTTGGCGCTGCCGTCGACGGTCCACCAGGGGATGTTGACGGTCTGCGTGGTGCTCTTGGTGTTCTCGTCGAAGGCGAAGTCGACGTGGACGTCGACCGAGCCCTCCCACTCACCGATCGACTCGTCACGGATCGAGGCCGCCGGCGGCAGGTCGGCCGGATCGTCGTTGATCCGGTAGGTGCCGGTGACATCGGTGAAGCCCTGGAGCGACGGCGAGGTCTCCTTCACCGCCACGGTGAAGGCCTCGACCGGCTCGTCCACGTCGTCCGGCGACAGGTAGATGTCACCGAAGACGCCGCTGTTGGGCAGCGCCGTCGCACCGCGGGCGATGCTGATCGCGGTGGTGGCGAAGCCGGACGGCAGCTCGAAGTCGGTGGCCGGGGTGGCCGGGTTGTCCCCGACACCGGCGACCGCGAGGCCGAGCGTGTACGGGTACTGCGAGAGCCCGGACAGGGTGCCGGTGACCCGCAGCGAACCGCCCTCGGTGCCGGAGATCTGGTTCAGCGTGACCGTCGGCTTGGCGTCGTCGTTGGTGATCGTCACCCGGGCGCTGTGCAGCACGTCGGCCGAGGTGGCGCTGCTGACCGCGGTGCTGGCCGTGGTGAAGTCGACGCTGAGCGCCTCATCCCGCTCGTAGACCGTGTCCGCGTTGATCGGGATCTCGAGGTACCCGACCTTCTCGCCCGCCTTGATCGTGACGGTGCGGGTGGCGGGCAGGTCGTAGTCGTTGTTACCGACCTCGTCGCCGGAGTTCACGCCGGTCTCGGTCGCGCTGCCAGGCGTGGTGAAGCCGGCGGTGAACGTCACGTCGGACGCGGCGACCGCGCTGAGTGTGACCGGAACCTTGACCGTGGTGACGCCGGTGTTGCCCTCGACGACCGAGACATCCCCGGTGGTCCAGGTCGGGATCGCGTCAGTCTCGTTGGTCTCGGTGAGACTGATGGTCGTGTTGCCCTCGGTGATCGTCTTCGTCGAGCTGGTGAGCACAACCTGGAAGTCCTCGGTGAGCTCCTTGGTGGTGTCACCGACGACGGTCACCGGGATCTTGTAGCCCGTCCAGCTCGCGGCGGTCGCGCCGACCGGGACCGTGAAGCTGCCGGCGGTGCCCTTGTAATCGACACCGTTGGTGGCGGTGCCGTCTTTGAAGGCATAGTCGATCTTGATCGGCACCTGCCACGGACCGGTGCCGTTCGGCAGCGTAACCGCGATGTAGCGGACCGCCTCGTCCTTGTCGCCTTCCTTGAAGGAATAGCCGGTGTTGACAGCCGTGTCGTTGGCCGGGTCGGCCAGAGTGCTCAGCGTGATGGCCGGGCCGGAGTCGGTGTCGTTGATGATGCCGACGCCTGTGGTCTTGGTGCCCAGCGTCGTGCCCGATGGGTTGGTGATGAGCACCCGGACGTTTTCCGCGCCCTCGAATGCGTTGTCGTTCAGAGCCGCGATCGGAATCAACCGGCTCTTGCCGTAGGCGGGAATCAGGATCTGCGCCGGCCCGGCCGAGGTGTAGTCGGATCCGGCACTTGTCGCGGCGACGGAGTCGTCACGGGTCGTGCCGTCAGCAGTCGCGTAGTCGGCACCGACCGCCGCATCAGACGGGTGGGACAGGGTGAGCGGGAAGTTGAGGTAACTGCCCTCGTCCGCCGCCGGCGCGTCACCGATGTTGATCGTCGGAGCCGCATCGTCGTCGGTGATCGTGATGGTGGACACGCCGGCGCCGGCGTTGGTCGGCCGGATCGCCAGCGACGACGAACCCGCGTCCTCGACGGTAAAGGCCTGCCCGTCCGTGTCGGTCTCGTCGACCACGTCGTCGTAGAGATCGACCGTGATGCTGCCGGTGTAGGTGTACTCCGGGATCGTGATCGTCGCGGTGGACGGCAGCGCCGTGTAGTCGCGCAGCTCACCACCACTCGACGTGGCCCGCTCCAGCACGGTCACGCTGGTGCCGTCGACCGTCTTGACCGGAAGGGTGACCGGGTGCGCCAGCGGTTGTGTCAGAGTCGCGGTGATGGTGACCGACTTCTGGGTGACGGTGCCCGAGGCGTTCTTGGTAGCCGTCTCGGCCACCGTAGAGGTCGTCGGGCTGAGCGCGAAGGTCGGGTACGACGCGGCCGCCCAGATCGTGCCGGTGGCCGACTTGGTGTTGCTCAGCGCATCCGTCACGATCAGCGCGAACGTCTCGTCCGCCGTGTCGTTGTCGAGAAGGGTGTCCACGGTGATGGTCGCCGTGTTCGTGCCACCCGCGGCGGTTCCCGGGAACGTGATCGACGTCCGGCTCGGGTCCGAGTCGTAGTCGTTGGTGTTCAGAACCGGGGTCGCCGCACCGGACGCGGAGCTCAAGCTGCCGGTGGCGATGGTCGGGAAGGTGGCCGCGGCGGTGCCGGTGTAGGTCAGGGTGAAGGTGACCTTGGAGCCTTCCCAGGCGCCGGCATCGCTGATGGTGAGGTAGTCGACGCTCGCGTGGGCTGGGGAGCTGACCAGGACCACCGGGATCAGACCAGCGGCCGAGGCGGCAATCGTCGCCAGCACTGTCCGGATCCGCTTCCGTCCCCAGAGCGTGAACGGCACCCGCTCTCGCGGCGCCGTTTGGATGGGTCGATGACGCATTCTCTTCCTGTCTCCTTCGGCGGCTGGGCTACCTCCAGCGGGGAGGCCCCTGGCTTTGCGTCCCCGTCTCGCGACGGGTTTGCCTGTTCGGGTACCGCACCTAGGGCGGTTCGGGGTGCCGGCTGAAAACCGGCTCTCAGCAGCGCAAACACGGGATGCGATGATCCGCGTGAGGCGGCGCCAACTGCAATCTAACCGGCGTATCGGACCGTTCGCGGCGGAACGGGTTTTTCGGTAGAAAGTCCTTCACATAGCCGGGAAACTGCCTGGTCGCGTGGCTCTGACCGGCCCGCGACGGCACCCTGACCAGCGGCGAACCTTACTCGCCCGGAACCGTTCCGGCCCCGGAAACGAAGGAAGGGCGGTCCGGTCGGACCGCCCTTCGCCACCACCTGCTATTTCACTTTGACCGGCCGGGCCGGTGAGGTCCCGGCGGTGATGCCGAGGGCCGGCGTCGCCGAGATCACCGCCCGGTACACGTGGTTGCCGGCCTTGAGATTCTTGAGCGTGGTGGTGAACTTGCCGCTCGCGTTCAGCTTGCCGTCGTCCACCTCGTCCCAGCCGCCGCGCACCTGCTCCTGGATGGTGACCTTCTGGCCGGGCTCGTCCGGGTTGCCGGTGACGGTGAGGGTGACCGAGCCCTTGGCGCTCGACACCCCGGTCAGCTCCGGGTCCTGGCGGAGCTGGATGGTGCGCACCGGCGAAGTGAGGCCGCCGGAGCGGGTCTGCATCCGGCAGCCCTGGGTGAGGTTGGGTTTGAAGGTGTAGGCGCCGTCGTCGTCGGCCTGAACGGTGCTGACCACCTTGAACGTGCCGCCGGAGACACCCGGCGCGCTGAGCAGCTCGACCTTCGCCCCGGCGCCGGCGGTACCGGAGATGGTGATCCGGCCCGAGCCGTTCGTGGTGCCGGCCGGCGGTGTCAGGGTCGGCGCCTTCGGCTTGTCGTCGTCCTGGACGGTGACCGTGGCGGTGCCGGTGGCGACCTTGACGTCGGCCGGGGACGCCGAGCCCAGCTTCACCGTGAAGCTCTGGTCGGTCTCGTCCTGGGTGTCCTGGAGGATCGGCACCGTGACGGTGGCCGTCGTGGTGGACGGTGCGAACCGGGCCGTACCGCTGGATTTGGTGTAGTCCTTGCCGGCGTCGGCGGTGCCGTCGGCGGTCGACCAGGGGATCGTGATGGTCCGCGAGGTGGCCGTGGTCCCGCCGGTGAAGGTGAGCTCGACGGTCAGTTCGGCGGTGCCGTCGCCCTCCGACACCGACACGTCGTCGATCGAGACGGACGGCGCGACGTCGGCCGGGTCGTCAGTGATCTTGAAGGTACGGGTGGCGCCACCGATCGAGACCGTCGCCGTCTCGGTGTCCTCGTCGATGCTGTCGTTCTCGAAGCGGACCGCGCCGACCCGGACCTTGGATCCGCTCGCGGTGCCGCCGGGCACGGTCACCTTGGCCTGGGTCAGCTCGAAGTCGTCGTCGCCGGCGGTGTCCCCGGTCGCCGCCGCGCCCGCCGCGGCCCCCGCGTCGAACTCGAAGTCACGCTGTGCAACTCCCTTCACGGTTCCGGAGAGTTCGACGGTGTCGCCCTCGGCCACGGTGGCGGCGGTCGGGTCCAGGGTGAGGGTGGGCTTGGCCTCGTCGTCGGTGATGGTGAGGGTGCCCTGCTGGGCCGTACCGGTGGCGTCCGCCTCCCCCGGGGCCAGGGCGACCGAGATCCGGGCGTTCTCGTCGCCCTCGTACACGGTGTCCTGCCCGATCGGGATGCTGATCGTCCCGGTCAGGCTGCCCTCGGGGATCCGCAGGGTGGCCGGTGGCGGGGTGAAGTCGGTTCCGCCGTCGCCGGCCCCGGACGGGGTGGCCGTGCCCGGCACCGTCTCGACGGTGAGGTCCACGTCGCCCTGGGCCGCCTGGCTGAGCGTGACGGTCGCGGTGGCCGGCCCGCCGTCCTCACGGGCGGTGATGTCGCCGGTGACCGTGAAGGTCGGGCGCGGCAGGTTCTGGTCGTCGTCGGCGATGGTGACGTCGCTGGTGGCTCCGGTGATCCCGCCGCCCCACGGGAGGATCCCGGTCAGCCGCACCTGGAAGCTCTCGTTGTTCTCGATGCGCTGGTCGTTGACGATCGGCACCCGGATGGTGGCGAAGTTCTGGCCCGGTGTGAAGACCAGCGGGTTGGGGCTGATCGGGTTGCCGAAGTCGGCGCTGCCGGCGGTGCCGGGCATCACCGAGTAGTTGAGGGTGACCGGCTGTTCGGTCCGGTCGGCGCCGTTCGCGCCCAGGTACTCCAGCAGGACCAGCACCTCGGCGAAGCCGGCGCTCTCGCTGACGTTCGCCGGGAACACGGTGGCCGACGGCGGCAGGTCGGCCGGGTCGTCCAGGATGCCCATGGTGGCGGAGACCGGCACCTGCTCGGGGAACGTCTGGTTCGTGGCGGTCACCGTGAACGACTCGGTGCCCTCGTCGATCGTGTCCGGCGCCAGCGGGACCGACCGGAGCAGGACCGGCCCGGTGCTTCCGGCCGGCAGATCAACGGCGACGCTGCTGTACGCGTAGTCGTCCACCTCGGCCGAGTCGGCGCCGGGTGCGGTGTCGCCGTTGAAGCTGAGCAGGTAGCCGATCGGGTCCTGGGCCACTCCGGACGGGATCGCGGTCACGTCGACGGCACTGCCCTCGGTGGCCTTCGCCGGGAGCAGGGCGAGCGCCGGGATCGTCTCGTCGTCGACGACGGTCAGGGTGCTGTGCTGGGTCGTACCCGCCGCATCGGTCTCACCCGGGGCCAGGCCGACCTGGACCGTCGCAACCTCCCGGCGCTCGAAGACCTCGTCGTCGACGATCGGGACCCGGAGGGTCGCGGACGTCTGGCCCTGCGGGATGGTCAGGGTCGGCATGGGTGTTCCGTAGTCCCTGCCGCCCGGACCGGCCGCGTCGTACCGGGCGGTGCCGTCGGTGACGCCGACCGTGAAGTCGACGGGTCCGGCCGCAGGCCCGTCCAGCGTCACGGTGAACTCGGCGGCGGTGACGTCACCCTCGGTCACGGTCACGTCGGGTGTCACGTGGAAGGCGGCCGCGGCGGCGCCCCTGATCGTGACGACGGCCGGAGCGCCGCCGATCTCCGCGTTCGACGGGTTGGCCAGGTTCACCGTCAGGGTCTCGTCGTTCTCGACGTCCGTGTCGGCGAGGGCCGGCACGTCGATGGTCTGTTTCGTGGCCGGTGGCGTGAAGACGAGCGTGCCCGACGTGCTGGTGAAGTCGGCGCCGGCGGTGGCCGTACCACCAGCGGTGTGGTAGTCGACGGTGACCAGCTTCTCGGTGGAGGTGGCGGTGTTGCCCGGCACCGCGGCGAAGTCGAGGTTGACCGGCACCGAGGCGGTGCCGCCCTCGGTGACCGCCACCGGCCCGGACGCGACCACCTTGGGTGGCAGCTGGGTATGCCAGTCGAGGATCTTGCCCTGGCCGGTGGTGGTGCCGAGCCCTGGGACGTCGACCGCGACCTTGATCGTCTCGTCGTACTCGTCGGCGCTGTCCATGGTGAAGTCCAGGTCGCCGACGTCGATCTGGTCGCCGCCGGGGGCGAGGATCCCGGCGAGGGTGAGCTTGTCGCGGGTGAAGTCGGTGGCCTCGGCCGGGTCGCCGGGCCCGTCGGACCCACCTTCGACGACGGCCGTCCACGGCATCGGGTCCTGGGCGTCGCCGGTGACGGTGAACCAGACGCCGACGCCGCCGGCGCCCTCGGACTGCTCGAACCCGTCGAAGGTGACCCGCGGCGCCGCGTCGTCGTTGACCAGCGTGACCCCGCCGGTGTTCTCCGAATGGGCGATCAGCGCGTCGTTCGGCGCCGGCTCGACGAGGAGCTCGACGACCTCGTCCTTCTCGAAGACGGAGTCGCCGTTGACCGTCACGTTGATCGTCGCGGTGCTCTGGCCGGCGGCGACCGTCACCTCCGCAGGCACGCTGTAGTCGGACTCGCCGACCCCGGCGCCCTCCGATACCGCCGTGCCGCCGGCCCAGCCCACGAGCAGCTTGGTGTCCAGCGAAACCGGGCCGCTGAGCTGGACGGTGACCGGCACCGTGGCGACGCTGTCGCCCTCTGGGCGCGTCGCCGTGCTGACCGAGACGATGTCGACGGTCGCCGGGTTGTCGTCCTCGACGATCCAGACCGGGAACTCACCCTCGTTGTGAACGGAGGCGCCACCCGCGTGCGTCACGTTGCTCAGCCGGACCTTGAAGGACTTGTTGCTGCTCGACGGGGCGTCGTTGCCACGGATCGGCACCCGGATCTGCTTCACCGTGTCGCCCGGCGCGAACGTCAGGTGGCCGGATACGGCGTCGAAGTCCACACCCGCGACGGCGGTGTCCGCGAGCAGCGAGTAGTCGACGTCGACCGGTGCGTCCATCGGGGCGCTCAGGTGGACCTCGACGAACTGGTCACGGGTGCCGGGGCCACCCTCGACGATCGGCGTTTCGGCGTGCACCCAGATCGCCGGATCGGAGATCTCAGCGCCCGCGTAGGTCTGGTCGATGGTGGCGCCGCCGGGATCGGTGATCTGCACGTAGAGACTGCGGCCCTCGAAGTCGTACTGGCCGGTGGAGATCGTCTGAACCACGATGGTGGCGCTCGTGGCGCCGGCCGGGATGGTCAGGGCGGCGTCGGTGACCGGCTGGTAGTCGACGCCGGGTGTCGCCGAGCCCATCGTCGTCATCGTGGAATACCGCACGGTGATCGGCGACAGGCTCGGCCGGCTCAGGGTCACCGGGAACCTGAGCGGCTGCCCGGCCAGGGTAGGCGGAGCGGTGCCGATCGTCAGGGTCGGCGCGGGCTCCTTGATCGTGACGGTCGGCGGCGGCCCGGCGAACTCGGCGTTCCTGACGTTGCTGAGCGCCACGGTGAACGATTCGTCGCCCTCCGGGATGTCGTCGCCGACGGTCTGGATCAGGATCGCGTCGGTGCCGTCGAGCGCGTAGAGGGGCTTGGAACTGCCGCGGTCGGTGAAGTCGGTGTCGAAGACCGCTGAGCCGTCCACCGTGGTGTAGTCGAACCAGATGACCTTCTCGGTGGTGGTGGCGGTGTTGCCGGGCACAGCGGCGAAGTCCACCGTGATCGGCAGTTCCGCGTTCTCCCCTTCGGACACCACGACGTTCTCCGGGAACCGGAGCCGGGGCGGCATCTGTGTCGGGTCGTCGCGGATCGTGCCGTAACCGGTGACCGCGTTGCCTCCGCCCACCACGATCCAGGCCTCGACCGTCTCGTCGTGTTCGTCGGCGGTGTCCGTCCGCAGGTCGACGGTGCCCAGGTCGATCCGGCCGGCGCCGGGCGCGACAGTCCCGGCGAGCGTGAGATTGCCGGTGAAGTCGGTGTCCTCGGCCGGGTCCCGGGAGTCGCTGGAGGCGCCGTGGACGATGGCCTCCCACGGCATCGGGTCCTGCGCGACGCCGGTGACGATGAACCCGACCGGGACTCCCCCGGTGCCTTCCGGCCGGTCGAAGCCGTCGAAGGTCACCGTCGGCGCGTCGTCGTCGTTGTAGATGATCAGCGTGGACTGCTGGGCGGGCCCGGTCACCAGCGGGTCGCCGGGCCGCGGCGTGACGACGATCTGCGCCTGTTCCTCGTTCTCGAAGACGTCGTCGCCGTTGATCGTCACCGGGAAGGTGGCCTGGGTGCCGCCGGCCGGGATCGTCACGACGTTCGGGACGCTGTAGTCGTTGCGGCCCGGCGCGGCGTCGCCGCGGGTGGCCGAACCGTCGACGGCCGAGACGTCCAGAGTCGCCGGCTGGCTCACCGGCCCGGTCAACTGGACCGTGGCCCAGGCCTGGGCCGGCCCGTCGCTCTCGCTCTGCGGCGACACGCTCACCGACGCGATGGCCGGGGCGGTGCCTCCGGGCTCGCTCGGCCCGCCGAGCAGGGCCGCGTGCTCGCCCTCACCGCCGACCGGCAGCCCGGCCCCGTTGACCACGTTGGACAGCCGCACCTTGAGCGTCCGGCCGCTGACGCTGTTGACGCCCGGCGGCAGCTGCGCGGTGATCTGCCGGCTCGTGTCTCCCGGCATGTACGACAGGACGCCGGTGCCCAGGGTGGTGAACTGGCCGGTCGTCGCGTCGCCGAACAGGAGCTCGTAGTCGGCCCGCACGTCCGCGTCGAGCTGGACGCTGAGGAACATGTCGACGGCCACCGACCGGTTGACGGCTTCGTCGATCGCCACCGATCCGATCCGCAGCATCGGGTCGACGATCTTGCCGTACGCGCTGGACGTCCCGAGAGTGGCGAAGCCCGGGTCGGTGATCTCCACCGTCACCGACTCGCTGTCCTGTTCGAGATCGTTGTCCGGGTTCGTGGTGACGAACGCGATCGCCGTGGTCTGTCCGGGCTGGAAGGTGACCTCGCCGCCGGTGACCGGCATGTAGTCGGCGCCGGGGGTGGCCGTGCCGCTCGTGGTGGTGAACCGCACGGTGACCGGGTTGCCGCTGGGCCGGCTCAGGGTCAGCGGGAACCGCATCGGGCGGCCCTCGGGCACCGTGCCGGGGCTGGCGATGCTGACCACTGGCGAGTTCTCGGTGATCGTCACGATCGCCGGCGGGCCGGTGAACTCGGCGTTGCGCAGGTTGGTCAGGCCCACGTTGAAGGTCTCGTCCGGCTCGTCCTCGGGGTTGGCGCCGGTGGGGATCGAGATGGTCGTGCCGTTGGCCGGCGGGTCGATGGTGACCGCGCCGGCGCCGGCCGGGTGGTAGTCCTGGCCGGGCTGGGCGTCTCCGCCGTCGGCCAGGTAGTCGGCCGAGATGACCTTCTCGGTCCGGGTGGCCGTGTTGCCCGGCACCACGGTGAAGTCGAGCGTCACCGGGATGTCCGCGGGCTGTCCCTCGGCGACCGAGATCCGGTCCGGGAGACGCAGCCGGGGCGGCATCTCCGACCACTCGTCGCGGATCGTGCCGTAGCCGCGGACCGAGGGCCGCCCGTCCACCTCGACGGCCACTTCGATCATCTCGTCGTACTCGTCCACGGCATCCGGCCAGAGCTCCAGGGTGCCCATGTCGATCCGGGTCGCGCCGGGCGCGACGGTGCCGGAGTAGATGGGATTTCCGCCGAAGTCGGTGGCCTCGGCCGGATCGCGGGAGTCGTTCGAACCGCCCTGGACCGTGGCCGACCACGGCATCGGGTCCTGTGCCACGCCGCTGACACTGAATCCGAGCGGAACACTCCCGGGGCCTTCCGGCCGGTCGAACCCGTCGAAGGTCACCGTCGGGGCGTCATCGTCGTCGTAGACGGTCAGCGTGGACTGCTGGGACGGGCCGGTCACCAGCGGATCGCCCGGCCGCGGGGTGACGACGATCTGCGCCTCCTCGTTCCGCTCGAAGACGTCGTCGCCGACGACCGTCACCTGGAACGTGGCCTGGCTCTGGCCGGGCAGGAAGGTCACCTGGTCGGGCACCGCGAAGTCGGGGGTGCCCGGCCCGGCGCCGTTCCGGACGGCCGAGCCGTCGATCGCCGAGACGTCGAGCGTGACCGGCTGGCTCACCGGGTTGCTCAGCTGCACGGTGAAGGCGACCTGGGTCTGGCCGTCGCTCTCGAACTGCGGAGACGAGGTCACCGAGGTGAGGACCGGGGTGACGCCCGGGTCACCGGGCGCGCTGAGCATCGTCGAGTGCTCGCCCTCACCACCGACCGGCAGCCCGGTGGCGGTGACCACATTGCTCAGCCGGACCTTGAGCATCCGGCCCGGTTCGGTGAGGTCGTAGCCGCCGGGCAGCGTGGCCGTGATCTGGCTGGTGGTCGCGCCCGGCGGGTAGGTCAGCGTGCCGGCGGACACCTGGGTGAAGCTGCCGGTGATCGCGGAGCCGAGCAGCAGCTCGTAGTTCGCCTGGACCTGCTCGTCCATCGGGACGTTGAGGGCCATGTCGACGGTCACGGCGCCGCTGCCGTTCTCGTCGATGGCCAGCGAGCCGATCCGCAGGCCGGGGTCGGCGATCTTGCCGTAGGCGCTGGCCGTGCCGAGGTCCACCGGTCCGGGGTTGATGATCTCGACGGTCACCGTCTCGCTGTCGTACTCGAAGACGTTGTCGCTGTTCGTGGTGACGGCGAGGGCGGCCGTGGTCTCGCCGGGCTGGAAGGTGACCTCGGCGTCGGTCATCGGGACGTAGTCGTCGCCGGGGGTGGCCGTGCCGGTGGTGGTGGAGACCCGCACGGTGACCGGCACGTCGCTGGGCCGGCTCAGGGTCAGCGGGAACACCAGCGGACGGCCCTCGGCCACCACACCCGGGTTGTCGATGCTGACCGTCGTCGGGCCCTGCGGGCCGGAGTCGTCGTCGGTGATGGTGAAGGTGAACTCGCCCTGGTCGGCGAGGGCGGTGGCGCCGGCCACGTTGAGCAGCCGGATCGTGAAGGTCTGATCCGGGCCCTCGTCGATCGTGTCGCCGTGGATCGGCACCTGGATCTGCTTGACCCGGTCGCCCGGCTCGAAGACCAGCTGACCGGGCGCCGGGGCCACGAAGTCCTCGCCGGCGACGGCGTTGCCCGCCACCACCTCGTAGTCGAGGGTGACCTGGGCGTCCATCACGGGGTCGAGGCGTACCTCGAAGAGCTGGTTCCGGGTTCCGCTGTCACCTTCGGTGATGACGGCGTCCGGGGACGGGACGACCCGGATCACCGGGTCGACGATCCGGCCGGTGGCGGTGGGCGTCACCGGGTTCGCGCCGGCGGCGTTCACGATCTGGAGGTCGACGGTCTCCGGTTCGAGTTCCAGCTCGAAGTCCCCCACGGTGGGCACCTCGGCGTACGCGGTGGTCTGCCCCGCCGGGATGACCACCTCGAAGGCGTTCAGCCCGGTGTAGTCCGAGGGGTCCTGCGCGGTGCCGGCGACGGTGGACACCATGATCGTCTGGTCGAAGGCAGACTGCTCGCTGAGGGTGATCGGGAACCGGAGCGGCCGGCCCTCCGGGACGTCGGCGGCCGGCCCGACGCTCACGGTGGGGACCCGGTCGTGGATCGTCACGGTCGTCGTCTGCGCGGTGTTCAGCGCGTTCTCCGCGTTGATCACCGTCACCGAGAAGGTCTCGTCACCCTCGACGAGGTTGTCCGGCAGCGTGTCGATGACGATGTCCGACGAGGTGGCCGGCGAGATGATGGTCAGGTCTCCGCTGGGCGCGGTGTAGTCGGCGCCGTCGGTGGCTTCGCCGGTGTTGACCACGTACTGGAGGGTGATCGGCTTCTCGGTGGCGGTGGCGTTGTTGTCGGTGAAGTCCAGGCTGACCGGGATCGTGACCCGTCCGCCCTCGTCGGCCTCGGCTACGAGCGGCGTGACGAGCTTGGCCTCCTCCTGGTTGGGGAAGTCCCAGACGGTGGCGAAGCCGCTGACCGGATCGGCGTCCCCGAGTTGGACGGTCGCCTTCATCGTCTCGTCGAACTCGTCCTTGGCGTCGAAGACCAGGTCGACGTCACCCAGGTCGATCTGGTTGTCGCCGGGTTCGAGGGTTCCGGAGAAGTCCAGGGCCGAGGCGTCGAAGTCGTCCGGCTCGGCCGGATCGGTCGGCGCCAGCGGGACGATGTCGTTGGAGGCGCCGGCGAAGGTCGCGGTCCACGGGAGCGGCGCCTGAGCCTCGCCGTTGACGGTGAACCAGACCCCGATTCCCTGGGTCCCCTCGGAGTGCTCGAAACCGTCGAACGTGATCGCCGGCGGGTCGTCATCGTTGTTGATCTTCAGTGCCGCGGTCCGGCTCACGCCGTTGACGGCCGGGTCGCCGTCCGCCGGTGCGATGAGGATCTCGGCGGTCTCGTCTTCCTCGAAGACCTCGTCGCCGGTGACATCGACGGTGAAGGTCGCGGACTGTTCGAGGGCCGGTATCGTCACGCTGTCCGGGAGGTCGAAGTCGAAGCCACCGATCGTTCCCGGGGTCTCGACCGCCGTGCCGCCGGCCTGGCTCAGGTTCAGCGTGACCGGATCGATGGTCACGTTGCTCAATGACACGGTGAAGGTCGCCTGCGTGACGCCGTTGTCCCCTTCGGTCACCTCCACGTCGGCGACCGGGGCGACTGTCGGCCTCTCGTCGTCGTCGCCGATGGCGAAGCCGTGCCCCTCCATTCCCCCGGCCCGCCCCCGGTTGAACTCGGTCAGGGTGAAGGTGAAGTTCCAGCCGTGCCGGTGGACGTCGTCGCCGGGCAGGACCATCTCGGCGCGCGTGGTCGGGGTCGTCTCGAGTGGATCGAAGACGAGCGTCGTCGGGGCGACGTCCTGGAAGCCGTTGCCCTCCGTGTCGCCGTCGGCCACGATCGAGTACTTGACCTCGGCGCCCTGCTGGAAGCCGATATTGAGGGACACGTCGAAGTACCGCGTCTGGTCGGCGTCCTCCTCGATGAAGACCCCGACCGGGTTGACCGTGAACACCGGGTCGACGATGTTCATCGGGGCCATGTTGCCGCTCACGTCCAGCCCGCCCGGGTCGGTGATGTTCACGTAGACCGACTCCGAGGTCTCCTCCACTTCGTCCGCGATCGTCTCGACCTCGAACGGGGCCATCTCCTCGCCGGCCCCGAAGGTCACCTCGAAATCCACCAGGGCGGTGTAGTCCTCGCCCGCGGTCGCGGTCCCGTCGACGGTGCTCACGTGGACGGTGAGCGGGTCGTCGAACGGGGCGGTGCGGGTCAGGTGGTACTTGAGCTTGTCGCCTTCGGCCACGTCGAACCCGTTGCCGACACTGATCGACGGCGAAGGGACGGCCTGGGCGGCGCCGGGCAGGACAGCGATCCCCGGGAGCAACCCGGTGGCGGTCGCGGCGGCTATCGAGAGGGCGGCCCGGAAGCGGGCCGGCGCCCACAGCCGGAACGGGACTTCTCCGGGCGTACCGCTGGTCCGTCGAGTGCGCATCGGTCGATTTCCTTCGTTTCGGTCAGCGGACCTTGACGGTTCGGGCCGGCGAGTTGCCGGCGAGGATGCCGAGGGCCGGGGACGCCGAGATCACCCCGCGGTACGTGACCGACCGCCCCGACCTCAGCCCACGCTGGGTGGTGGCGAACGTGCCCGCCGCGGTCAGCTTCCCGGTGGCGACGGTGTCCCATTCGCCGCTGGTCAGGCGCTGGATCCGGACGGTCTGCCCGGCCCGGTCCGGGTCGCCGGTGACGGTGATCGTCGCCGCGCCGGCCGAGCTGGAGACCGTCGTGATCGTGGGATCCTGCCGCACCTCCACCGTGCGGACCGGCGAGACCAGGGCGTTCGCCCGTACGAACAGGCGGTAGCCCTGGGTGAAGTTGGGGTTGAAGCTGAACTTCCCGTCGTCGTCGGCCTCGGTGCTGAGCACGACCTTGTAGCCGCCGGTGCCGGTGACGTTGGCGGCCGACAGCAGCTCCACCTTGGCGCCGGGGGCCGCGGTCCCGCTGAGCCGGACCCGCTGCTCGCCGGTGACCACCGCGGACGCGACGTTCAGGGTCGGTTTCACGATGGTGTCGTCGTCTTCGACCGTGACGGTGCCGTCGGCCTTGCCCAGCTTGACGTCGTTCGGAGCCGGGGCGTCCAGGCGCACCACGAACTCCTCGTCCTCCTCACCCACCGTGTCGCCGACGATCGGCACCTTCACGGTGACGGTTCCGGTTCCGGGTTCGAAGGTGGCCGTACCGCTGCTGGTCTCGAAATCGCCGCCGGCCTCGGCCGTGCCGGCGATCGTGTGCCAGGGCACGGTGATCTTCCGTTCGGTGCCCGTGGTGCCGCCGGTGAAGTTCAGCGCCACCTGGAGGTCGGCGCTCTCCGCGTTCTCCCGGACCGACTCGTCGCCGATCGCCACGGTCGGCGCGGCGTCGGCCGGGTCGTCGTTGATCCGCACGGTGGCACGGCGGGTGCCGAGGGCGACGTCGAAGCTCTCGACCGCTTCGTCGACCGTGTCGTCGAGCAGCTGGAACGCGGCGACGTCGGCTCGGGTGCCAGGCGCGGTCCCACCGGGGACCACGACGTCGCCGCCGATCAGTTTGAAGTCGGACGTCTCGGCCGGGTCGCCTGTCGATCCGGTGCTGACCGCGAGGCTTCCGTAGTTGACGCTCGGCTGGGTCGCGCCGTCGATGGTGGCGGTCAGCGAGGTGATCTCGCCCTCGGCGCCGCCGGCCGACGCGGACAGCGACAGGGCCGGGCGGGCGTCGTCGTTGGTGATCGACAGGGTGGCGTCCCGGGCGGACCCGATCGCGTCGGTCTCGCCCTGCGCGAGGGCGACCGTGAACCGGGCCGTCTCGTCGTTCTCGTAGACGGTGTCCTGACGGACCGGGACGGTGAACGTGCCGGTCCGGCTGCCCGACGCGATCCGCAGCGTGCCGGCCGGCTTGTCGTAGTCGTCGCCGCCGATCCCGCCGGTCGCCTCCGTCGCGCTGCCGTCGCTGGCGGCCACGGTCAGGTCGACGTCGGCCCGGGCCGCCTCGCTGAGGGTGACCGTGAAGGTCGCCGAACCGCCGCCCTCACCCACCGACACCGAGCCGACGTCGAAGGACGGTTTGGTGGTGGCCACATCGTCGTCGGTGATCGTGACGGTGGCCGCGTCGGTCCCGATCGTCGCGCCGGCCGGGCCCACCGAGGTGACCTTCAGCTGGAACGACTCGTCGCTCTCCAGGATCGTGTCGTTGACGATCGGCACCGGGATGGTGCCGGTCGTCGCGCCGGCCGCGATCGTCTGCACGGCCGGGTTGCCGTAGTCGCCGGCGCCGGCGGTGCCCGCCACCAGCTGCGAGGTGATCGAGACCGCCTGTTCGGAGGAGGTGGCGTCGTTGCCGCCACCGAAACTCAGGGTCACCGGCACGGCCGCGTTGCCGATGCTCTCCGGCACGGTCTTCGGGCCGACCGACACCGACGGCGGCAGATCCGCGACGTCGTCGGTGATCGTGTAGAAGGCGGAGGCCGGCGCGGCGCTGGTGTAGGTGGTGTTGGCCGCGGTCGCCTTGATCGTCTCGACCGGCTCGTCGACCGTGTCGGCCAGCAGCGGGATCGAACCCAGGTCGACCGTGGCGCCGGAGGCGGTGCCGCCGGTCACCGTCGTCGGCGACGGGTTGTTCGTGAAGTCGGCCGGCTCGGCCGCGTTGCTGCCGCTCACGGTGGCGTCGCCGGCGAGGGTCAGCGAATACGTCATGTCCCGCTCGGCGAGACCGTTGACGGTGGCGGAGACCGCCACCGAGGCGTTCTCCGCCGCTTCCGCGCCGCTCAACGTCAAGGTGGGCACGGACTCGTCGTCAGTGATGGTGACGGTACGGGCGACCAGCGGCCCGGAAGCAAGCGTCTCTCCCGAGTCCAGGGAGATCTGGACGTCGAACGTCTCGGCGCCCTCGTAGGCGGTGTCGTTGGTGATCGGGATGGTCACCGTGGCCGTGGTCTGGTCCTTGGCGATCGTGAAGTCGGCGGCCGGGGCGGTGTAGTCGTTCTTGCCGAGGTTCGCCGTCCCGCCGGCGGTCGTGGTGCCGTTGACGATCGCCGCGTCGAAGTCGATGGTCCCGGCTGCCGCGCTGCCGAGCGTGACGGTGAACACCGCGTTCGTCGCCGTCCCCTCGACCACGGTCACCGGGTCGGAGACGGTGAACCCGGGGATCGCACCGGAGTCGTCGTCGTTGATCGTCACCGTGTTGGTCGCGGTGCCGAGGGTCGCGTTGACCGGGTTGGCGAGCGTGACGTCGAACTGCTCGTTCGTCTCGAACAGGTTGTCCGAGACGACGGGCACGGTGAAGCTCGACGAATTGTTGCCCGCCGTGAACGACACCGTGCCGGAACTGACCGTGTAGTCGGCGCCGGCCGACGCCGTGCCCGCGACCGTCGCGTAGTCGGCGCTGACCGGCCATTCCGTGGTCGCCGCCGAACTGCCGGTGTAGTCGAGCGTGACCGGGACCGTCGCCGGCCCGGACCCCTCGGCCACCGGCACACCCGCACCGAACGTGATCGCCGGAGCGGTGTCCGCCACGTCGTCGGTGATCGTGTACATCGCCGAGACCGCCGGCGTCGTGTTGTACGTGGTGTTCGCCGCGGTCACCTTGATCGTCTCGACCGGCTCGTCGACCGTGTCGGCCAGCAACGGGATCGAACGCAACGTCACCGTGGAACCGGACGCGGTCCCAGCCGTGACCGTCCCGGCGACGCCGCTGTCGGTGAAGTCGGCGGACTCGGCGGCGTTGCTGCCGGACGCCGTCGCGTCGCCGGCCAGAGTCAGCGAGTAGGACATTTCCCGCTCGGCGAGACCGCTCGTGGTGGCGGTGACTGCCACCGAGGCGTTCTCCGCCTCCTCGGCACCGGCCAGCGTCAAGGTCGGCACCGACTCGTCGTCGGTGATCGTCACGGTCCGGGCAGCCATCGACCCGGTCGCCAGCGTTTCTCCCGAATCCAGCGAGACCTGGAGATCGAACGTCTCCGTGCCCTCATAGGCCGTGTCGTTGGTGATCGGAATCGACACCGTGGCCGTCGTCGCGTCCTTGGCGATCGTGAAGTCCGCGGCCGGAGCGGTGTAGTCGTTCTTGCCGAGGTTCGTCGTCCCGCCGGTGGTCGTGGTGCCGTTCACGATCGCCGCATCGAAGTCGATGGTCCCGGCGGCCGCGCTGGCCAGTGTCACGGTGAACTCGGCGTTCGTCCCCGACCCCTCGACCACCGTCACCGGATCCGACACGGTGAACGCCGGAATCGCGGCCGAGTCGTCGTCGGTGATCGTCACCGTGTTCGTCGCGGTGCCCAGAGTCGCATTGACCGGAGTGGTCAGCGTGACGTCGAACTGCTCGTCCGTCTCGAACAGGTTGTCCGAGACGACAGGCACGGTGAAGCTCGACGAGTTGTTGCCGGCCGTGAACGACACCGTGCCCGAGCTGACCGTGTAGTCGGAGCCCGCCGAAGCAGTGCCGGAGTTGGTGCCGTACTGGGCGCTGACCGGCCATTCCGTGGTCGCCGCCGAACTGCCGGTGTAGTCGAGAGTCACCGGAACCGTCGCGTTGCCCGCCGCCTCAGCGACCGTCACCCCGGACCCGAACGTCACCGCCGGAGCGGTGTCCGCCACGTCGTCGGTGATGGTGTACATCGCCGACACCGCCGGCGTCGTGTTGTACGTGGTGTTCGCCGCCGTCACCTTGATCGTCTCGACCGGCTCGTCAACCGTGTCGGCCAGCAACGGAATCGAACGGAGGGTGACAGTGGAGCCGGAGGCCGTCCCTGCGGTGACCGTCCCGGCGACACCACTGTCGGTGAAGTCGGCGGACTCGGCCGCGTTGCTGCCGGACACCGTCGCGTCGCCGGCCAGAGTCAGCGAGTAACTCATGGCCCGCTCGGCGAGACCACTCGTGGTGGCGGTGACCGCCACCGACGCGTTCTCCGCCTCCTCGGCACCGACCAGCGTCAACGTCGGCACGGACTCGTCGTCGGTGATGGTGACGGTCCGGGCGGCCATCGATCCGGTGGCCAGCGTCTCCGCCGAGTCCAGGGAGATCTGGAGATCGAACGTCTCCGTGCCCTCGTACGCGGTGTCGTTGGTGATCGGAACCGTGACCGTGGTCGACGTCGCGTCCTTGGCGATCGTGAAGTCCGCGGCCGGAGCGGTGTAGTCGTTCTTGCCGAGGTTCGTCGTCCCGCCGGTGGTCGTGGTGCCGTTCACGATCGCCGCATCGAAGTCGATCGTGTCCGCCGCCGCACTCGCCAGCGTCACCGTGAACTGAGCCGACACCCCACCGTCCTCGGCCACCGTCACCGGATCCGACACCGTGAACGCCGGAATCGCCGCCGAGTCGTCGTCGGTGATCGTCACCGTGTTCGTCGCGGTGCCCAGAGTCGCGTTCACCGGGCTGGCGATCGCGACCGTGAAGTCCTCGTTCGTCTCGAACAGGGTGTCGCTGCTGATCGGCACACTGATGTTGGCGGTGTTGTTGCCCGCAACGAACGTCACGGTGCCCGGGGTCGCGGTGTAGTCAGCGGCGGCGGTGGCCGTGCCCGGCGTCGTCGAGTAGCCGGCCGAGACCGCTTTCTCGGTGGTCGTCGCCGAACTGCCGGTGAAGTCGAGCGTCACCGGAACCGTCGCGTTGGTCCCGGCCTCGGCCACCGTGACCGGGCTGCCCAGATTCATCGTCGGAGCGGTGTCCGCCGGGTCGTCGTCGATCGTGTAGTACCCGGAGACGTCGGTGGCCGAATACGTGTCGTTGTGGGCGGTGACCTTGATGGTCTCCGTCTCCTCGTCGATCGTGTCGGTGTCCAGGTTGATCGTTCCGAGCGTGACCGGCGCCCCGGCCGCCGAGTTGCCCGGCACGGTCACCGTCGTCAGCGCATGGTTGAAGTCGGTGTTCTCGGCCGCGTTCCCGCCGTTGCCGACGTCACCGGCGATGGTCAGCGTGTAGGTCATCGCCCGCTCGGCCACCGCGTCCGGCGTGGCCGCCACGGTCACCGACTGGCCCTCCACGTCCGAGTCGGTGACCAGCGCGATCGTCGGCACGGCCTCGTTGTCGTTGAGCGTGAGGGTGCGGTTCTGCGTGCTTCCGGTCACGTCGTTCTCACCGGAGGCGAGAGCGATGCCGAGGGTACGGGTCTCCGCCCCCTCGTACAGGCTGTCGTCAGCGGTCTGCACCTGGACCTGGGCGCTGGTCTGCCCAGCGGCGATCTGCACGGTCGTCGGCGGGGTGGTGAAGTCGGCGCCGGTGGCGTTGCCGCCGGTGAGTGTGATGTCGAAGTCGGTGTCGCTGACCGACGCGGCACTGAGGTTGACCGTGTAGGTGACCAGCCCGCCCTCGGTGACTGTGGTCCCGGTGGCCGCGTCCACCGAGAACGACGGCCGGGCCGCCTGGTCGTCGTCGGTGATCGTGACCGTGCTGCTGGCCGCCGGGATGGTGGCGCCGACGGCCTGCGAAAGGCCGAGCGTGAAGGTCTCGGTCAGCTCGTAGACCTGATCGATGTGGATCGGCACGTCCACGTTCTTGCTGCTGTCGCCGGGCTGGAAGGTCAGCGGGCTCACCGTGGTCGCGGTGTAGTCGCCGGGCGCGGTGGCCGACCCGTTGGCGGTCTGGGCGACCGCGGTGATCGTCACCTCGGTGGAGGTGGCCGTGTTGCCGCTGCCGGTCAGGGCGCTCCAGTCTTTCGACACCGGGATCGCTGCCGTGCCGGTGTCCTCGGCGACCGTGACCGGCGAGCCGAAGACCAGTTCCGGCGACATGTTGGCGGCCGCGTCCGGAACGGTGTAGGAACGCGTTCCGGCGTCCGCGCCGACCGTGGTGTTGCGGACAGTCGCGGCGAAGACCTCGGCGTTCTCGTCGATGAGGTCCCCGTTGACGGTGACCGTGTCCAGGGCCAGGTCGGTGGGTGTCTGGCCGCCGGTGATGGTGACCGGTGTGCCGGTCACCGAGATGTCACCGCCCTCGGTGGGGTCGGCGCTGTTCGAGCTGTCGCCGGCCACCGACACGGTGTAGGCCATGTCCCGTTCGGCGACCCCGGTCTGGGTGCCGGTGATGCCGAACGTGTTGCCCTCGGTGGGTGAGCCGGTGTTCAGCGTCAGGGTGGGGATCGCGTCGTTGTCGGTGATCGTCAGAGTCGCCGTCTCCGCGCTGCCGGTCACGCTGGTCACGCCGTTGCCGGGGTCGACCTGAATGGTGGCGGTCTCGGTTCCTTCGTAGACCGTGTCCTGGGTGGTCTGGACGGTGAAGTCGACAGTGGTCGCGTCCTTGAGCACGGTCACCGTCGCCGAGCCGGGCGCGGTGAAGTCGCTGCCCGCGGCCGCCCCGCTCACCGCGACGTTGCCGTTGGTGTGGGTCACGACGAAGTTGGTGTCGACGGCTGCCGGGGCGGCCATCGTGACCCGGAAGGTGGCGGCGCCGCCCTCGGTCACCGATCCGACGGGCGCCACCGAGTAGGTGGGTGCGGGCCCGTCGTCGTCGGTGACCGTCACCGTGGCGACATCGTCCTCCAGGCTGTCGGCCCCGACGTCGTTGGAGAGGGTGACCGTGAAGGTCTCGTCGATCTCGAAGAACTCGTCATCGACGAGGGCGATATCGAGGCTCGGAGCGGCCTGGCCGGGCGTGAAGGTCAGGGTGCCGGAGGCCGAGGCCGTCTCGTAGTCGAGGATCGGCTTCGCGGTGCCCTGGGTCGAGGTGTAATCGACGCTGATCACGTTCTCGGTGGTGGCCGCCGAGGTGTCGTCGTAGTTCAGCACGACCGGCACGTTCACCGGCCCGGAGTCCTCCGCGACCGAGTTCGGCGTGGTGGTGCCCACGATCTTCGGTGGGAGGTCCAGCGGGTCGTCGGTGATCGTCACGTTGGCGGTCTTCGGGACCAGTCCGGCCGGTGTGATCGTCACCTGGAAGGCATCGGCGGCGTCGTCCACCGTGTCGGCGCGCAACTCCACCGTGCCGAGGTCGGACAGAGTGGTCTCGCCGGGGTCGATGGCGCCATCGACCAGGCTGGTCGTGTAGTCGAGGGCCTCCGCGGTGCCGTTCGCCGCCGACATCGTGTAGTTGATCGCCGCCTGGGCTGTGCCGGTGACCGTGGCGGTGACCGGCAGCGTGGTGTTGCCCTCGTTCCCGCCGAAGTCGTTGAAGACCACGACCGGCACCACGTCGTCGTTGGTGATGGTCAGGGTGCCGGCGGCGTTGCTGCCGACGGTGGCGCCGGTCTCGGAGCCGGCGACCGTGGCCGTGACCGGCGTGGGCTCGTCGGTCTCGTAGACGGCGTCCCCGTTGACCTGCACCCGGAAGGTCGCGGTGGTCGCGCCGGCCGCGACGTCGACACTGGTGTCCAGGATGTCGAAGTCGTCGCTGCCGACCCCGGCGCCGACGTCGACGGCGGTCCCGCCGAGCGCGGTCACGTCCAGGGTGACCGCCTCGTGGCTGGCGTTGCTGAGCGTCGCGGTGAACGTGACGTTGTGGTTGCCACTGCCTTCGGCGACGGATTCGCTGGTCACCGAGGTGACGGTCGGCGCAGCGTCGTCTTCCGGGATGGTGATCGAGTGGGGGCCGAGCCCACCCGTGACGCCGCCGACGGTGGTGCTGGTCAGGTTGATGTCGAAGGTCTCGTTGCCCTCGTAGAGGGTGTCCCCCCGGACCGGCACGGTGATCTGCTTGACCGTCTGCCCTGCCGCGTAGGTGAGCGTCCCGTCGACCGCGTCGAAGTCGGTCCCGGCGGTGGCGGTGCCGGCGGTGACCGTGTAGCCGACCTCGACGGTCCCCGACGGCGCGGCACTGAGCGTGACGTCGAAGACCTGGTTGTGGCTGCCGCTGTTGCCTTCGGTGACCGAGGTGACCGGCGTGACGGTCGCGACCGAGTCGGTGATCGTGCCGGTGGCCGGCGTGGTGCCCAGCGTCGCCCCGGTCGGGTTGGTCAGCGCGACCTGAAGTGCTTCCGGGTTGCTGCTCTCATCGTTGGCGTCGACCTTGGTCACCACCGGCACGTTCACGCTGAGCTGCCCGGCCGGAATGGTGACGAGCTGCGCGGAGAGCGCGTCGAAGTCTCCGGGCGCGACGGCCGTCCCGTTCGCGGTGTCGGCGACGACCGTGACGTTCTGGCCCGACACGACGTTCAGGGAGACCGGGAAGTTCAGCGTGTCGCCTTCCCGGACCGACCCGGCGGTGGCGATGGAGACGACCGGCGGGGTGTCGTTGTCGGTGACCGTCACCGTTTTCGACGCCACCGACGGGGTTGCGCCGGTCGGTGTACCGCTGGCGGCGACGGTGAAGGTCTCGTCCGGCTCGTCCAGGGCGTCGTCGATGACCGGCACCGTGATGGTCTTGGTGTCTTCGAGCGGCGCGAACGACAGTGTCCCCGCGGTGGTGGTGTAGTCACCCGGTGCGGCGGCGGTCCCGTTCGCGGTCGTGTAGGGGATCGTGACGGGGAAGTCGGAGAGCGAGTTGAGGGTCGCCGTGGTCGTCACGGTGCCGATGTTCTCGGCGACCGTCTCGGCGGCGCTGAAGCTGTAGGTCGGGGGCAGGTCGTCGTCGTTCATCGTGGCGACGGCCAGGTTGTTGAGCGGGTCGGTGACGTTGGTCAGCGCCAGCCCGAAGACCTCGGTGTTCTCGTCCTTGGTATCGGTCAGGCCGTAGACCGTGATCCGTTTGACCGCGTCCCGGGTGCTGGCACTGAAGACCGTGCTGCCGCTGATCGCCGTGAAGTCGACATCAGGCGTCGCGTCATGGGCCGCCCCGGGGACGGTGGTGGTCGCATAGTCGAGCGTGAAGGGTGTCGTGGTCGGCCCGACCCGGCGGATCTCGAAGGTGAACGTTCCTGCTTCGAGATCCTCGAGGTCGTACTCGATGATGATGTCACCGGCGTCGGCGTAGGCCGGGGTGGCCGGGAGCAGCACCACCGCGGCCGGGGTGAGCCCGGCGGCGGCCGCGGCGACGACGGAGACCAGCGCCCGGAAACGGGCCGGAGCCCACAGTCGGGGAGGTGCCTGGTGGGCCGGTCGTGCAGGCATGGCGTCCTGTCTCCTTCAGCGACTACCGGTGGCGAGAAGGCGCGGTGAGCTGCGGGAACAGGCTGCGCCGTCGGTAATCTATCCGCCCGGATAGCGGCTTATGACAGGATTTCGGGTTTACGGGCCGAGCAGCCCGTGCCGCATCGCGGTGGTGACCGCCGCGGTACGGTCGGCCACATCCAGTTTGTTGAAGACACGCAGCAGATGCGTCTTCACGGTGGCCTCGCTGATGAACAGCCGCTTGCCGATGTCGGCATTGGTCAGACCACTGGCGACCAGCTTGAGCACCTCGGTCTCACGTGCCGACAGGGCCGGCGGGGCCGGGCTGCGCACCTGCCGGACCAGTGTCGACGCCACGCTCGGCGCCAGCACCGTCTCGCCGCGGTCGGCCGCCCGGACGGCGTCGGCCAGTTCCTTCGGGGAGGCGTCCTTCAGCAGGTATCCGGCCGCGCCGGCCTCGATGGCGCGCAGGATGTCCCGGTCCGACTCGTAGGTGGTCAGCACCATCACCCGCACGCCCGGGACAGCCGCCAGGATCCGGCCGGTGGCCTCGACGCCGTCGCCGCCGGGCATCCGCAGGTCCATCAGCACGATGTCCGGAGTCAGGGCGAGAGCCTGGTCGAAGCCCTCGGCGCCGGAGGACGCCTCGCCGACCACGGTCAGGTCGGGTTCAGCGTCGAGCATGCCGCGCAGCCCCATCCGCACCACCGGGTGATCATCGACGAGCAGGATCCGGATCACGTGGGAATCTCCAGTTCGACAGTGGTGCCGGTGTCGGCGTCGCTGCGGATGGTCAGGGTGCCGTCGACCTGGCCGGCGCGCGCCCGCATTCCGGAGAGCCCGAAACCCTCAGAGATATCGGACTTGATCCCACATCCGTCGTCGCGGATCACCAGCCGCACCACCGCCGGCGAGTAGGCGAGCAGAACCGCCGCCTCGTGCGCCTGAGCGTGCCGCCGCACATTGGTGAGGGCCTCCTGCGCCGCCCGCAGCAGCACCACCTCCGTGCGAGTCGGCAGATCGTAGACGTCACCGGTGATACGGACGGATGCGGCCACACCCGCCTCCTCGCTGAAACGGGCGGCGCTACGGCGTACCGCCTCGGGTAAGGAAGCGGACGCCAACGCGGTCGGTGAGAGGGCCGCGACCAGGGCCCGGGATTCCGCGAGATTCTCCCGTGCGGTACGCACGGCAAGTGCCAGCCGCTCGTCACGCAGCGCCGGGTCGGCCGCCTGGACCAGGGTGATGATGCTGGTGAACCCCTGGGCGAGGGTGTCGTGGATCTCGCCGGCCAGGCGGGTCCGCTCGGCCGCGACGCCCGCCTCGTGGGAGAGCCGGGCCACCTCGGCGCGGCTCGCCTCCAGATCGGTGATGAGCGTCGCCCGCTGCTCGCTCTCCTCCAGCGTCTTGAGGATCCAGAGGCCGATGCAGATGCCGGCGCCGGTGGAGATCGCCGCGATGACGATCTCCATGCCGATGTCCGCCGGGTCGTACCAGGCCTCCACCCCGACCGGGATCAGGTTGGCCACCACCACCAGGGCGATCGCGAGCCGCACCGTCACCATCTGGAAGATCACCGGGATGACCGCGAACATCAGCCAGGTGGACAGTGGCACGGCCCAGACCGCGACCCCGAAGAGGACCAGCTGGGTGAGCAGGGTCAGCAGCGCCGCCGTGTTCTCCGCCTCCCGGGCGATCAGCGGCCGGCCCACGAGCAGATGCAGCAGGAGCATCGCGCCGATGGCGGCGAGCGCAACCGCTCGCCGCCAGGGCTCGAAACCGTCCACGATGACCACCGCGGCGCCGACCGCCACCACGGTGACCCCGAAGAACAACTCCCACAGCCAGTAGGAGGACTGCGACTCGCTCACTTGTCGCGACCGCTCCACCGGAACGTCACCAGGCACAGGATCAATCCGACCACACACCACACACCGAGCACCACGGCCACCGTGCCGAGGTTCCACTCGCCACCGATCTCCTGGGCCTTCGCCTCGTCGGGCAGGAAGACGTAACGGAAGCCCTGCGCCATCCAGCGGACCGGGAAGATCGACGCGACCTTCTCCAGCCAGTCCGGGAGCTGGCTCATCGGGTGGATGAAGACACCGGAGACGAATTGCAGCGCCACCACCGGCACGTTCAGGATGGCGCCGGCGTTGCGGGCGTTCTTGACCAGGCCGCTGACCGCGATGCCGAGCAGCGAACAGCCGACCACCGAGAGCACGAAGATCCACGCGAACGTCAGCCAGTGATCGGCCGGCGGCAACGGCATGTCGAACACCACGACGCCCATCAGGATCAGGAAGGCGACCTCGGCCACGCTCAGAGCGAAAACCAGAAGACCCTTTCCGATCAGGTACGCGGTAGCCGGCATCGGTGTGCCGCGGAGGCGTTTGAGCGTCCCGTCCTCACGATCCATCGCGAGCCCGGACCCCATCGTCACGAACGCCGTGTTCAGGATGCCGTAGGCGATCATGCTGGCCGTGAAGATCCGGCTGACCGCCACCCCGGACTCGGTCGACTCGCTGCCGAAGATGGTGCCGAACAGCAGCAGGAGCAGCGCCGGGAAGAAGAAGGTGAAGATCACCGCCGTGCGGTCCCGCAGGAACTGGAGCAACTCCACGTGGCCGCGGCTCAGGCTCATGGCGATCATCGGGTCGCTCCGATCAGGTTCAGGTAGGTGTCCTCGAGGGTCGGGCGGGTGATCGTCAGGGTGCTCAGATCGGCGCCGGACGCCACCAGGTGCCGGACCAGCTCGCTCGGGTCGTTGACCTGCTCGACCCGGGCGACGCCGTTCTCGGTCCAGCTGACCCGGGCCTCGGCGGCGCCCCGCCCGCCCAGGGTGGCCGGGGTGCCCTCGGCGACGATCCGGCCGGCCGACACGACGGCGAGCCGGTCGGCGAGCGCCTCCGCCTCGTCCAGGTAGTGGGTGGTCAGCAGGATCGTGGTGCCGTCACCGGCGAGCGTGCGGATCAGATCCCAGAACTGACGGCGCGCCTCCGGGTCGAAACCGGTGGTCGGCTCGTCGAGGAAGAGCAGTTCGGGACGGCCGACGATGCCGAGGGCCACGTCCACGCGACGGCGCTGGCCGCCGGAGAGGGTACGGATCTTGCTGTTCCGTTTGGCGCTCAGGCCGACCAGCTCGATCGCCTCGTCCACCGGGCGCGGGTCCGGGTAGAACCCGCCGATGTGCTTGACCATCTCCCGGACCGTCAGGTCGGCGGCGTCGTCGGCGTCCTGGAGCACGATGCCGATCCGGGTCCGCCAGGCGGAACCGGCGGCGCCCGGGTCCTCGCCGAGGACCCGCACGTCACCGGCGGTCCGGCGGCGGTGCCCTTCCAGGATCTCCACGGTGGTGGTCTTGCCGGCGCCGTTCGGCCCGAGCAGGGAGAAGATCTCGCCACGGGCGACGACGAGGTCGATCCCCGCGACCGCGTCCTGCCCGCCGTATGTCTTACGAAGTCCGGTTACCTCGATGGCTTCCATGGATCTGATCGTGCTCTGTCGCGCGGCCGGGCGGGACGACCGCGCGACGGAGACCGGCTGTCAACCGATCGATGGACAGACCGTCACTCCCACTTGAAGTTGCGGGCGGCGGCGGTCAGCCAGACCACCGCCCAGGCGCCCAGCGCCAGCCAGATGCCGAGCGGCACCGAGCCGCCGTGCATCAGCGTCTCCCGCAGCGCCTCGGCATGCGCCGCGAGCGGCAGCAGGAACCAGCCGGCCGTGCCCAGGTCGGGCGCGCTGAACATGATGCCGCCGACGGACAGCATCACCACGTAGATCAGGGTGGCCGCGCCGGTCGTGGTCTCCGGTTTCAGCACACTGGCCAGCAGCAGGGCCAGCCCGCTGTAGCCGGCGGCGGCGAGCACGGTCACGCCGATCGCCGGGAGCAGGGCGCCGGCCTCCGGCCGCCAGCCCACCGCGAGCCCGACCAGCGCCAGGACCAGCACCTGCACGGCGATCTGGACCAGCACCGCGGCGGTCTTGGCGAGCAGCAGGCCGGGCCTGGTCAGCGGGGAGGCGCCGAGCCTTTTCAGCACGCCGTAACTGCGCTCGTATCCGGTGGTGATGGCCTGCCCGGTGAACGCGGTCGACATGACGGTCAGCGCGAGCACACCGGGGACCACCCAGCCGAGCCGGTCGTCGGTCGGCAGGTTGGTCACCTCGAAGAGGCCCGCGCCGAGCAGCACCAGCAGCGGCACACCCATGGCCAGCACCACGGCCTCACCCCGGCGGGCGGTGAGCAGCAGCTCCATCCGGATCTGCCGGCCGAGGATGACGCGCATCGGGGCCCGGCCGGGGGCGGGGGCGAAGGTGCTCACTTGGCGGCTCCGACCGGGGTCTGGGTGGTGGTCAGGGAGAGGTAGACGTCCTCCAGGGTGCGGCGGCGGGTGTTGATCGCGGTCACGTCGGCGCCGGCCGCGGCGAACCAGGCCAGCACCTCGGCGAGACCAGCGGTGTCCAGGTTGCCGGAGATCGTGTACTGCCCGGGGGCGGGCTCGGCGGCCCGCCGGCCGACGCACAACCCGGCCAGGTCGAGGCCCGGGTCGGCCCGCACCTCGAGGACGTCGATCGCCGCCGCCGAGGTCAGCTCGGCGGGTGTGCCGGTCGCCGCGACCGTGCCCGACCGCATGATCACCACGTCGTCGGCGAGCCGCTCCGCCTCGTCGAGCAGATGCGTGGTGAGCAGCACCGACACGCCGTCGGCACGCAGCTCCTCGATCAGCTGCCAGGTGGTGTGCCGGGCCTCGGTGTCCATGCCGGCCGTCGGCTCGTCGAGGAACACCAGCTCGGGCCGGCCGACCAGGGCGACCGCGAGGCTGAGCCGCTGCTGCTCGCCGCCGGACAGCCGGCGGAACCGGGTCCGCTCGAACCTGCGCAGCCCGAGCCGGTCCAGCAGCATGTCGGTGTCGAGCGGATTGGCCGCGAACGACGCGAACAACCCCAGGATCTCGCCGGCCGTCGCCCACGGGTAGACGCCACCGGATTGCAGCATGATCCCGAGGCGGGGCATCAGCTCGTCGTGGTCGCCGACCGGGTCGAGCCCGAGCACCCGCGCGACGCCGTCATCCGGCCGGCGGAAGCCCTCACAGACCTGGAGCAGGCTGGTCTTGCCGGCGCCGTTGTGCCCGAGCAGGGCGAGCACCCGCCCGCGGGGCAGGGTCAGGGACACCCCGTCGACGGCCGTCGTGTCGCCGTAACGCACCACGACGTCCTTTACCTCGACCGCGGCCGCGTCGCCACCAACCATGAGTCCCGCCCATCCGGATTCGTCCGCCACCGCCACCATACGGTGGCCCGCTGACCGCTCCCGCCCGGCGGTCGTCCGCCGATGGCCTGTCCCACACTCCCGTACCGCGCCCGGGGAAACCTCATCCCGGAGGCCGGGCCTTATCGTCTCCAGGTATGAGCGTGGTGCAGATCTACACCGACGGGGCGTGTGCTCCCAATCCCGGTCCGGGCGGCTGGGGCGCGGTGCTGCGCTGGGGCAGGTCGGAGAAGGATCTCTGCGGTGGTGAGGCGACCTCTACCACGAACAACCGGATGGAGCTGATGGCCCCGATCCGGGCCTTGGAGGCGCTGAACCGGGCGCCGCTCACGGTGGAGATCTACACCGACAGCGTCTACGTGCGCAACGGCATCACGCAGTACCTGCACAACTGGAAGCGGAACGGCTGGATGACCTCGGCCCGGCAGCCGGTGAAGAACGTGGACCTGTGGAAACGGCTCGACGAGGCGGTCCGGCGGCATGACGTCAGCTGGCACTGGGTGAAGGGGCACGCCGGGCATCCGGAGAACGAGCGGGCCGACCGGCTGGCCGCCCGTGGGCTGCGCGAGGCGGTCGAGGCCGCGCAGAAGAGCTGAGAAACGGGGTCCCGGAGGGGTGTCGGGACCCCGTCGTCTCTCAGCGGGTCACCATGTCCAGGGCGCCCACCAGTGCCATTCCGTCTTCGGCTGCGGCTGGGGTTGCGGCTGCCTGGGCTGCGGCGGGCGGGTGCTCGCGGCGGTCCGGGACGGCACCGGATGTCCGGACGAGGTCCGGGTCGGCGTCGCCGTGGCGCTCACGGACGCGCTCGCGGACGCACTCGCACTCGCCGATGCGGAGGCCGACGGTGAGACCGACTCGGACGGGACCGCTCCCGACGGCGGCGGGCCGGACGGGGGCTCACCCGACGGCGGGGTCCCGCCGCCACCGGCCTCCACGTCGTCCGGGTCGACCGCCACGGTCAGGGTCGCGACGTAGCCCTCCTCGACGCTGCCGGTCACCGTCGCCATCTCGGTCGCGGCCAGGTCGTCGCTGAACACGTTGTCGGTGGCCAGGGTGATCTGGCTGAGGTTGGTGACGCTCTGGGCGTACCCCTCGGTGGCGTAGACGATGTCGGAGACGTCCTCCGGGATGGCGATCTGAGACGTCTTGATGATCGGTCCCTCGCCGTTGGTGGCGTTCTCCAGCGAGGCGTAGACCTCGAAGTGGATGTGCGGCCACCGGCCCGAGTAGCAGGCCGGGAAGATGCTGGTGAAGGTGACCGTGCCGGTCTCGTTGGTCTCCTGGATGCCGCGCAGGTAGTTCTCGTCGGTGATGCCCGTGGAGTAGAGGGAGTAGTTGCCGTCCCGGTCGCAGTGCCAGGCGTAGACGGCGGCGCCCGCCAGCGCCGCGCCGTCCAGGTCCTGCACGGTCAGGGAGAACTCGAACGGCACGCCCTCGGCCGTGGTCGTCGAGGTGCCGAACGACGAGCGGATGTCGCTGCGCACGATCCCCGACTCGGTCCGCACGTCGATGCCGTTGGAGCCGTCCGCCGGGTACGGCCCGGCGGTCTCCGACGCGACCTCGGTGAGCGCCGCGTCGGCCTCCTCGGCCGTGTTGAAGATGCCGGCCCCGATCATGGCCGCCGCTCCGGCGCCGCCGATCACGTAGAGCATCCGGCGCCGGCTCATCGTGGCCAGGTCGAAGGCCAGGCCCTTGTCGTGGACCGCACGGACGTACGCCGCGTTGTCCCGTTCTTGCCCAGTCAAGTCTGCCGCCTTGGTGGTGTGGGGATTTCTGACCCCGGCAGCAGAACATCGACGACTATGCCCGCACTGTCACGAGACTGTGCGCGGGTTAAGGTCGGGTTGAGCAGGATCGTCAACGATCTCGATCTGCCTCGGGACCTTGGCCCGCGCCACCCGGTCGAAGGGCAGCCGGTAGGTCTTGGCCCGGACCAGCTCCTCGGGCACGGCGTGCCGGCCCTCCCGCTGGCCCGGCACCTCCGGGCCGTCCGGCTCGTCGGGCTCGTCCGGCTTCTTGCCGGCCGCCCGGGCCGCCATGCTGAACACGCTGCGGGTGGCCGCGTCGTACCCGGTCTTGTAGGCGTCCCGGAGGTCGGGGCCGCTCTGCCGGCGCTGATGGAAGCGTCCGGCGGCGTAACCGGCGCAGGCCATGAGGGCGGCGGCCAGAACGATCAGCAGTGCGATGTCGCCCGGTGTGGTCATGCTCCGATTGTGACGAATTGGATAGACCGCGAGCTATGGCCCGTTTGACGTACCCCGGAGGAATTAAGACAAAGGCTCAACTCACGTTCAGTAACAGTTCGGTGGCCGTTGATATCGCCGTCACGCACCTGAACTGGGCCCACGTGACGCAGGCCCATTAACCGTGAGTTACATTCAGCACAGCTGAGGCGCCGGCCCGGGACATCCGCCCAGCTCAAGATCCAGATCGCCGGATTGCAAGGTCACGCGCCGATAGGTCACGAGTTGACACCTTTGAGCGGGAAGCGGCACGGTACTTCCGATTGTCCTCGCGACAACGACGAGTTTGGATGATGGGGGAACACCATGCGCTCCACACGACGCGCCCTGGCGGCCGTCGTCGGCGCCGCCGTGCTTCTGGTGGCGTCCGCCTGCGGGACCGGGGAGGACGACGACTCCACGGCTTCGAAGGTCGAGGTCTTCACATGGTGGGCCGAGGGCGGTGAGAAGGCCGGCCTGGACGCCCTGGTCAGCCGCTTCACCACCGCCTGCCCGGGTAAGGAGTTCACCAGCGGCGTGGTGCCCGGCGGCGCCGGCGTCAACGCCAAGCAGGTCCTCAACGCGCGGCTCCAGCAGAACGACCCGCCCGACGTCTTCCAGGTGCACGCCGGCGCCGAGTTGCTCGACCACATCGACGCGGGCCAGATCAAAGACCTGACCAGCGAATTCTCGTCGTGGGGCCTGACCGGCGCGCTGCCCGAGGGCCTGGTCGAGACGATCACGGTCAACGGCCGGCTGTGGTCGGTTCCGGCCGGTGTGCACCGGGCCAACGTGGTGTGGACCAACGACCAGGTGCTCGCCGAGTCGGGCATCCTCACCGCGCCGAAGACCCTCGACGACTTCATCGCCAATCTCGGCAAGCTCCGGCGCGACGGCATCGAGTCCCCGCTCGCCCTGGGCCGCGACTGGACCCAGCTCATGCTCCTCGAATCGGTGCTGATCAGCGACCTGGGCCCGAAGAAGTTCACCGGGCTGTTCACCGGCGCCACCAAATGGGAGGGCAAAGCGGTCCGGGCCGCGATCGACGACTACGCCAAGATCCTCGACTTCACCAACGCCGACCGCGACTCGCTGGACTGGCCGGAGGCCGAGCGGCTGCTCATCGACGGCAAAGCCGGTTACCAGCTGATGGGCGACTGGCTCGCGGCGGACCTGGCCGCCAACAACTTCAGCGGGTACGACTCGTTCACCTTCCCCGGCAACGGCAAGGCCTTCCAGTGGCTGGCCGACTCGTTCGCGCTGACCACGGGCGCACCCAACCCGGCCGGCGGCGCCTGCTGGCTGCAGACCGTCGCCTCGCCGGAGGGCCAGCAGGCGTTCAACGCGGAGAAGGGCTCGATCCCGGCCCGGACCGACGCGCCGACCACCGGCTTCTCCGACTACCAGCTGAAGGCGTCCGCCGACTGGAAGTCCGGGGTCGCGGTCCCGTCCTGCGCGCACGGCTCGGCCTGCTCGCAGCCCTGGCAGAACGCGGCGAACGCGGCCATCGGGGCCTTCTCCGCCTCCGGCGCCACCGCGATCGACAAGGCGGCGTTGCAGAGCGCGCTGGCCGCGGCCGCCAAACAGTTCATCAGGCAGGCCTGAGCACGGGCGGCACGACCGGCCCGGATCGGGCACGATGGGCGGATGGGTGAGGAACGCGACGGCGTACCGCTGACCAATCTGGATCAGGAACTGTTCCCGGGCGCCGGTGTCACCAAGCGCGACCTGGTGGACTACCTGGACGCGGTGGCCGGCCGGCTCCTCCCCGTCCTGCGCGACCGGCCGCTCTCCGTCATCCGGGTGCTCCGGGGCCAGGAACGGTTCATGCAGAAGAACCTGCCGAAATACACGCCGGACTGGGTGCCGCGCGCCACGGTGTGGGCCGAGGCGTCCCATCGTGAGGTCACGTACGCGCTGGCCAACGACCGGCGGACGCTGTTCTGGCTGGGCAACCAGCGGGCGGTGGAGTATCACCCGGCTCTGATGCGGGCCGGAGTGCCGTACCCCACGCATCTGATCATGGATCTGGACCCTCCGGAGGAGGGTGGGTTCGGCGCCGCGGTGGCCGCGGCCCGGCTGGTCCGGGAGGCGCTGGCCGGCGCCGGGATGTCCGGCGCGATCAAGACCAGCGGGTCCAAGGGCGTGCACGTCTTCGTGCCGCTGGCCGGTGAGCCGGCGATCGAGGACGTGGCCGCCGCCCAGCGCGCGGTCGCCGCCCGCGCCGAACGGATCGACCCGGAGCTGGCCACCACCGCGTTCATCCGCGAGGACCGGCACGGGAAGGTGTTCCTGGACGCCACCCGGGCCGGCGGGGCGACCGTCGCCGCGGCGTACAGCCCACGGATCCGGCCCGGCGCGCCGGTGTCGTTCCCGGTCGCGTGGTCCGACCTCGATCAGGTCACCCCGGCCGACTTCACCATCCGGACCGCGCCTGGACTACTCGGCGACGGCGACCCGTGGGCCGACTCGATGCCCGCGCCCCAGGAACTGGACGCCGGGCTGATCGCCGAGGGCCACACCATCCCGGTCGCCCGGGTCCAGGCCATGCACGAGGGCAAACGACGGGCCAAGGCGCGCCGGGAAGCCGCCGGCGAGACCTGACGGACTACACCGGACGATGTATGGGCGTACTCGGGAGGCGTCGATGCGGATGACAGCGCCGGTACGACGCGCCCACCCGGCCGCCGGAAATAGCGTCCCCGGCATGGATAGGAATCTCGCCCGTGTCACCGCTCTCCTGGCCCTCCTGGGCGTGCCGGCCGGGTTCGCCGTCACCGGCGGCCTGGGGCCGGTCGTCCTGATCTCCGCACTGGCGGCCGCCCTGGCCGCGATGACCCTGGCCGTCCACCGGTGGCCGCTCGCCGTGCTGATCCTGATCCTGAGCACGGTCTCCGGCTGGCGTGCCGCCCATCTCATCGAGGCCGGCTGGGTGTGGCCCGCCTCCGGCGCCCTGGTCGCGCTCGTGCTGGCCGGCCGGCTCCGGATCGCGGCGATCGCCTCGGCGCTGATGCTCGCCTACGGCGCCAACTGGGACACCGTCGTCGACCCGCACCCCGAGGGCTGGGTGCTCGCCCATCTCGGCGGGGAGGCCCTGTGGGTGGCCGCCGTCCTGGCCGGCGCCACCGCGTACCGGAACACCCTGCGCTGGCGGGCCGAGATCGCCCACCGGTTCGACGTCGAAACGCATCGGCGGCGGGCCGAGGAGCGGGTGGCCATCGCCCGCGACCTGCACGACGTGGTCTCGCACACCCTCGCCGTGGTCGGCGTGCACCTGAACGTGGCGCTGGACGCCTTCGACTCCGAACCGGAGGAGGCCAGAGCGTCGCTCCGTCTGGCCCAGGAGGTCCGCGGCCGGGCCATGACCGACCTGAAGACACTCGTCGGCGTGCTGCGCGAGGGTGAGCTCCCGGCCCTGGACGGTCTGGACCGGCTGTTCGCCCAGGTCCGGGAGGCCGGCCTGGAAGTGTCGTTCAACGAGTTCGGCGATCCGGTGCCGGTGCCCGCCCCGGTCGCCGCCGCCGTCTACCGGGTGGTGCAGGAGTCGCTGACCAACACCGTCCGGCACGCCGGCGCCGGCCGGGTCACCGTGACGATCCGGTACGCGCCGGACAGCGTGCTGGTCGACGTCCGCGACAACGGCACCGGCGGCACGGCCACCGACGGCCACGGCATCGCCGGGATGCGCGAGCGGGTGGCCGCGCTCGGCGGCGCGCTCACCGCCGGCCCGGACCGGGCGGGTTTCACAGTACGGGCCAGCCTCCCGATCACGGAGTGACCAGATGACCATCACCGTTCTGCTCGCCGACGACCAGCACCTGGTCCGGGCCGGGTTCCGGAGCCTGCTGCGGCGGGGCCGGGACCTCTCGGTGGTGGGTGAGGCGTCCACCGGCGACGAGGCGGTGCGCGCGGCCCGGGATCTGTGCCCGGACGTGATCCTGATGGACATCCGGATGCCCGGCATCGACGGCATCACCGCGACGAGGAGGATCCTGGCCGCCCAGCAGACCCGGATCATCATCCTGACCACGTTCGAGACCGACGAGTACGTCTTCGCCGCCCTCGCCGCCGGCGCCAGCGGCTTCCTGACCAAGGAGATCGACCCGGACGGGCTGCGCGCCGCGGTCCGGGTGGTGGCCGGCGGTGACGCCCTGCTCTCCCCCAGCGTCACCCGCCGGGTCGTCGGCCAGTTCGCGCACCGCCCGGTCCCGTCGGCCGGCCGGCCCGGCGGGGAACGCCTGTCGGTGCTCACCGGACGCGAACGTGAGGTGGTCCGGCTGGTCGCCACCGGCCTGTCCAACGATGAGATCGCCGCCACCCTGGTGATCAGCCCGCTGACCGCCAAGACCCACGTCACGCGGGCGATCACCAAGCTGGGCGTCCGGGACCGGGTGCAGCTGGTGATCGTCGCCTACGAGGACGGACTGGTCGGTAACTGATCGTCGGGATCTTCTCAGGACCGCTCCTTCCGGCCCGATGACCCGGATACCCACACCTCGGCCGAGGTGACGTACCGGAAAGGGGCGAGCGGATGGCAGTCGATACGACAGTCCCCGGATCGCGCGCGACGCGCCGCTGGGCTCGTCTCAGCGTTGCGACCGGAGCTGTCCTCGCCGTCCTGATCGCATCGGTCGCCGCGGGCGTGGGTGGACCGGAGGCGACCCGCGGGGTCGCCGCCTGGGGCCTGCTCGGGATGTCCGCGGCCGCCGCGGCCGGCTGCCTGTGGCGGTCCGGCGGCTTCACCGGCCGGGCCCGCTGGGGCTGGGGACTGCTCGCCGCCGGTGTGTTCGCGTGGGGGCTGGGCCAGTTCGGCTGGTTCACCCAGTGGCCGGTGCCCGGTGTCACCGCGGACCTGTTCCCCCTGCTCGGCCCGGTCGGCCTGGCCGGACTGACAGTACTGATCCCGGCCGGCGTGCTGACCCTGCCGAGCGCCTCGCAGCCACTGGTGAACCGGCTGCGCAGCGTGCTCGACGGACTGCTGATCTCGGCGTCGCTGGTCATCGTGGCGTGGGTCTTCGTGATGGACGCGCGCCTCGAGGACGGCGCCCAGGGGGCGGACTTCTACGTCACGCTGATCTTCCCGCTCACCGACATCGTGATCGCCACGATCCTCGCGTACATGCTGCCGCCACAGCGCCGCCGCCACGGATGCGGCTCCGACCTGGCGTTCTTCGGCACCGGCATGGTCGCCTTCGCGGTCACCGACTTCGGGCACGTCTACTTCGCACTCGTCGGCGACTTCAGCTCGGCCCCGCTCGCGCACCTGCCGTCGCTGGCCGGGTACGCCCTGATCCTGATGGGCGCGGTCCGTCCCCGCGACGTCGACGCCAAGCCGCTCGACCTGCCGCCGGGCGTCTGGAGCACCGCGATCCTGGTGCCCTACCTCGCCGTGCTGGCCGCGCTCGCCTCCAGTGTGGTGTTCCACCTCCAGGCCGGGTACAGCCACCCGTTCGTCGCCTGGACCCGCTCGTTCCTGATCCTGCTGATCGTCGGCCGGCAGCTCCTCACCCAACTGGAGAACCGTGCCCTCACCCGTACCCTGGAAAGCCGTGTCGCCGAACGCACCGCCGACCTGCACGCCCGGGAGCAGTGGTTCGAGGCCCTGATCCGGCACAGCTCGGACGTGGTCACCGTGATCGACGCGGAAGGCCTGATCCGCTACCAGAGCGAATCGATGCGCCGTGTCTTCGGCTACCCGCCGGAGGCGTTCGTCGGCCGCCGCTACACCGACCTGGTCGACGACGAGGTGGCGCTGCGGCTCGCCCAGGCGATGCGGCAGGTCGCCGCGCGCCCGTTCGCCGACGTGACGCTCGAAGTGGTGCACACCCACCGGGACGGCGGCAAACGCCCGTCCGAGGTGATCATCACGAACCTGGTCGACGACCCGCACGTGGCCGGCTTCGTGCTGAACACCCGCGACATCAGCGAGCGCATGGAGCTCCAGGAACAGCTCATGCACGAGGCGTACCACGACTCGCTCACCCAGCTGGCCAACCGCGCGCTGTTCCGGGAGCGGGCCGCGACCGCGATGCGCGGCGGTGGCGCGGTGACCGTGCTGCACCTCGACCTGGACGGCTTCAAACGCATCAACGACAGCCTCGGCCACCTCGCCGGCGACCAGTTGCTGGTGCAGGTCGCCGACCGGCTGCGCGGCTGCGTCCGGGACGGCGACCTGGTGGCCCGCTTCGGCGCCGACGAGTTCGGCGTGCTGCTGCTCGGCGAGGACGAGGCGGGCGCCGGACCGGTGGCCCGGCGAATCCTCGACGACCTGGACGCCCCGGTGATGTTCGGCGAGCGCCAGATCCACGTCCGCGCGAGCATCGGCCTGGCCGGCACCCCTGCCGTCGCCGATCCGGCCGCTGCTCTTCCGTCCGCCACTCTTCCCGGCGCCGCCCTTCCCGGCGCCGCCCTTCCGGGCGCCGATGCCTCCGAGGACAACCACGGCGAGCGGGCCGAGCAGCTGATGCGCAACGCCGACCTCGCCATGCACCACGCCAAGGCGACCGGTGGCGGCGTCTTCTCCAGCTACCACCCGCGGATGCGCGAGGGCCTGGCCGACCGCCTGGAACTGGAGTCCGACCTCCGCGCCGCCCTGGAGCACGGCGACCTGCGCCTGCACTACCAGCCCACCGTGGACCTGGCCACCAGCCAGGTGATCGGCTTCGAGGCGCTGGTCCGCTGGCCGCACCCGACCCGCGGCATGATCAACCCGCTCGACTTCATCCCGATCGCCGAGGCCACCGGCATGATCGTCCCGCTCGGCCGCTGGGTCCTGCACGAGGCCTGCCGCCAGGCCGTCGAATGGGCGGTCGCCGGCGACGGCCTCCCCCCGAAGATGTCGGTGAACGTCTCGGTCCGCCAGTTCGACCGGGCCGACCTGTCCGAGATGGTCACCCAGGTGCTGGCCGACACCGGCATGCCCGCCGACCGCCTGTGCCTGGAGATGACCGAGAGCGTCCTGATGACCGACACCGAGGCCAACCTGGAACAGCTCCTGCGCCTCAAGGCCCTGGGCCTCACCTTGGCCATCGACGACTTCGGCACCGGCTACTCGTCACTCGCCTACCTGCGCCGCTTCCCGGTCGACACCCTCAAGATCGACCGCTCCTTCGTCGAACGCCTGGGCGTGATCGCCGACGACACCGCGCTCACCGACACGATCGTCCGCCTGGGCAAGAGCCTGGGCATGGCGACGGTGGCCGAGGGCATCGAGGAGTTCGGCCAGCTCGCGGCTCTACGCGAGATGGGTTGCGGCTTCGCCCAGGGTTACTACTTCTCCCGCCCGGTCCCGGCCGACGAGGCCGGCCGCCTCTTCCTGGAAGGCGCAAACGCATAAACCCATCATTCGGTACGGCTACGAAGAGCCCCGCCGAGCACCGCAAGCCAGGCGGCCCGTCCAGACCGACCAGCGACCGCCGGGCTGAAGCCTCCCGTAACGCACGGTAACCATCCGATGGCCACCAGCAGGCATCCCGTCCACCAAAAACGCCCGCCTTTCAGCCAGCCCGCCCTCTCACGACGAGCCCGCCCCCTCACGGCGAGCCCGCCCTACTTACGACGAGCCCGCCCCCCTCACGATGAGCCCGTCCTTCGTACGGCTAGCCGGACCTCAGCCACGTAAACCGGCCCTCTTAACCGGCCTGGTGTCCGGCTCGGCCGGCTCAGCCGGACACCAGGCCGGTTATGCGGACCGCATTACCTGTCTGACGTTCGGCTAGCCGGGAATCCGGGTGGTCTTGGCCGTTGCGGTTGGCCTGCGGTGGCGGGGTGAGCCGGTCTCGGCCGGGGTGGGTAGGGTCGGGGTGTGGGTGCGCTTGAGGACGCGTGGGAACTGAGCCGCAGTGAGACCGGGCTCGCCATCGTGTCGACCGTGCGGGCTGATCAGACTGTGCAGTCGACACTTGTGAACACGGGCATTATCGGCCATCCGGCTGGCGGCGAGCCTGTGTTGGCGTTCGTCACCTATGGGGCGGTGAAGCTTCGGAACCTGCGGGAGCGGCCACAGATCGCGGTGGCGTTCCGCAGTGGCTGGCGTTATGCGACGGTCGAGGGGCGGGCGCTGCTCGCCGGGCCGGATGATCCGCAGTCCTGGCTCGATCCGGAGCGGCTGCGGCTGCTGTTGCGGGAGATCTTCACCGCTGCCGGTGGCACTCATGACGACTGGGACGCCTACGACCGAACCATGGTCGAGCAGCGGCGCACCGCGGTGCTGGTCGCCCCGGCCCGAATCTATCCAGGCAGCTGACCGCCCCACCTCGCCACATCGCTGCTACGCCACTTCATCACCTCGCCGCGTGGCCGCTTCGCCACCTCGCCGCGTCGCCACCTCGCCGCACCGCCGCATCGCCACCTCGGGCGATCTTGTGGATTTCGGTCACACTCGAGTTTCGCCATTTGGGGATCGCTTGGGTGACGGCGCACCGGGTGCCGGTCGCAAACCTTGGTCGTCGGCCTTCCGCGAGACGTGGTCCGCTAGACGCGGTCGGCGGCGCTCGGCCCGGCCCGGTCGCCAGCGGGCGGCCAGACGCGGGCGCCGGTATTCGGCCGACGTGGTCGCCGGCGTGCGACGACCAGCGCACACAATGCGGCAATGTGCGATTTGACCCTCGCCGGGACGACCACGGGCGCACACGGACGGCACTACGTGTGCGCCTGTCCCTGTCAGAGCGAAGCAGGCGCACACGATCGGCGAACGTGTGCGCTGACCACCGCTGCGGCCGGCAGACCCGCCCTCGGCGGTCCGCTCCCGGCATCACCCCTGGGCGGACTCGTCCAAGGCAACAAGACCTCACGGTGATCTCGCGGAGTTCGCTGGGGATGACGCCGACCAGGACGAACGCAAGATTCACTTCGGCTTCAGCTTCGGCCCTGACCTGTAACGTCGCTGCCCAAAATGGCGAAACTCGAAGGTTCCACCTGTCCGCCGAACTCCACAAGTCTTCCGGGGCGCTTCGCGTCTGCCCGGGATGGGGGAAAACGGCTGGGCAGGCGTCATCGCGCCCTTACGCCCCGCGAGATCGGGCGAGCCTCGCGTCAAGGCCACAGTCACCTGCAGCTTCTCAACGGGTCGGGCTCTGTTTTCGATCCAGATCGCCAGCTGGCCGAGGCGATGCGGCAGGACACCAGCCGGGAACGGTGCGGCCCCGGGGGAACGGCCCAGCCCGGGAACGGCCCGACCCGGGGAACGGTGCGGGCCGGAAGGGTGCGGGCTGGGTCGGAAAAGTGGTGGGCGGGGGACGGTGAGCCGGTGCGGCGGTTAGGTTGCTTTTCATGCTGATCAGTTTCGGATGTCCGGTGTCCGGCGCCTGGGCGGAGCCGGAGACGTTGACCTCGATCGCGCGGCAGGCCGAGGAACTGGGCTATCACGGTCTGTGGGCGTTTCAGCGGCTGCTCGTCGGGCGGGATCAGGATCTTGCGCCGGTCTATCACAGCGTGCTGGATCCGATCGTGGCGCTGACCTGGGCGGCGGCCGCTACGTCGCGGATCCGGCTCGGGGTTTCGGTGATCAATCTGCCGTATGTGTCGCCCGCCTATCTGGCCAAGCAGGCCGGTTCACTGGATCGGCTGTCCGGCGGGCGGTTCGATCTGGGGCTGGGCACCGGCTGGTCGGAGGTCGAGTTCGAGGCGACCGGGTCGGATCCGAAGCCGCGCGGACCCCGTACAGAAGAATATTTGGAAGTGCTGAAGGCCCTGTTCAGCGCCGAGGAGGCGGCGTTCGCCGGCCGTTTCTACCGGGTGCCGCCGAGCCGGATGCTGCCGGCGCCGGGGCGTGTGGGTGGGCCGCCGGTGCTGCTCGGCGGCACCGCGGAGGTGGCGTTGCGGCGGGCCGGGCGGATCGCGGCGGGCTGGGTGAGCAGCAGCCGTACCACCCTGCCGGAGATCGCCCGGGGTGTCCGGATCGTCCGCGAGTCGGCTGAGGCGGCCGGCCGTGATCCGGACTCGCTGCGTATCGTGGTCCGGGGTGTGGTTCAGGCCGGGCGCCGGGATGAGGCGATCCCGCTCTCCGGTGACTGGGCTCAGATCCGTGCGGGCGCCGAGAGGTACGCTGAAGCGGGCGCGACCGAACTGTTCTACGAACCCAACTGGGATCCGCGTATCGGCGGCCTGGACGCTGACCCCCGGGCGGCCGCGGATCTCGGTGCGGAAGTTCTCGCGGGCCTGGCTCCGAACCACTGATCGAGCCCAATGCGCCGACCGTAATCGGGCGACGATAAATGCGCGATCTTGTTGCTCGTCACGACTACGGAACGTTCATCGGCGCGAGCCGATGGCCGTTCGAAATCGGAAACCGCAGGGAAACAGTGAGGCAGCACGCGACCCTCACCAGGGACGGTAACTCTCCGCAACTGCAAGAACGCATAAGCGCGGTAAACCCGACATTCTCTGCCCTCCGGTCGTTTCGCCGCATGGAAGATGGCGTTTTTACCCCCAAAATGGGTTCTTATGACCCAGGGACTCGACACACGATATGACCTAGGCCTTATGGCAACGAACCCGTTCCGTTACCGGATCGATGCGTCAACACATTTCTCGGCCTGCGGATCTCGGATAAATTTCTGAACCGCGGCAGACGAATACCGCTCACATAGCGCCAGTGGGGCGCGTCCACGGGGGAGGGATTGGTGCGTGGTACAACCAAGTATCGAACCCGGCCGCATGCTGACGATCCTGAAGCGCATCGAGCGCCCGCCGTCACGACGACGGGCCGAGTCGACCCGCCCGGGACCGGGCAGGACCCGCCTCGCCACCGCGAGTGACAGGTTCGTTTCGCGATCAAGTCCGCTACGAGGAGACACCGCATCATGAGCAACACCCCGGCCACCGCCGACTCACGCTCACCAGGCACCGAGGATACGGCGGTAGCGGTTCTCCAGCCCGACACGGCTGCGAAGGCATTCGTCGGCCGTTCACCGGGCCAGCTCGCGTGGATCCGTCTCAAGCGTGACCGGACCGCGTTCGCCAGCTTCATCACCGTCATGTTCTTCATCCTGGTCGCCCTGCTGGCGCCGGTGATCTCCCGGATGTACGGGGTCGCCGCGACCGAGGGCTTCAGCGACAAGCTGAACTACCAGGGCCTGCCGACCGGCTACCTGGGCGGCATCAGCGGCGAGCACTGGCTCGGGCTGGAAGCGGGCATCGGCCGTGACCTGTTCATGCAGCTCATCTTCGGCATGCGCACGTCGCTGATCATCGCCTTCCTGTCCGCGATCATCTCGATCACGCTGGGCGTGGTGCTCGGCATCGTCTCCGGCTACTTCGGTGGCTGGGTCGACCAGAGCCTCACCTGGTTCACCGACTTCATGCTGGCGTTCCCGTTCCTGGTCTTCGCCCTGGCGATCATCCCGATCATCAACACCGCCGCCTACGACGTGGGCGAGGAGGTCCCGGGCTCGTTCCGGATCGCCGTGATCATCGGAGTGTTCGCTCTCTTCGGCTGGATGACGACGGCCCGCCTGGTCCGCGGCCAGATCCTGTCGCTGCGCGAGCGGGAGTACGTGGAGGCCGCCCGGGCTGCCGGCGCCGGCAGCGCGCACATCCTGTTCAAGCAGCTCCTGCCGAACATCTGGGCGCCGATCCTGGTCTCCTTCTCTCTGGCACTGCCGGGCTTCATCGCCGCCGAGGCAGCGCTGTCGTTCCTGAACATCGGTGTCGTGGAGCCCACTCCCGACCTCGGCCGCCTGGTCTACTACGGCCGGCAGTGGCTGGGCACCCCGGACTGGGCCTACTTCCTGATCCCCGCGACCACCGTGTTCATCGCGGTCCTCGCGTTCAACCTGCTGGGCGACTCTCTTCGCGACGCGCTTGATCCCAAGTCGTCGAAGTGACCGGCCGGAACTGAAACACAACTGAAAACGGTACTTCCGCTCGTGCCGCGGCGGGTCGCGTGGCCCAGGCACGTATCGGTTGAGAGAAGGAGAACCTAAGTGCGACGCAAGTTCGGAGCGCTGCCCGTCGGCGTTCTGGCGGTTGCCCTTGTTGCCAGCGGTTGTTCGGAGACCACGAACGAAACCCCCGGCACCGGCAACACCCAGAACGTGGTGCAGACCGGCACTATCGCAACCGACCCCGCTGAATCGCAGGGGCCGGCCAAGGCTGTCGAGGGCGCCACGAAGGGTGGCGTCGTCAAGCTCCTCCACGCGGCGGAGTTCGAACACCTCGACCCCCAGAAGATCTACGTCTCTGACGCGCTGTCCATGGCGACCCAGTTCGCCCGTACCCTCACCGGGTACAAGGAGGACGGCAAGGGCAACCTGAAGCTGGTCGGCGACCTCGCCACCAACGCGGGTGAGGACGTCAACGGCGACTGCAAGGTGTGGAAGTACACCCTGAAGGACGGCCTTAAGTTCGAGGACGGCACGCCGATCACCGGCGCCGACGTCGTCTACGGCATCTCGCGTTCGTTCGACCCCGACTGGGGTGTGGGCCCGACCTACATCCAGCAGTGGCTGACCGGCGCGGTGGAGTACAACACCACCTACAAGGGTCCGTTCCTGAGCGCGGGCGCCGAGGTTCCCGGCCTCAAGGCCGAGGGCAACGTGATCACCTTCACGTTCCCCACCGCCCAGTGTGAGACCCCGTTCGCGGTGGCCATGCCCACCTCGGCGCCGGTCCCGAAGGCGAAGGACACCAAGGGCGACTACGACCGCAAGCCGGTCTCGTCGGGTCCGTACATGATCAAGGAACACGCGTACGACCAGTTCATCGACTTCGTTCGCAACCCCAACTGGGACCCGGCGACCGACCCGATCCGTAACGCGTACCCGGACGGCATCCGTGTCGAGTTCGGCATCGACGCCGAGACCGGCGCGAACCGGATCGTCGCCGACGCCGCCGAGGACCAGGCCGCGTTCATCTGGGCGAACGTGCCCGCCGCGGTGCTGTCCAAGACCACCAGCGACCCGAAGGTCAAGGAGCGGGTCAAGGCCGGCGCCTCGCAGTACGTCGAGTACACCTGGATCAACACCGCCCGCGTCACCGACGTGAAGGTGCGCCAGGCGCTCAACTACGCCGTCGACCGTGACGCGATCATCAAGATCCGTGGCGGTGTCGACCAGTTCGGCTCGACCATCATCTCGCCGACCATCGCGGGCTACCAGAACTTCAACGCCTACGACGGTGGCCAGACCGGTAACCCGGAGAAGGCGAAGGAACTGCTCGGTGGCAAGACCATCAAGCTGACCTACGCGTTCCCGAACGTCCCGGTGCGTCAGCAGATGGCGGCGAAGGCCAAGGAGGTCTACGCCAAGGCCGGTATCGAGCTGGTCCTGACCCCGCTCGACCCCGCGACCTACTACGACAGCGTCGGCACCAAGGGCAACCAGTACGACCTGATCCGTGGTGGCTGGGGTGCTGACTGGCCGTCCGCCTCGACCGTCATCCCGGCTCTGCTCGACGGTCGCACCATCCGTGACAAGGGCAACCAGAACCTCGCCTACTTCAACGAGGACGAGGTCAACAAGGAGATCGACCGCATCAAGGGTCTGAAGGTCTCCGAGGCGGCGCCCGCCTGGGCCGCTCTGGACAAGCTCATCATGGAGAAGTACGCGCCGCTCATCCCGCAGTACTACATCGGGAACTACGAGATCACCGGTTCCAAGATCGGTGGCACGTACCTGAGCGACTCGTACGGTCACATGACCCTCAACTCCATGTTCGTCAAGCAGTAACAAGGTTCCGTCACACCGGTGGGATGGCCGCGCGACCCGCGGTCATCCCACCGGCCGTGGCCAGTCAAGAGGAATGTAGAGAACCGTGCTCCGCTTCCTGATCAAGCGCCTGCTATTGGCGTCGACCACGCTGGTGGCCATCTCGATCGTCACCTTCCTGCTGTTCTTCGCGGTGCCGTCCAGCCCCGCGTGGGTGATGTGCGGGCGCAACTGCTCCCCCGAGCGGATTGAACAGGTCGAGCACAGCCTCGGTCTCGATCAACCGATCACCAAGCAGTACACAGACTTCATCAAGGGTGTGTTCGTCGGCCGTACCATCGATGACGCCGGCACCATCCGCGAGTGCGACGCCCCCTGCCTCGGATACTCGTTCCGCAGCAAGGAGCCCGTCACCGACACCATCGAGCGGTCGCTCCCCATCACGATCAGCATCGTGGTCGGCGCGATGGCCGTCTTCCTGACCGTCGGCATCGGGCTCGGCATGCTGGCGGCGCTGAAGAAGGGCACGGTCTTCGACCGGGTCGCGATCGGCGCCTCCGTGGGCTTCGCCTCCACCCAGACCTACACCCTCGGCGGTGTGCTGCTCCTGCTGCTGGTCTACTCGACCGGCATCCTGCCGAACCCGCACTACACGCCGTTCACCGAGAACCCCGTCGACTGGGCCGGCGGCATGCTCCTCCCCTGGATCACGCTCGGCCTGATCAACTCGGCGCTGTACGCCCGGCTCTCCCGGGCCCAGATGATCGAGACGCTCCAGGAGGACTTCGTGCGGACGGCCCGGGCCAAGGGCCTGTCGCCGCGGGTGGTCAACCGGCGCCACGCGCTCCGGGCCGCGATCACTCCGATCATCACGATCGCCGGTGTCGACCTGGGCGCCTACCTCGGCGGCGTGGTCATCACCGAGAGTGTGTTCAGCCTCAACGGCATCGGCCGCGAGGCCGCGCAGGCGGTGTCGGACCTGAACCTCCCGGTGGTCATGGCCACCGTCCTGCTGGCGGCGTTCTTCATCGTCGCCATGAACATCATCGTCGACATGCTCTACGCGGTGATCGACCCCCGCGTGCGACTCGGCTGAGCCGTTCAGAGATGACGTGGAAAGAAGCGAAATGACGACTTCGACCAGCCCTGCCGCGGCCGCCGTGGACCCGGAGGCCTACCTGCAGGTACGCGATCTCAAGGTGCAGTTCCCGACCGAGGACGGCCTGGTTCGCGCGGTGGACGGCGTGTCCTTCTCGGTGCGCCGGGGGCAGACCCTCGGCATCGTGGGCGAGTCCGGCTCCGGCAAGAGCGTGACCAGCATGTCGATCCTGGGCCTGCACAACCCGGCCCGGACGAAGATCACCGGTGAGATCTCGATCGGTGGCCAGAACATCGTCGGGATGAAAGAGGAGAAGATCCAGAAGCTCCGCGGCAAGGACGTCGCGATGATCTTCCAGGATCCGCTGTCCGCGCTGCACCCGTACTACAAGGTCGGCGTGCAGATCGCCGAGGCGTACAAGGTGCACCACCCGTCGGCGAGCAAGAAGGAGGCCGCCACCCGCGCGGTCGACATGCTCGACCGGGTCGGCATCCCGCAGCCTCAGCGCCGCGCCAACCAGTACCCGCACGAGTTCTCCGGCGGTATGCGGCAGCGCGCCATGATCGCGATGGCGCTCGTCAACGACCCGGCCCTGGTGATCGCCGACGAGCCGACCACCGCCCTGGACGTGACCGTGCAGGCGCAGATCCTGGAGCTCCTGGAAGACCTCCAGCGCGAGTTCCAGTCCGCGATCATCATGATCACGCACGACCTCGGTGTGGTGTCGCAGGTCGCCGACGACGTTCTGGTGATGTACGCGGGCCGGCCGGTCGAGACCGGCTCGGTGGAGCAGATCATGAAGCGGCCGCAGCACCCGTACACCTGGGGTCTGCTGGCCAGCGTGCCGTCGCTGCACGGCGACGCCAGCGTCGACCTGGTGCCGATCAAGGGCAACCCGCCCAGCCTGATCAACCTGCCCACGGGCTGTTCGTTCAACCCGCGCTGTCGTTACGCTGGCCAGAACGGCAATCTCTCGTTCTCCGAGGTTCCGGAGCTCCGCTCGGCCGGTGAGGACGGGCACAACGTCGCCTGCCACATGTCCTTCGAGACCCGGCAGCGGCTGTACGCAGAAGACATCGCGCACGCAGGAGTGGCCCAATGACTGATCTCGCAGACTCCGCGGCGAGCCCGGCCACCACGACCGTTCCGGCCCGTGAGCCGCTGCTCAAGGTCGAGGGCCTGACCAAGCACTTCCCGGTCCGGTCCGGCCTGTGGGGCAAGGGCTCCGTGGTCCGCGCGGTGGAGAATGTGAACTTCGAGGTCCGTCCGGGCGAGACGCTCGGTCTGGTCGGTGAGTCCGGCTGTGGCAAGACCACGACCGGCCGCATGCTGGTCCGGCTGCTCGAACCGACCTCCGGGAAGATCACCTTCGAGGGTGAGGACATCACCCACACCAAGGGCAACCGGCTGCGCAAGCTCCGCCAGGACATCCAGATCATCTTCCAGGACCCGTACGCGTCGCTGAACCCGCGGCACACGGTGGGCCGGATCGTCGCGATGCCGCTCGAGGTCAACGGCATCGAGCCGCCCGGTGGCGTGAAGCGGCGGGTCCAGGAGCTGCTGGAGACGGTCGGCCTCAACCCGGAGCACTACAACCGGTACCCGCACGAGTTCTCCGGCGGCCAGCGCCAGCGCATCGGCATCGCCCGGGCCCTCGCGCTCAAGCCGAAGCTGATCGTCGCCGACGAGCCGGTGTCCGCGCTCGACGTGTCGATCCAGGCGCAGGTGGTCAACCTGCTCCGCCAGCTCCAGCGTGACCTGGGCCTGTCGTTCGTCTTCATCGCCCATGACCTGGCCGTGGTCCGGCACTTCTGTGAGCGGATCGCCGTCATGTACCTGGGCCGGATGGTCGAGGTCGGCACGCGTCAGCAGATTTACGAGAACCCGGCTCACCCGTACACCCGTGCTCTGCTCTCCGCCGTGCCGGATGTGACGAAGCTGGGCGCTGCGGGCCGGATCAAGCTGGAGGGCGACGTCCCGTCGCCGATCGACCCGCCGTCGGGTTGTGTCTTCCACACCCGGTGCTGGAAGGCGCAGGAGAAGTGCTCGGCCGAGGCGCCGGTGCTCGTGCCCAACCCGAACGGCTCGGACGCGGCCTGCCACTTCCCGGAGTCCGGAGCCGTGGTCTGATCCACCGCATGTGATCGACAACCGCCTCCCGCGCCGATGGCACGGGAGGCGGTTCGTTTTACCCTGTCCGGGTGGATCAGCGATCTCCAACCGTCTATCGCACCAAGTCCTGGCAGAACCGGCGCAAGGTGGTGACCGTGCTCGGCGGCGCCGGCCTGGTGCTGGTCGGCTATCTGATCGGCCGCTGGCAGGACACCCCGGCCGATCCGGTGGTCACGCCACAGGCTGTGGTCACCACCTCGGCCGCGGCGCCGGCCGCCACCTCGGCGGCGCCCGAGCCGTCGCCGTCGGCGAGCGCCGTCCCCTACCCGGTGATCCAGGCCGAGTCGGCGACCGAGCTGGCCGGGGCGGAGACCGAGGACGTCGAGGACGAGGGCGGCGGACTCTACGTCGGCTGGATCAACCGCGACGACCACCTGCGGTTCGACAACTTCGATTTCGGCGACGTGCCGGCGACCCAGGTGAAGATCCGGATCGCGTCGGGCACCGGCATCGCCGGCCGGTTACAGGTCCGTCTGGACAGCCGGGACGCCGCCCCGGTCGGTGAGCTCTCGGTGAGCGACACCGGCGGATGGCAATCCTGGCGTACGAACGCCGCCGTCCTCCAGCCGGTCTCCGGTGTCCACACCGTCTTCCTCACGTTCACCGCGAACGACGGGGGCGACTTCGTCAACCTGAACTGGCTCCAGTTCGCGCACTGAGCGCCGGCCGGCCAGGACCGGGATGCTCAGGTTCAGCACACCGTCGGCGTACCGGGCCTCCAGGCGGTCGGTGTCGAACCGCTCGGACAGATCGAACTGTGTGGCGGTCGCCCGCCCCTCTCGCTCGGGGCTGCAGCGTTCAGCCCGGACGGTGAGCGCGGCGCCGTCGACCGTGATGTCGATCGAGGCGGTGTCGGCGCCGGGCAGGTCGATGTCGATGTGGAACGTGCCGTCCACCCGGTAGGCGTCGAACCGGGCGCCTGAGCTGCGGGTCGAGCCCTCCAGGACGCGGGCGGTGAGGGTGGTGAGCATGGGTGGCTCCTCGAATCTTCGAGCATGGGTGACTCAAGTCTGAGAACCGGGAATTCCGGGACGAGATTCCCCCAGATCTTTGTGACGGCCGCCGCTCCGTTCGACCCCTGAGAATCGAACAGGTGTACTAAAGTGGCGGCATGATCCTGCATGCCGACCTGGACTCGTTCTACGCGTCGGTCGAGCAGCGCGACGATCCCGCGCTGCGTGGCCGGCCGGTCCTCGTCGGTGGCGGTGTGGTGCTGGCCGCCTCCTACGAGGCCAAGGCGTTCGGAGTGCGTACTCCGATGGCTCTCGGCCGGGCGAGGGCGCTCTGCCCGCAGGCCGTCGTCGTGCCGCCCCGGATGTCCGCCTATGCGGCGGCCAGCAAAGCCGTCTTCGAGGTCTTCCGCGACACCACACCGCTCGTCGAGCCGATCTCCATCGACGAGGCGTTCCTCGACGTGGAGGGCCTGCGCCGGATCCGGGGCACACCCGAGGAGATCGCCATCGGGCTGCGGGCCGAGGTCCGCGCGCGGACCGGGCTGCCGATCACGGTCGGCGTGGCGCCGACCAAGTTCCTGGCCAAGGTGGCCAGCGGCGTCGGCAAGCCGGACGGGTTGCTGGTCGTGCCACCCGGGCGGGAGCTGGCGTTCCTGCACCTGCTCCCGGTGGAGAGACTGTGGGGAGTCGGGCCGGTCACCGCCGCCAAGCTGCGGGAGCGGCAGATCCACACGGTCGGGCACGTCGCGCGGATCGGGGAGGCGGCACTCGTCGCCATGCTCGGTGACGGCGCCGGGCGGCATCTGCACGCGCTCGCGCACAACCGCGACCCACGCCGGGTGGAGACCGGGCGGCGGCGCGGCTCGATCGGGGCGCAATGTGCGCTCGGGCGCTCCGGCTCCGGGTCGCGTGGTTTCGCCGAGGTCGAGGCGGTTCTCGGGGCTCTCGTCGACCGGGTCACGCAGCGGATGCGCAAGGCGCACCGGGCCGGGCGGACGATCACGTTGCGGCTGCGGTTCGGTGACTTCAGCCGGGCCACCCGGCAGCGGAGCCTGCTCAAGGCGACCATGCAGACCGGCGCGGTGCTGCGGACCTCGGTCGATCTGCTGCGCGAGGCGTGGCCGCTGATCACCGAGCGGGGGCTCACCCTGGTCGGGGTGGCGGTCAGCAACCTCGACGGGGACGGCGCGGTGCAGATGGAGCTGCCGTTCGAGCCACCCCGTGACGACGGGCTGGACGCGGCGGTCGACCGGGTTCGTGACCGGTTCGGGTCGAGCGCGCTGCGGCGGGCCGCGATGATCGGCCGGGAGATGTCCCCGTCGGTGCCGATCCTGCCCGACTGAGCCGGCGGGCGGCCGGGAGGCATCCCCGACGGCCCCGATCCACCCCGGCTGAGCCGGCGTCCGGCCGGGGTGTCGCTTTCTGGCGTACCCGGATCCGGCGAACTCTGCCTAGCATCGAGACGTGCGGAAGGTGCTGGTGGACGTCGCGGTCGCGGCCGGGGTCGCCGGGGTGCTGGCGCTGATCGCCACGGCCGGGCTGGGCGGCGAACCCGGAAGCGGCGGGGCCTACCTGGGGGCGGCCGCCCTCGGAGCCCTCATGCTCGGGCGGCGGCGGCACTCCCGTACCGTGGCGATCCTGACCGTTCTTGGGCTTTTCGCCTATTATGCGGCAGGCTTTCCGGCGATCGGGGTCGCGGTGCCGGTGGCCGCCGCGCTGTATTCGGCCGCCGAGGCCGGGCACCGCCGGATCGCCGTCGCCGCGGGGCTGGTCGCGCTCGTCGTCTCGGTGGTGTTCCGGCTGCGTGAGGGGCAGGACTTCGGGTTCGTGGTGCTCTACGACGGGATCGGCCACCTCGCGCTGATGGCCGCCGCGATCGCCATCGGCGAGCTGGTCCGGGCCCGGCGCCGGATCGCCGCGCTCACCGGCCGCCAGATCGAACTGGAGGCCGGCCGCCGGATCCACGAACACAACCAGGAACTCTCCCGGGAACTGCACGATTCGATCGGGCACGCGCTGACCGTCGCCGCGATCCAGGCGAACGTGGCCCGGCAGGAGGCGCCCCGCCGGCCGGACGCCGCGGTCGCCGCCCTCGATCATGTGGCGCGGGCGCTGTCCGATGCGCTCACCGAGTTGCGGAGCACGGTCCGGAAATTGCGGCCGCAGCCGTCGCTCGGTGACCTCGACGCGCTGATGGACACCGCGCGGGATGCCGGATTCCGGGTACGCGCCGCGATCGAGCCGGTCGGTGATCCGGCCACCGCGGCGACCGCATACCGGCTGGTCCGGGAGGCTGTCACGAACGTGCTCCGGCATTCGGCCGGGCGCAGCATCGCGGTCGAGATCCGCGCGGACGACGGGATCCTGCTGGTCAGCGTCGAGGACGACGGGGTGTCCGGCGAGCCGGGGGCGAGCGGGGCCGGGTTGACCGGGCTTCGCGAACGCGTCGCCGCGGCCGGGGGCCGGCTCGACGCCGGGCCGGTCGAACACGGTTGGCGGGTCAGTGCGGCGTTGCCTCTGGAGACGATCAGATGATTTCGGTACGGGTAGTGCTCGTCGACGATCAGTCGCTGGTCCGAGCGGGAATAACTGCGCTGCTCACCGGCGACGACCCGGAACCGCCCTCCGAGACGGCCGGGCTCAGCGGCCCGCTGCCGATCGAGGTGGTCGGTGGGGCGTCCGACGGGGTGGCCGGGGCCGCTCTGGTCCGGCGGCTGCGGCCGGACGTCGTCCTGATGGACATCCGGATGCCCGGTGGCGACGGGATCGCCGCGGTCCGCGAGCTCCGGGCCGAACCGGCCGGCCGGGATGTGGCGATCCTCATGCTGACCACGTTCGACACCGATGACGAGGTGCTCGGGGCGATGCGGGCCGGCGCCGACGGATACCTGCTCAAGGACACCTCGCCCGGGCCGCTGCGGGACGCCGTCCGGGCCGCCGCCCGCGGGGAGCCGGTCCTCTCCCCCGGCGTGACCCGGCAGGTGATGGCCCACGCGGCGACGGCGCCACAACCGGCCGCCGACCTGGGGCTGGACCGACTGACCGCCCGTGAGCTGGAGGTGCTCACGGCTCTGGCCGACGGCGACGACAACGCGTCGATCGCTCGGGCGCTGTCGTTGAGTCCGGAGACCGTCCGTACGTACGTCCACCGGATTTTGACCAAACTGGAGGCCGCGAGTCGCGCGCAGCTCGTCGCCATCGCTCATCGCAGCGGCCTGGCGGCGGCCCGCCGCCGCGGGTGAGGCAGACTCAGGGCGTGCGGAAGATCTGTGTAGTCGGGATCGGCGCGGGCGACCCGGACCATCTGACCCTGCAAGCGGCGAAGGCGATCGGCCGGACCGATGTGTTCTTCCTGCTCGACAAGGGTGAGACCAAGGCGAGCCTGATCGAGCTGCGGGAACGCCTGATCCGGGGCTACTCGCAGCCGCGGAAACGGATCATCGAGGGCCGCGACCCGGATCGTGACCGCAACCCGGCCGACTACACCGGCACCGTCGCCGACTGGCGGCACCGGCGGTCCCTGGTCCTGGAGGAGCTGATCGCCGAGCACCTCAAGGACGACGAGATCGGCTCGATCCTGGTCTGGGGCGACCCGGCGCTCTACGACTCGACGATCGCCATCCTCGAGGAGATCCTGGAGCGCGGGGCGGTCGAGTTCGAGTTCGAGGTGATCCCCGGCATCAGCAGTGTGTCGGCGCTGGCCGCCAAACACCGGGTCGGGCTCAACCGGGTGGGGCAGCCGTTCCAGGTCACCACCGGGCGGCGGCTGGCCGAGGGCTGGCCGGAGGGCGCCGACGACGTGGTCGTGATGCTCGACGCCCAGCATGCGTTCACCAAGTACCCGGACGCCGACATCTACTGGGGCGCCTACGTGAGCACGCCCGACGAGTTGCTGGCGGCCGGGCCGGTCGCCGAGGTGGGCGACGAGATCGTGACGACCCGGACCGAGGCCCGTGAGCGGCACGGCTGGATCATGGACACCTATCTGCTGCGCCGCCGGCAGGCCTGACCCCTGTCGCGCCGGGTTGTCCGCCCTCTTCCAGCGGTCACCCCGGGCCGTCGTCCGTCTTTCAGCGGGTCATGCCGGGCCGTCTTCCAGGTCGCCCTCCGTCTCCAGGTAGAGCTGCTGGAGGGCGGCCAGCGTCTCCGGCTCCGGCGAGTCCCACAGTTTGCGGTCGGCCGCCTCCAGCAGGCGCTCGGTGATGCCGTGCAGCGCCCACGGGTTGGACTGGCGCATGAACTCCTGATTGTCGGCGTCCAGCACATAGCTGGCGGCGAGCTGCTCATACATCCAGTCGGTGACCACGCCGGCGGTGGCGTCGTAGCCGAACAGGTAGTCGACGGTCGCGGCCAGCTCGAACGCGCCCTTGTAGCCGTGCCGGCGCATCGCGGCGATCCAGCGTGGGTTCACCACCCGGGCCCGGAAGATCCGGGCGGTCTCCTCGGTCAGGCTGCGGGTGCGTGCCTGGTCCGGGTTGGTGGAGTCGCCGATGTACGCCGCGGGCGCCTTACCGGTCAGCGCGCGAACCGTGGCGATCATGCCGCCGTGGTACTGGAAGTAGTCGTCCGAGTCGATGATGTCGTGCTCGCGGGTATCGATGTTCTTCGCGGCCACGTCGATCCGCCGGTACGCGTTCTCCATGTCCCCACGGGCCGGAACCCCGTCCAGGTCACGGCCGTAGGCGAACCCGCCCCACACCGCGTAGACCTCGGCCAGGTCGGCGTCGTCCCGCCAGTTCCGGCTGTCCATCAGAGGCAGGATGCCGGCGCCGTACGCTCCGGGGCGGGACCCGAAGATCCGCGTCCGGGCGCGTCGCCAGTCGCCGTGCTCGCCCTGGTCGCGCAGCGCATGCTCGCGGACGTAGTTGTCCGGCTCGTCGAGCTCGGCGATCAGCTTGAAGGCGTCGTCGAGCAGCGCCACCACGTGCGGGAACGCGTCCCGGAAGAAACCCGAGATACGAACCGTCACGTCGACGCGGGGACGGCCCAGTTCCTCGGCGGTGATCGGCTCCAGCCCGGTGACCCGCCGGGACGCCGGGTCCCAGATCGGGCGGACACCGATGAGGGCCAGGATCTCGGCGATGTCGTCGCCGGCGGTCCGCATGGCGCTGGTGCCCCAGGCGGAGAGGCCGACCGAGCGGGGCCACTCGCCGTGGTCGGCGCGGTAGCGGGTGAGCAGTGACTCCGCCATCGCCTGGCCGGTCTCCCAGGCGAGCTGGCTGGGAATCGCCTTCGGGTCGACCGAGTAGAAGTTACGGCCGGTGGGCAGCACGTTGATCAGGCCGCGCAGCGGGGAGCCGCTGGGGCCGGCCGGCACGTAGCCGCCGTCGAGCGCGTGCAACACATGGGTGAGCTCGTCGGTGGTCTTGGCGAGCCGGGGCACCACCTCGGTGGCGGCGAACTCCAGCACCCGCACCACGTCTGGGTTGTCGGAGATGTCGGGAACGACGGCCGGCCAGCCGGCCTCTTCCATCTTCGTGATCAACTCGCGGGCTTCCGCCTCCACCCGATCGGTCTCCGCGGTGGACGCGTCCTCCGTCAGGCCCAGCGCCTCACGCAGACCCGGCAGGGCGGCCACCTTGCCGGCCCACATCTGCCGGGCCCGCAGCATGGCCAGCACCAGGTTGATCCGCGCCTCACCGGCCGGGGCCGCGCCGAGCACGTGCAGCCCGTCACGGATCTGCACGTCCTTGACCTCACACAGCCATCCGTCGATGTGCATGATGAAGTCGTCGAACTCCTCGTCGTCGGGCCGGTTGGCCTGACCGAGGTCGTGGTCCATCTTGGCGGCCTGGATCAGGGTCCAGATCTGCGCCCGGATCGCCGGGAGTTTCGCCGGGTCGAGGGCCGCGATGTTGGCGTGCTCGTCGAGGAGCTGCTCCAGCCGGGCGATGTCGCCGTAGGACTCGGCGCGGGCCATCGGCGGGATCAGGTGGTCGACCAGGGTGGCGTGCGCCCGGCGCTTGGCCTGGGTGCCCTCGCCCGGGTCGTTGACCAGGAACGGGTAGATCAGCGGCAGGTCACCGAGCGCCGCGTCGGTGCCGTCCGAAGCGGACATGCCGACGTTCTTGCCGGGCAGCCACTCCAGGTTGCCGTGTTTGCCGACGTGCACGACGGCGTGCGCGCCGAACTCGTCGGCGAGCCACCGGTAGGCCGCCAGGTAGTGATGCGACGGCGGCAGGTCGGGGTCGTGGTAGATGGCGACCGGGTTGGCCCCGAAACCACGCGGCGGCTGCACCATCACCACGATGTTCTCGTCGCGGAGAGCGGCCAGCACGATGTCGCCGCCGTCGGTGTAGAGCTCGCCGGGCGGCGGCCCCCAGTGCTGCACGACGCTCTCCCGGAAATCCTCCGGCAGCGTCACGAACCAGGACTCGTAGGCCGAACCCGAGATCCGGACCTTGTTCTCCGATAGCTGCTCCTCGGTCAGCCAGTCGGGGTCCTGGCCACCGGCGGCGATCAGCGTGTGGATCAGGCCGTCACCGTCGAAGGATCCGAAGTCACCGATCCGGTAGCCCTTTTCGGACAGGGCCGCGAGCAGCGCGACGGTGGACGCCGGGGTGTCCAGGCCGACCGCGTTGCCGATCCGGGAGTGCTTGGTCGGATAGGCCGACAGCATCAGCGCGATCCGCCGCTCGGCCGGCGGCACGTGCCGCAGCCGGGCGTGTGCCACCGCGATGCCGGCCACCCGCAGCGCCCGCTCCGGGTCGGCCACGTAGACCGACAGCCCGTCCTCGTCGATCTCCTTGAACGAGAACGGCACCGTGATGATCCGCCCGTCGAACTCGGGGATCGCGACCTGCGTCGCCGCGTCCAGCGGGGAGAGGCCGTCGTCGCTGGCCTCCCACGCGGCCCGCGAGCTGGTCAGGCACAGGCCCTGCAGGATCGGCACGTCCAGGTCGGCGAGCACGCCGACATCCCACGCCTCGTCGTCGCCGCCCGCGCTCGCCGTGGCCGGGCGGGTGCCGCCGGCCGCCAGCACCGTCACCACCAGCGCGTCGGCCTTGCGCAGCTCGGCCAGCAGCTCCGGCGGGGCGGTCCGCAGCGAGGCCGTGAAGATCGGCAGCGCCCGGCCGCCCTTGGCCTCGATCGCCTGGCACAGCGCCTCGACGAAGGCGGTGTTGCCGGCCATGTGGTGGGCGCGGTAGTAGAGCACCGCGACCGTCTCCCGGCCGCTGCTCTCCGCCCTCGGCAGGAGACCCCACTGCGGGGTCTCGACCGCCGGAGCGAACCCGTTGCCGGTCAGCAGCACCGTGTCGGAGAGGAAGTCGTGCAGCGACGCGAGATTTTCCGCACCGCCCTGCGCCAGGTAGGTGTGCGCGTCCGCAGCGACACCGGCCGGCACCGTGGACAGTCTCATCAACTCGGCGTCGGGCGCCTGCTCACCACCGAGGACGACGACCGGCAGACCGCTCGCGAGCAGCGCGTCGAGGCCCTCCTCCCAGGCCCGGCGGCCACCGAGGATGCGCACCACCACGAGATCGACGCCGTCGAGCAGGGCGGGCAGGTCGTCGACAGCGGTGCGGGCCGGGTTGGCCGGGCGCCACGCCGAGCCACTGGCCCGGGCGCTGAGCAGGTCGGTGTCGGACGTCGACAGCAGCAGGAACACAGCGCACTCCCCCTCGGGGTCCGCGCCCCGGGTAGACGGACATCACGGCGACCGGAGTTTCTGGCTCCCAGAGAATCCCCTGGTGACAGTGGCGGGACCGCGCCGGACTCACACCGGCTTCCTCCGCGGCGTCGCCGCTCGTTGGCCCCTAACCTTTCCGAACCCCGGTGTCCCGCGTCAAGGCGGAACGGCCGCTGTGACGCTCCCGACCCGCCGCACGACGGAGGTGAATTCCTGTCGGGGGCCCGCCGTAGTATCCGGGCCATGACTCCCCGTTGGTCGGACACCGACGCCTGTCCCGGCGCGCTGCGGCTGCACGCCGCAGCCGACGGCATGCTGGCCCGGGTCCGGCTGCCAGGGGGGCTGCTGTCCGGCGCTCAGCTGCGCTCGCTGCGCGAGCTCGCCGAGGAGTTCGGCGACGGCGGCCTGGAGCTGACCTCCCGCGCAAACCTCCAGCTCAGAGCATTACGAGAGGGCGATGCGCCGGCCTTGGCGGCCCGGTTGCGGTCGGCGGGCCTGCTGCCTTCCCAGACCCATGACAACGTACGGAACATTGCGGCCCCCCCGCTGTGCGGATCTCCCCTTCGCGCTCTCGTAGGACGGCTCGACCTCGCGCTCCAGGCTGACGCCTCGCTGGCCGCCCTGCCGGGCAAGTTCCTCTTCGCCATCGGCCAGGTCCCACTGGCCGCCGACGTGGCCGCGATCCCCGTCCCGCCCCCGGCCGGTGACGACACCGCCCCGCGTTCGGCCGATGACGACGCTGCCCCGTGTTCGGCTGGTGACGATGCTGCCCCGCGTTCGGCCGGTGACGATGCCACCCCCTGTTCGGCCGGTGACGACGCCGCCCCAGGTCCCACTAGGGCTGGTGCGGTTGTTCCCCGGCCGCGGGTGTCGGCTGACGGTGATCTGTTCGCGATTCGGCTCGGCGGGCACGACACCGGGTTGCGGGCCGGCCATGACGACGTCGTGCCTGTGCTCCTCGCCGCTGCCCACGCGTTCCTGGCGGAGCGGGAGGCGCAGCGGTCCGGCGGGGCGGTGGCCTGGCGGCTACGGGAGCTGGCCGACGGTCCGGCCCGGGTCTCGGCGCGGGTGGTGGCGGCGCTCGGTGTGACGCCCGTTCCGGTCGAGGTGGCGACACCTGCCGGCGCCCCCGAGCCAGGTGACCTGATCGGCGTGGTGCCACAGGCGGACGGGCTCTCGGCGGTCGGGGCGCTGGTGCCGCTGGGGCGGCTCGATGGCGTGCCGCTGAGGGTTCTGGAAAATGCTGACCTGCTGATCGTGACGCCCTGGCGCGGTGTGGTGGTGCCCGATCTGGCGCCGGAGGCGGCCGAGGCGTGGGCGGACCGCCTGACCGGCGCCGGGCTGGCCGTGGCGCCGGGCTCGCCGTGGTCCGGCGTGACCGCCTGCGCGGGCCGGCCGGGCTGCGCGAAATCGCTGGCCGACGTGCGAGCCGACGCCACCACGGCAGCCCGTTTCATCGCCGGCCTCCCGGTGCACTGGGTGGGGTGCGCCCGCGCGTGCGGCAGCCCGGCGTTCCCGCACGTGCGCGCCGAGGCGACCGCCGACGGCTACCTGATCACCCACCGTCCGGCCGATGACGAAGAGCCGGGTGTCCACGTCCCCGCCGCCGTCCGGCAGCCGGCGGTGCCCGCAGGCCGGTCCCCGGTCGATGATCGCGGCCCGGTCGGACCATCGACCCCGAGCCCGCGACCAGCGAGGATCAGCGTCCTCACACCGGCCACGACAGCAGCGGACGACCGGCAGGCCGCTACCGCAGCGGACGGCAGGTTGGTCGCTACCGCAGCGGACGACAGGCCGGTCGCTGCCACGGCGGACGGCCGACCGGTTGCTACCGCGGCGAACGGCCGACCGGTCGCTGCCACGGCGAACGACCAACCGGTCGCTACCACGGCGAACGACCAACCGGTCGCTACCACGGCGAACGGCAGGCTGGAGCACGCGGCGGGGGTAGATCGGCTGGCAGATGCGATAGCGGTGGCGAGGGGATCCTGAGCGATGGAGTACGTGCGTGACGGCGCGGAGATCTACCGGCGATCCTTCGCCACGATCCGGGCCGAGGCTGACCTGTCGGGGCTGCCGGAGGACGTGTCACGTGTGGTGGTCCGGATGATCCACGCCTGCGGGATGGTGGATCTGGTGGAGGATGTCCGGTTCAGTCCGGGGGTGGTGACCGCGGCGCGGAAGGCTCTGCTCGGTGGCGCGCCGATCCTGTGCGACGCCGAGATGGTCGCGTCCGGGGTGACCCGGTCCCGGCTGCCGGCCGCCAACGATGTGGTCTGCACGCTGCGTGACCCCGCGGTTCCGGGGCTGGCGGCGGAGATCGGCAACACCCGCAGCGCGGCCGCGATGGACCTCTGGGGTGACCGGCTGGACGGCGCCGTGGTGGCGATCGGCAATGCGCCGACCGCGCTGTTCCGGCTGCTGGAGATGGTCGAGGCGGGCGCGCCCCGGCCGGCCGCGGTGATCGGGATCCCGGTCGGGTTCATCGGCGCGGCCGAGTCGAAGGAGGCGCTGGCCGAGTCGGGCCTGGAGTATCTGATCGTGCGCGGCCGCCGGGGTGGCAGCGCCATCACCGCCGCCGCGGTGAACGCCCTGGCCTCAGAAGCCGAGTAGAGCCGAGTAGAGCCGAGCAAGCCGAGCAGAGCCGGACGAGCCGAGCAAGGCCGAACAAACCGGCCAAGGCCGAACGAGGCCGAACCCGGCCGAGTAAGACCGGACCGACATCCCCCTCTGGTTGAACGGCCGGAGAACCCACGCAAGGACTTCGATGACTGACGACGCAGCCCGCGGCGACACCGCGGCGGCGATTCCCTCGCAGGTGACGGCCCCGACCGGGCGGCTCTTCGGGGTGGGCCTGGGCCCCGGCGACCCGGAGCTGGTGACGGTCAAGGCGGCGCGGCTGATCGGCTCGGCCGACGTGGTGGCGTACCACGCGGCGCGGCACGGGCGCAGCAACGCCCGCGCGATCGCCGCCGGCTACCTGCGGGAGGGCCAGATCGAGGAGGCCCTGATCTACCCGGTGACCACCGAGACGACCGATCATCCGGGCGGCTATCAGGGCGCCATCGACGAGTTCTACGCGGCGTCGGCGGCCCGGCTGGCCGCGCACCTGGACGCCGGGCGGGACGTGGTGGTGCTGGCCGAGGGCGACCCGTTCTTCTACGGCTCCTACATGCACATGCACAAACGGCTCTCCGGGCGGTACGAGACCGCGGTGGTCCCGGGGGTGACCTCGGTGAGCGCCGCCTCGGCGGTGCTGGGCCGGCCGCTGATGGAACGGGACGAGGTGCTGACCGTCCTGCCCGGCACCCTGGAGCCGAAGGAACTGGCCGCCCGGCTGGCTGCCACCGACTCGGCCGCAGTGATGAAGCTGGGCCGCACCTTCGAAGGGGTCCGGGAGGCGCTGGATCAGGCCGGCCGTCTTGACGACGCCTGGTATGTGGAACGCGCCACCACTGATCGGGAACGGTCGGGCCCGTTGCGCGACGTCGATCCGGCGACCGTGCCGTACTTCTCGCTGGCCCTGCTGCCGAGCCCGGCCGCCACCGCGTTCACGGCCGGGACCGAAGCGGCGGACGCCGAAGCAGCCGGTAGCGAAGCGGCGGACACCGAAGCCGCCGGGACCGAAGGCGCGGGGGCCGAAGCAGCCAGGACCGAAGCCGCAGACGCCGAAGCCGCCGGGGCCGGGGCCGCGGGTCTGGACGTCGTCCTCACGCCGCCCGCCCGGACCGTGGGTCGGCAGACCGGCATGGTCAGCCTGGAGGAGGCGAACGCGACGGCGCTGAGCCGGATCGCGACCGCCGGCCGGGCCGGCCAGGTAACCGTGGTCGGTCTGGGTCCGGGCAGCCGCCACTGGCTGACCCCCGAGGCGCAGGAGGCGCTGGCCGACGCCGACGATCTGGTCGGCTACGGGCCCTATGTGGACCGGGTTCCGCCGAACCCGCGTCAGAACCGCCACCCCTCGGACAACCGGGTCGAGGCGGAGCGGGCCGCATTCGCGCTGGACCTGGCGAAACGTGGCCGCCGGGTGGCGGTCGTGTCCTCCGGTGACCCGGGGGTCTTCGCGATGGCCGCCGCCGTCCTGGAGGTGGCCGAGGACCCGCAGTGGCTGGACGTCCCGGTGCGGATCCTGCCCGGCCTGACCGCGGCGCAGGCGGTGGCGAGCCGGGCCGGCGCGCCGCTCGGGCACGACTTCTGCATCCTGTCGCTCTCCGACCGGCTCAAACCGTGGTCGGTGATCGAGTCCCGGCTGCGGGCCGCGGCGGTCGCCGATCTGGTGATCGCGGTCTACAACCCGGCGTCGAAGACCCGCCGGGAGCAGTTGGTCCGAGCTCTGGAGCTGTTGCGGAGCCACCGCCGGCCGGGCACGCCGGTGGTGGTCGGGCGGGATGTCGGCGGCCCGGAGGAGTCGGTGCGCATCACCACGCTGGCCGCGCTCGACCCGGCGAGCATCGACATGCGCTGCCTGCTGATCATCGGCTCGTCGCAGACCCGGGCGGTCACCCGCGGCGACGGGACCACGGCCGTCTACACCCCACGCCACTACCCGGACTGACCCGTCGTCCCCGGGAGGCCGAAGGGGGAATCATCGGCCGCCATCGGCGGAATGAAGGCGGGTTCCCGGCACGCTCCCGGATCGCAACGGCACTGCATCAGCCCAGCCCTGACGGCCAAGGGGCGGACAACCGAAAGGAGGGGTCACCACCTGAACGAACCGAAGGGCTCCGAATCACCGTGACCTCAGCTCGTACCCGTGCCGCGGCGATCCTGGCTTCCACTCTTCTGCTCGCTGTCACGCTTCCGGCCTCCGGCTCGTCCGCGGCTGAGCCGACACCCCAGGTGTCGGTTCTTCCGGTGGGCGACCCGAAGCCGGTGACGATCGGGGCCGAGACGACGGTGACTTTGAAGTCCCGGCTCGCGGCGGTCACCACCGCCCGGACCATCAACTACTACCCGTCGAACGCCGGCTGGTCTGCGATGTGGACCGGCTTCGACGCGGCCCGCATCGAGGCGGACATGGCCAAGGCGGCCGCTCTCGGCGCGGACAACGTGCGGATCATCGTCTTCCCCCAGTCGTTCGGCTTCCCGAAGCCCCGGGCCGAGTACACCGAGCGGCTGCGCAAGTTCATCAGCATCGCCGGTTCGCAGGGACTGAGCGTGAAGCTGACCCTGTTCGACTGGTGGTCCGGTTACTCCGACGCGGCCGGCAGCGCGGCCTGGGCGAAAGCGGTCCTCACGCCGTACGCCGACGACCGCCGGGTGCTGTCGGTGGAGTTGAAGAACGAGTTCGTGTCGACCGACCCGGCCGCCGTGGCCTGGGTGCAGAGGCTGATTCCGGCGGTGCGCGAGGCCGTACCACAGATGCCGTTGACCCTGTCGGTGGACGGCCAGAGCGGCGCGGCCGGGCTGGCCCGGATCAAGGCGACCCTCGCCGACACCCCGCTGGACTACTACGACTACCACTTCTACGGGAACTCGGAGCGGGCGCTGGCCGAGATCCAGCGGGCCCAGGCGGCGGTCAGCCCGGACCCGATCGTGATCGGTGAGACCGGCCTGAGCACCGCCACCAGCAGCGAGGGCGAGCAGTTGGCGTTCCTGGCCCGGACGTTCACGGCCGCCGCCGAGGCGGGTGTCCGCTCGGTGGCCCCGTGGACGCTCTACGACTTCGCGGACGGCGCGATCCCGTCGAACTCGCAGGTGTCGAAGGTTCCGGCGCAGTACCGGTTCGGGCTGTTCCGGGCGGACGGGACGGCCAAACCGGCGGTCAACGTGGTGCGCAACGCGTGGGCCGGCAACCGGCTCACGAACAACCTCCTGGACCTCGACTTCGAGGCGAGCCCGGGCAGTTCGCCGTGGCGGCCGTACCTGGCCGACGAGGGAACCGCCGTCCGGGCCCGGGACGCGTCCCGTTCCGGCGGGTTCTCGGCGCGGTTCAGCGGAACCGCCCGGGCCGGCTCCAGCCTGCCGTCGGTGCGCACGTCACCTGTCGACCCGGTGCGGGCCGGCCAGACCTGGCACGCCGAGGCGTGGGCCCGCGGCGTGAACGTGACCGGCTCCAACGAGATCGCCCTGAGCTGGTTCGACATCAACGACCGCTGGCTCGGCCAGAACACGTCGAAACGGGTCGTGAAGGGCGACAGCGACTGGACCCGGCTGACCGTGGACGCGGTCGCCCCGTCCGGCGCGACGAGTGTCCAGCTTCACCTCAAGTCGGGCGACAACAAGGGCAGTGTCTGGTTCGACGACGTGGCACTGTCGAACACCGGCTCCTGAGCGATCCCGATCCGGGTCAGCAGGCGGGTGTACGCGTCGACCGTACGCCCCCATGAAGAAGGATCGGTGTGCCGCCGGCCGGCCAGGCCGGCGGCCCGGACGATCGCCTCCCGCAGTTCGCCCGGTGACGCCGCCGGGACGAAGACGGTTCCGCTGTAGTGTTCGGCGGCCTCGACGAGGCCGCCGACCGCGGTGACCACCACCGGCAGGCCGTGGCTCATCGCGATGTGCAGCGGGCCGCTCGCCGAGCTGCGCCGGTAGGGCAGCACCACCACGTCGGCGTGCGCGAAGAACTCGTTGACCTCGGCGTCGGCGACGTAGCGGTTGACGAACTCGATCCGGTCCCGGACCGGCGACCCGTCGATCATCCGGCCCGGCCCGGTCCAGCCCTCCCAGGTCTCCCCGACCACCGTCAGGTGATAGTTCGGGCCCAGGTCGGCAAAGGCTTCAATCAGATCTTCGAGCCCTTTGTACGGCCGGATCGTCCCGAAGAACAGCAGCCGGCACACCTCGTCGCCGGGTGCGCGTACCGGCCGGTCCGGCAGGTGATGGTCGAACGGCCCGTGCAGCGCCACCTCGGCCGGCACCGCCCCCAGGTCGTACGCCTCGGCCAGCGCCGCCTGGTCGAACCGGGAGTGCACCACCACCCCGTCGGTGCGGCTCAGCAGCGGCCGGATGCACCGGCGCACATACCGGGCCGCCCACCGGTGCCGGGCCTCCCCGGTGTCCTGCACCTCGTGAAACTCGACGACCACCCGGATCCCGAGTTTCCGCGCGGCCAGCGCCAGCGCCAGGTACGAGTGCAGCACCGCCCCGGTCCACCATTGGAGCACCAGCACGTCCGGCCGGAACCGGCGCAGGAACCCGACCGCCCGGAACAGGCTCGGCACCGCCCACCAGTCGACGCCGTCGAAGACCCGGACGTCCTGGTCGTACCGCAGATCGGCGAGCGAGTGACCGACCCGGCGCCGGCCGGGGTAGAGCCGGGCCGGCAGCAGCCGGCGCATCAGGATCGCGCCCACCTCGTACCGATCATGCAGGGCGTTGCTGAGCCGGCAGGTGTAGTAGCTGATCCCGGACAGGAACCGCCATCCCGACCCGACCACCAGGATCCGGGGACGGCCGGGGTCGTTCAGCAGGCGGGCCTCGGCATGTCCGAACGAATGGCGTCCGAACGAGTCACGCGGCGATGCAGGCACGGTAGACCTCCTCGATCTGGGGGACGACGCGGGCCGCGGTGAAGTCGAGGCCACGCTGAAGACCGCCGGCCCGCAACCGGGCGGCCAGGTCCGGGTCGGTGAGCAGGCGCAGCAGCGCCGCGTGCAGGGCCTCCGCGTCACCCGGTGGCACCAGCAGGCCGTGCACGCCGTCGTCGCGGACCACGTCGAGCAGCCCGCCGGACGCTGACGCGATCAGCGGGGTGCCGGCCAGCATCGCCTCCACCGCGACCTGGCCCATGCCCTCCAGCAGCGATGGCACCACCCCGGCGGCCGCGTGCCGCCAGGCCGACATCACCTGCGGATGCGGCACATCGGTACGCACCAGCACCCCCTCCGGGATCGGCGGGGTGTCGTCGCGGGTCGTGCCGAGACAGACCAGCCGGGGCGGGTCGTCGAGGCCGGCGCACAGCTTCTCGTACGCGTCGAACAGCACGTCGATGCCCTTGTGCGGGCCGAGCTGGCCGACGAACAGCAGGTACGGCTCGTCCGGCAGCCAGTCCGGGCGGGGTGTGACCCGGGCCAGCTCGTCGAGGCCGTCCGGGACCAGGCTGGAGATCACCTGCACCGGCAGCTCGCCGGGGAGCCGGGCCAGGTTGAGGGCCGACGCCACCGAGTTCGAGATCGCCGTCAGACAATCGATGCCCCGGTGCCGGTGGGCTCGCAGACCGGCGGTGAGCAGGGCCGATTTCGGCCGGCCGTACTGGCCGGAGGCACACGGGACACATTTGCCCAGGCTCGGGCCGTCACAGCGGCGGCCGTCCCGGGCGAACGTCTTGCGCACACACGTCAGCCCGAAATCGTGTGCGGTGTGCACGTGCGGCAGGCCCAGCGGGGTGTCGTGCAGCGGCAGATAGCTGTACATCAGCCAGTCGTGACTGTGCACCAGATCGAAGTCGTGGGCGCGGAGCACACGGGCGATCCCGGCCGTCGCCAGCGGGTCGGCCATCGTCGGATGGAACGGCTTACGCGGGTCCCGGTTCAGGCCGGGCGCCATGGTGTTGGTGATGCTGCGGATGCGGATCACCCGTACCCCATTGATCGTCTCGTCGTGCGGCGCCTCCGGCGTCGCCAGCGTCAGCACGGTGATCTTGTGCCCACGCCGCACCATCTCCTCGCCGCTGGTCGCGATGCTGCGCTCCAGCCCGCCGATCACCGGCGCGTAGAGATTCGACAGATGCAAAACCCTCATCGTTTTCTCCAGGTGGGTGCCTCACTGCCGGTTTCCAAACCCTTTTGCGGTACGCCCACCGCGCCCCCGAAAGCCCGCGAGCCGTCGCGCACACCGCCGTTCCCGCGGTCGGTGACGGCAGGCGGCCCGGCGCCGCCGACAGCAGACCGCGAGCCGTCGCCCACCGCGCTATCGGCACCGCCATTACCGCCGTCAGCGACGGCCGGCGGTCCAGCGGAGTGGGCAGCAGACCGCGAGCCGTCGCCCACCGCGGTATCGGCACCGCCATTACCGCCGTCAGCGACGGCCGGCGGTCCGGCAGAGCGGGCAGCAGACCGCGAGCCGT